>WRMS01000170.1 GCA_009777025.1 Clostridiales bacterium | reverse complement strand
TCCCCTCCGGCAAAATCAAAGCTGCGTCCAAGTATATTTGCGCCTCCAAGACAATCAAACTCTCCGCCCCCAGGTATTTTTTCTTGCCCAGCAGAAACAGCACCTGCTTTTCATACTCCATGCCATAGGGCGGGTCAATGAAAATTAAGTCAAAGCACCGGCCTGTAAGCTCCGGCAAGCCCTCCAAGTAACGCAGCGCCGCTGGCACATCCCGTTTGAGGACGCAGCCGCGATCTGTCATTTTTGCGTTGCGTAGATTATCTTTTATGCAAGCTGTCGCCTCGGCACTGTTATCGACAAAATACGCATACTCAGCCCCGCGACTGATGGCCTCTATCCCCAGCGCCCCGCTGCCAGAATACAGATCCAGGACGAGGCGGCCGTAAATATCATGGGCAATGATATTGAACAGGGTTTCCTTGACCCGGTCGGATGTCGGGCGGGTATGCGCCCCCTTTGGGCTTTTCAGTTTCAGGCTGCGGGCTGAGCCGGATATTATACGCATATGCTTTTCGCTACGTCAGTAATTGGGTAAATAATCGGGAGAAAGCATTATCAACTCTCTTTTACCCAATAATACCATTCGCTTAAATAGTTAATATTTCAGAGCTTACCACACTTCTATGGGCATACTGATTGGATATAACATTGGGTAATGGTATTAAAGCACATCGGATTTACCCAATACCCATACACCGGTACGATGATTTCCACCCGTATGCCTGATTATATCCTTTTTGCTCAACACTTTCAAATAATACTTGACCTTGTTCTCTTTTTGCCTGTCATCAAGCACATCGGACAGCTTATCGCCGAGCAATGCGATAAAGTCGGATTTCTTTCCGCCGCCCCATTGTTGAAGATAGTTTATGATTAAATCAAAGTAATACTGGTCGTCCATTGCTTTGTTTTTAGTATACTGCACCCGCTCGTCGATAATCTCCGCTATATTCAAAGAAACGTGAATGTTCGGGGCTTTTCCCTCTATTGCGCCTAATGAGCGCAAGTGTTTATATTGTTCCTTACTCAACCGCTGTTTCTTCTGCACGCAATCCAGCAGATAGACTGTTTCAATGTCATACTCCGGGTGATCATATAGCATCCGCATGTAATTCTCATCCAGCGTTTTGCCATATACCCTCACAACCACCTCGTCCGGCTTCATGAAGAAATAATCCGGCATCGGGAATAGGCGTTCCTGCTGTATTCTGAACACCTTCCGTATCCCCATCGCGACGGTATCGATCATATTGAGATCTGTCATTGCTTCCGCCAATAAATGATTTCTATAATACGGCGCCCTGTACCATGGCCGCAATACCGTCATGATGTCACCAGGCAGAAACGTACCGGGATTCCGGATGAGAATATAGTCTTCGTACTCATCAATGTAGATGCGTCCGTCTTGTGCATAGTCCATGTGGGCGATACTGTTAAATAACAACTCCCTTTGCAACTTTGTATCGTATTTCGGTATGTCCACAGTCCGAAGCGAACGTCTGTCCGGGATATAGCGGTAGGTCAAGTTGCGGACTTTATCGTAAACCTTATCAACAACCGTAATGTACGGAATCTTGAACTTCGCATAATCCGTCACCATATCATTTGTTCCATAAAGCCGCCACATCACACAGGCGGGCGTGTCCAGTAAATAATCGTAGTCCGGGTCGCCGAGAAGAAGCATTGCGGCTTTCGTCAGTTTGCCATCTGTGATGAGTTTTATCTTTGACAAAAATTCTTCATCGCTCATCGCGTCAATCTCCGCACTGATATGATCGCGATTCTGTTTCATCTTATAATCTTCACGGGCAATATTGACAGCGTCTTTATCCAAATGGCTGATGTCCGAGTCTTCAATCAACTGGCTCGACCAGTCACTTCGGGATTGTCCACGCAGGCGCTCCAGCTCTTCCGTTGATAATGCGCCGATGGATTCACCTTCGCGCCCATACCAATGTCCCTTCCATGCGGTAGGCACACCGGTGACTGAGGCGGGAATCTTGAACATCACCACGCGTTTTCCACCGTCATAGACCTCGAAAATATCCGTGAATGTTATCCTCCCTGTGGTATTGTCGGCAATCTCACGCTTTAACGATGCCAGGCCCCGGGCATCCCGGTAGTCCGTTCCGACAATCTCCCTCGTCCTGTCATGCACACCAAACACCAGCCAGCCGTGCTGTATGCCTTTTAGCCGTGCTTCATTGCTGATGGCCGAGAAATACTGCCCGATCTCATGCTGGCTGAAGCTGTTTGTCGCCTGTTTGAACTCGACGACTTCGTTTTCCCAGTTTAGGATTAAATCGTGCAGAATTTGGAGCATTTCAACGTTTGCACTGCTGTCACTCTTCGTCATATGGATAAGCTCTCCCTCATTGTTGCAAGAAGAATCGCCAACAGTTCGGCATCGGTAAGCGTACGTGACCCCCGCCCTACGTTACCCTGATTTTCACTCCCTTGCCGTCGCGCCGGCCCGCTTTCAATTTGCTAAGCTCCAGCATCTTTCCGTTATATTCTATCGCGCTTTCATCGCCACTGACCAGATAATACACCGCCGTGAGCAAATCGTCCACGGCCAGCTTCATGCCGCGTACGCCGCCGGCACCCTTTTTCTTTTCCGCCATTTCCTCGACCGACA
>WRMS01000169.1 GCA_009777025.1 Clostridiales bacterium | reverse complement strand
GGTCCAGTTCTCCAAATTCCGGCATCACATTTTTCGCGTAAAAAACATCTTTGCCGGCGCTGGAGAAAATTTCCCGGATTTCATCCGACGCTGACTTGTTGCCCGCCACAATAATGTTTTTAATGCCGCTGCCAGCTCCGGCAAGCATCCGCGCGTTGTGGCAGATTATGCTCTTGTTGCCGCCGTCCGTCCCGCCTGTAAGCAGGATGATGTCAGGCGCTGCCGCGGCGATTTCTTCTGTCTCCCCCCGGGACAGCTCATAGGAGTAGGTTCCCACAACCTTTGCGCCTGCGCCAAGCGCGGCCAGCCGCCCGGCTTCGGTGGTGTATTCGGGGACGAGGCCTATGCAGACCATGCGCAAGCCTCCGGCGGCGCTGCTGCAAGCCAACGCCTGCCGGACGTTTTCCTCACTTACCGGTATCGCTTCATTAAGCTGCCGCAGCGCGGCGTGCAAACCGACGGTGATGTCGGTATCGACGCTTGACGGCGCCTGCACCCTTGCCGCCAGTTCTTCCTTTTCCAGGTCAAAGGCGACTACCTTCGTAAAGGTGCTCCCGAAATCAATGAAAATTCGAAGGTTTTCCATGCAATACCTGATTTTCTCTATATGCGGTTTCGTGCTTTCAGGTCATCGCACAGATTTTGAATCGACGTCTCAATATCAGCTTCCGGCGGGTAAACGCGGTCGAAGCCAATCTTCTTGAATTTTGCTTCATCGTCGGCAAAGTCATGTTTCCCGACGCCGAGTATGCCGCCAAGATACAGGAGAACGTCCCCGACGCCCGCTTCGACGCACTTGTCCCTGAACCCCTGAAGGTCCATCTCGGCCATACCGTATAAGGAGCTGACGAGCATCGCATCGGCGTTTGTTTCCTGAGCCGCTTTGATGAACTCCTCGGGCGGCGTCTGCGCGCTCAGGGCAACAACGCGGAAGCCTGCCTCGCGCAGCGCCCGGGTGATGATCTTTGTGCCAATGACATGAGAGTCAACGCCTACTGTTCCTGTAATGATCGTGGGGGGATTCTCCATAGCGGGCAGCTTTGTTCCTTCCTGCGCGTCTTCGTCCGCACCGCCAATGATGGCGCCCTTGCTGAACGCCCAGAAGTCGGACAGGGAAGTTTTATAGCCGAGCTTGCGTCCTTGAGCCAGTTCCCTTTCACGAATCTTTTCGTCGTTGAATTCCCGTACTTCTTTCGGAATCGGTAGGTTGCCGTAGTCAAGATAGCGGGACGCGCCTTGCAGGTCCTTTACTCCAAGAACCTGGTCTTTTGCGTTGACGTTCAGGCAGAACGGGGAGTCCAGAGCGCCCGCTTCGATAGCTTTTTCTATTCCAACGACAACGTCGCCGTCTCCCATCTCGATCACTTTGTCTACGATCGCGGAGACAGCCAGCTCGCACATCAGCTGCTCCTGGTCGATATCCTTGTTTTCCAGCTTTATCTTCTGCTGGCGCACGACGTTGAATATCCAGCCGGCGGATCTGTACGTCTGCATGTGCGACTCAATGCTGGGCACGCCGCTGGCTTCATCCACGGTCTTCACCGAGCAGCCGTCGATCGGCGCCATGGCGGCGATCATGGCGACGTAGTTTATGTATCCGAATGCGAAGCCAATATCCTGCGGGAAGGGGTAGAGCATGGAGTGGTCGCCTATAACGCCCGGAATTACCACGTCTGCGTATCCGAACTGATCCAGATATTTCCTGTATAGCTTTGGCGCGGCGTATAAATCGGCGACGTCCTGATTTATGTTGCCCTGGAAATTCATCAGCGGTATAATGCTTTTGGCGCCTTGCTCAGCAGAAATAAGCGCCTCAATGATCTTGGTCGCTGTGTTTATGTACATAGGAACGATGCCGTTAAATAGCCAGCCGTGGTTTGTGATCGAGATAGAAACGCCTCGGTCGGCATAATAGCCTACCAACCTGCCAAGATACTGAGCGGTACTGATGCACTCCTCCACGCTGGCCAATTTGTCATATGAGCCGATCCATCCGAAAGGAGAGTTTGGCATGCAGGTCATGCCGGAAGCAAACGCAATCTCAGCGATAAAGCTGTTGGCTTTCATGGATGATCTTACGTCAAATCCTCCCTCGCATGACTCCACCACTCTGCGTGTCTGCTTTACGCCGTGGCAAATGATGGGGAACCCGTTCAGCTTAGGTTTTCCTGTTCTAATGCTCTCGTCCAGGCCTTGCTGAGCTTTATCAAGCTGCATATTGCGCGTATAAGAGTCCGTTGTGAATGGAAAAAGGCGCACGCCAACCGCGTTCATCGAACGGAGCAGCTCGATCTCGCCCTCCACTGTTGGCACGCCGGAGCGGGGATAAAGCCCGAGATTCCCCTCCTCATGGTATTTTGCGAGAATTTTCCCGAAATTCCTGTTTTCCGGCAGCTTTTTCTGATATTCCACCGCTTCGTCAAAATCGACCTCAGCCCCGGTATGCCACGCTGAGAGAACCTCTTTGCGCATTTTCAGAAATACGTCTTCGTCGATTCTTTGCTGTTTGATATTGCTCATTTATTATTGCCTCCTGTTATGTTTTTGAATTTAGTTGATTATACATCGAACATATTCCGCTGTCAATTCACCCGATTTTGTTTATCGTCAGGCATTGATTTTCTTTGATCATCGTAGTAATATAG
>WRMS01000168.1 GCA_009777025.1 Clostridiales bacterium | reverse complement strand
TCTGAATTGCTCGGGGCGCTTGGTGATCGTATGCCAATGGCGTTGCGTCTGTATCCGGAGAAGATTTAGTGCAACGCCTCCACATTCCACGATGTAAAAAGGGCTTCGGCGCGCTGCCAAAGCCCCTTCCTGTATTTCTTTGGGATGGCCGGTTATCGGGCGTCCAGGATGTCGTCCGGAATCCCTTTCAATGATTCCCGCTGAATATCGAATGCTTCTATGACGGCTTTCAACGCCTGTCTGTTGCTTTCGCAGAACGTAAGTTTATGTTCGATGGTCCGGCTGATAACGGTGTAAGCCTTGCCGACTTTTTCGACCGTCTCTTCCGTCATGAATCCCGTATAGCCCTGGAGAATTTCGAAGAACTGGTTGTACAGCTCTTTCAAATAAGCCTGCATTTTTCTCCCGACGGCATCCATGTCTTCGTAGTACCGGTCGCCCTCAGGTCCCATGCACCAGATTTCGTCATATGGTTTCCGGGCTTCGATTTCGGAGTGATTCAGCAGAAAATGGGTGAGGGAGTCATGGATTTCTTGGGTCATTTTATCGAGGAACTCTCTTGTGTTCGTTGCGTTTGCGATTTTCACAGTCTGCCCCTTTATAAGATATGATTTGGAAGCGGAACCGCTTCCTGAATGGACAAAACAATCACTTAGGCATTTTATTTCTCCCTCCACACAATGGCAATCAGATTTTGTAACTGTTGCTTGCGACAAGGGCCGGCATCACTCGTTTGAGACTCTCTTCTTCGGGCCTGGTTTTGCTCGCAGAGGAGACCGGCAGCCTTGGCATAGCGTATATGGTGCGGATATCTCAAGCAACAGCGGCACAGGGCATTACTTTTAGAGATTTGGGTAAAAAAAAGTGTTGTATGTTGGATCAATAATAATTGGAACGATAACTTAAAACTTTAAGGCATGGCAGGTGGAATGATGGCGCCGGGGACGGAATATCGAGAAAAAGTGAAACATCTTATTAATAAAGGAGTGGAAATTATCAACCCTCTTTATACGGATGTGGGCGATGAGGTGGATGTCGATCGCATTTCGGGGAAAGGTGTCCGCATCTGGCCCGGCAGCAGGATCTACGGAAAACATACAGTAATCTCCGAGGGATGCCGCATTGGAAAAGAAGCCCCAGTGACTGTTGACGACTGCCGGCTTGGCGCGGAGGTGGAGCTTAAAGGCGGATATTTCACTCGTTCCGTATTTCTGGATAAGGCAAACATGGGGCTGGGAGCGCATGTCCGCGAAGGCTGCCTATTAGAGGAGGAGGCCAACGGCGCGCACTGCGTCGGGATCAAGCAGACCATCCTGTTTCCTTTCGTGACGCTTGGCAGTCTCATAAATTTCTGCGATTGTCTGATGTCAGGCGGAACCAGCCGCAAAGATCACAGCGAGGTCGGCAGCTCCTATATCCATTTCAATTTCACGCCCGAAGGAGACAAGACCACGGCTTCGCTGATTGGGGATGTGCCCCGCGGAGTCATGCTGAACCAGCCGGCGATCTTTCTGGGAGGACAGGGCGGTATAGTGGGTCCTATCCGCATGGGATTTGGAAATATCGTGGCCGCGAACTCTGTGCTGCGCGGCGATTATCACGAGGATAATCGGCTGATCATCGGAAAAACTCCGTCCCCACGGGTGGTTCCGTACGTCCGTGGGGCATATCCGGGGTTGAAGCGTATTGTTGAGAACAACGTGATCTACCTGGCCAACCTAGCGGCTCTCGAAGAGTGGTATCTGCATGTGAGGCGGCCGTTTTTCGAGGCGCGGGAACTGGGACAGTTGGTTTTCGAAGGGGCTGTTGAAATGCTGTCTCTCGCAAAACTGGAGCGGCTAAAGCGGCTTGAAACGCTTGCGGAAAAGGTTATGTCGTCACCGGAAAGAAGGACGGATGCGGCGTTTAGGAAGGCTTTCTCCGAAAATTTCCACGCGATGGAGGCTGTCCTTGTGTCAGCGGTTAGGGACAAGGAAACAGAAAAATTGCGTGATGAATTCATGTCTCTTGCCGATAAGATCCAAAGCGCCTCCCCCGGATACATTGGATTTGTGCAGGGGTTGCCGGTCAATGTCTCCCGGATCGGAACCGCGTGGCTGCAGAGGATTGTTGATGTTTCCCGAGAAAAATATATGGACATGCTGAAAACATAATTCGTTTGGAGGAAGTATAAATGGGCAGGCTTTTCGGCACTGACGGGATTCGGGGGGAAGCGAATCGTTACCCTATGGACGCCGAGATTGCTTTCAGGATAGGGCAGGCGGTGGTATACGCTATGAAAAAGAAGCACTCGCGTCCACGGATCATCATAGGCAAAGATACACGAATTTCCGGTTACATGATCGAAAGCTCTATCGAGGCTGGGATTACATCAATGGGCGGCGACGCATACCTGGTTCGAGTGCTGCCCACTCCAGGGATTGCGTTCATTACGACCAGCATGCGCGCGGATGCGGGAATCGTTATCTCCGCCTCGCATAACCCATATCAGGACAACGGCATAAAGATTTTTTCCGGGAACGGGTTCAAGTTTTCCGATAAAGAAGAAGCAAAGATAGAAGAGCTGGTGTTAAGCAACGCGCTCAACGACCTGCTTCCGCATGCCAGGGACATGGGGCGGGCGTTTTCTCTTGAGGACGCAAGAGG
>WRMS01000167.1 GCA_009777025.1 Clostridiales bacterium | reverse complement strand
TAGAACCACCCGTGAGGGGGTTCAGGCGAAGGTCCTTCAAGGAGGCTGGTGGGCTTAGAACGAATCTTCGTTCAGTACAGGTTTCGGGTCCATGCTGAACGCTAGATGAGTCCATGCAAACCCTAGGAGTTCTTATACCACGACTGAAGTCCTCGGTAATAGAACGAGTTGGGTCTGTGATACATCGGAAGGACGTTGAGCCGTTAGGCTACATAATCAGAAAGCCTGATGTTGATCACGAATGTGACGTGTAGCCAGGCAAATGTGTCGGCGCCCCCATAGTCGGCATAGTCGGCACTGAACTGTATCACGGAATTTACCTCTTGACATTTCACAGCGCAGCGCGTATGATTGAACATGCGCTAGCACTCAATAGAGATGAGTGCTAATAAGGGAAAGACAATCATCATTGTACTAGTATGAGGAGGTAATCGTATGAGTTTAAAAATCAAACCCCTTGGTGACAAACTGGTGGTAAAGCCCGTCAGCGCCGAGCAGAAACTGGCCAGCGGTATTTTTATTCCCGATACTGCAGCGGAAAAACCCCAGCAGGGCGAAGTTTTGGCTGTTGGCAGCGGGCGCATACTGGAGAATGGAACCAGGGTTCCCATGGAAGTCCAGGTTGGCGACAAGGTACTCTACAGCAAATATAGCGGCACAGAAATTAAAATCGATGAGGAAGATCTGCTGATTCTCAACGAACGGGATATTCACGCTATTCTTTAATTGAACAAAGTCGAGCGGAAACAATATTATACATGCTGAAAGGATTGATGAACCATGGCCAAAGATATGCTATACGCAGAAGACGCCCGCAAAGCCTTGGAGAGGGGTGTTAATCAACTTGCCGAAGCGGTAAAAATTACAATGGGGCCCAAGGGAAGGAATGTGGTGCTGGCGGCAAGATTCGGATCTCCGACGATTACCAATGACGGCGTGACCATTGCCAGAGATATTGAGCTTGAGGATCCTTTTGAGAACCTGGGCGCTCAGTTAGTGAAGGAAGTCGCGACAAAGACGAATGATATTGCCGGCGATGGCACCACTACTGCGACGCTGCTGGCCCAGGCGATTATCCGGGAAGGACTGAAGAACGTGGCTGCCGGGGCGAACCCGATCATTGTGAAAAAGGGAATCGAGACGGCGGTAGCCGCAACGGTGGCTGAGATTAAGAGGATTTCCAAACCGATTGAATCCAAGGAAGCCATCAGCCAGGTAGCTACTGTTTCCGCCGGAGATCCCGTCATCGGCGACCTGATTGCCGACGCCATGGAGAAGGTTGGCAACGACGGCGTGATCACAGTGGAAGAATCGCAAACGATGAGTACGCAGTTGGAAGAAGTGGAGGGTATGCAGTTTGACAGAGGGTATGTCTCCGCTTATATGGCGACCGATACGGAAAAAATGGAAGCCAATCTCTCCGATTGCTATATACTGATTACGGATAAAAAGATTACCAATATCCAGGAAATCCTGCCTATCCTCGAACAGGTGGTCAAGGCGGGGAAACCTTTGCTGTTGATCGTTGAAGACATCGAAGGCGAAGCGCTGGCAACGCTTGTCTTGAATAAACTAAGAGGAACCTTCACTTGTGTGGCGGTGAAAGCCCCCGGCTTTGGCGATCGCCGCAAAGCGATGCTGGAAGATATTGCCATTCTCACCGGCGGAGAAGTCATCAGCGAAGATCTTGGCCTGAAGCTGGAAAACGCAAATCTGGAAATGCTGGGATACGCTTCGCGGGTGCGCGTCGATAAAGACAATACGACGATTATCGAAGGCAAAGGCGATAAGGCCCTCATTGAGACCCGCATTAACTCGATCAAGCACCAGGCGGAAGAGACAACTTCTGAATTCGACAGGGAGAAGCTACAGGAACGTCTGGCTAAGCTTGCCGGCGGGGTTGCCGTTATCCAGGTAGGCGCCGCTACCGAGACGGAGCTGAAAGAGAAGAAACACCGCATCGAAGACGCTTTGGCGGCAACCAGGGCTGCTGTAGAAGAGGGCATCGTATCCGGCGGCGGCACAGCGCTGCTTAACGCGCAAAAAGCGCTGGAGAACGTAACCGGCAATACTGCTGATGAAAATACGGGTATTACGATTGTTCGTAAAGCCCTCGAAGAGCCCCTGAAGCAAATCGCTTTTAACGCAGGCGCGGAAGGCTCCGTAATTGTAGAAAAGGTGAAAGGCTTTGAAGAAGGCGTCGGCTACAACGCCTTGACGGATCAATTTGAGGATATGATCAAAGCCGGCATCGTGGATCCTGCGAAAGTGACCCGCTCCGCGCTTCAGAACGCCGCGTCCATTGCCGCCATGATGCTCACCACCGAGTGTCTGGTTGTAGACAAACCGGAAAAGAACCCGGCGCCGCCTATGGGCGGCGGCATGGATCCCGGCATGGGCATGATGTAAGCAGGACTTTCATCAGCCTGCGGCTTAGCGACCTGCGTAATCCGATGACAAAACCAGCCTCTGACAGGGTAAAGACTGAGAAGGGGCTGGTTCTTTTGTATGTTGGTGTCTACTTAGAACCTACGATAAGGGCTGAGGTATAGCGTCTGGCAAGGCGGTAGGCGCTTTTGCAGGAAAGACACCAAATGGGCGCTAGTCTAAGCCATGGAAAAATCACGATGATTTTTCAGGCGATGGGAGCCACGGACGGCGACT
>WRMS01000166.1 GCA_009777025.1 Clostridiales bacterium | reverse complement strand
CGGGGACGGGGAAAGCCAGGAAGGGCAGGTATGGGAGGCGGCGATGTTTGCAGCCCAGTATGAGCTTTCCAATTTAATTGCCTTTACGGATTACAATAAAATGCAGATTGACGGCATGGTGGAAGATGTTGTCGGTCTTGACGACCTGGATGAAAAGTGGCGGAGCTTCGGCTGGTTTGTACAGCGATGCGACGGGCATGACTTTGCAGCCATGCACAACGCCATAAGCGCCGCCGGCACACAGTCCGGGGGCAGGCCAACAATGATCGTTCTGGACACCATCAAGGGCAAGGGCGCTCCTTTCTGCGAGGGCAAGCTCGAAGGCCACAATATGCCGGTTACCATGGAAATGGCCGAACAGACTATCGCGGCCCTGGGAGGAAAATAATATGGCTGATAAAGAAATGCGCGCAGTGTTTTGCGAGACCTTAATGAAGCTCGCGGCGAAGGACAAAAATATATGCTTACTGGAAGCGGATCTGATGAAAGCTTCCGGAACCCTGCCCTTCAAGACGGCCTATCCTCAGCAGACAATTAACGTGGGTGTTGCCGAGGCGAACCTGGTGGGCGTCGCGTCGGGCCTTTCTGCGGTGGGGAAAATTCCCTTCGCAACCACCTTCGGATGCTTTGCCACCCGCAGGGCCTTCGACCAGTTTTTCCTTTCCGCGAATTACGCGAAGCTGAACGTTAAGCTGGTCGGCACAGACCCCGGTATTACCGCCGGGTTTAACGGCGGAACCCATATGCCCTTTGAGGACATTGGCATTGTTCGGCTTGTTCCGGGTATTAATATCATCGAACCCTCCGACCCCTTATCTCTGGAAAAACTACTGGAAGCCAGCGCCGCCCATTACGGCTGCGTCTATATACGGATGGCCCGAAAGCCGGTGCCCGATATTCACAAGAGCGGCGAGTCATTTTCCCTGGGAAAGGGAAAGCTGCTGCGGGACGGTAAAGACCTTGTCATCATCGCCCTTGGGGCGATCCTGGTTGGCGAGGCGCTCAAAGCCGCAGACGCTCTGGCAAAGCAGGGAGTTTCCGCCGCGGTCATTGACGCCCTTTCGGTAAAGCCCCTGGACCGGGAGCTGATACTTGATTACGCATCAAAAACCGGAAGGGTCATCACCGCCGAAAACCATCAGATTGCCTGCGGGCTTGGCGGAGCGGTGGCGGAGCTGTTTGCCCTTGAAAGACCAACTCCCATGGCCATGGTGGGCGTCCAGGATGAGTTCGGCGAGGTGGGAACCCAGGACTGGCTGCAGGAACGCTTCAAGCTTACCGCCGCCGAAATTGAAAAGCAGGCGCAGAAGCTTTTGAAGAAGTAATCGCGGGCGGTATATATAGTAGAAAGTAATCGCAGGCGATATAGTAGCTTGTAAGCCCCGGACGGCGGTGAGCTGTCCGGGGCTGTTTTTTCAGGAAAGATCCGGAAGCGTAATCAGATCCACGTTTGCGGCGGAGGGCTCGAGCTTGCCGCCGGCCATCTGATGAACGATATCGACGACCTGCTGATTGACCGGGGTTGGCACCTTATACTTCTCTCCCCATCTAAGAAGGATACCGTTGTAGGTTGTATCAATTTCCGGGTAGCGTCCGGCCGCAATATCGAAGAGCATCTGCGTCTTAATGGAACGGTGCTCTGCAAGCAGCTGCTTAAAGATGGGGATTTTCTGTTCCAGTTCCTGCCCACTCTTGAAGGTCAGCATTTCGTATGAAAATCCGGGCGTATCGGAAATGGGTTTGATCCCCGCAGCGGCGGCTATTGCCATCGCTTCGTTATAAATGAAGGCGGCGCAGCGGATTGCCTTGGGATGATCAATTACATCGCCGTAGGTCCCGTTTACAACGGCGGACATGGTGCTGAACGCGCAGTTTACGGTTAACTTGCTCCATCTTCCTCCGCGCAGGTCGGGAATGATACTGGCCTTCCCGATATCGTTGAATATATCTACTATTGCTTTCAGGCGTTCAGTTACCTGATTATCCAGCTCTCCCAGATAGAAGGTCATAAGATCTACCGGCGAGGTGAGCTTGCTTACCCCCGGTTCCATCCATGTGGCGCCCCAGCCAATGACACATCCGACGACCCGTCCCTGTCCCACGGCCTCGGCAACAGCTTCTTCAGGCATGCCATTTTGACAGACAACCACAACGCCGTCCGGCTTCAGACAGCGGACGACCTGCTTCAACGCCGATTCATTCTGGGTGGGCTTTGTAAGATAGATGATGTAGTCGTAGGGTTCTTTCGCGTCATCAGGGAATATGGCTTTTACCGGCTGAAGCAAATCCAAATGCCCGATTATTTTCGCGCCTTTTTCGTTCAGGGCCTTTACATGCTCTGCGTTGGTATCAATCAAATCGACGTCCTTTCCGGCTTTGGAAAGCAAGGCGCCTACGATTGTCCCCAAAGATCCGGCGCCATAGACAGCTATTCTCTTACCTATTTCTTCCTTTGGCATCTTGATCCTCCCTAATAACTTTTGGTCCCTTTTTCTATCAAGCCGAAGGCTTTAAGAAGAACAATACAAAGGACACACATACCCGCCAATATACCGGATATATGCCAGAAACCCAAACCCAAGGACGCGCCGCTGGTTAACAGGATAAGGACAGCCATGACACCGGGGAAAGAAAACAATACAAAGCTGCCGCATTCCATGGGCGCGGTGGTGCGAAACTGAGGT
>WRMS01000165.1 GCA_009777025.1 Clostridiales bacterium | reverse complement strand
ATAGTTTTGTCATCGACCAGGTATAGACCGTCAGATCCGGACACTGCAGGCAATAGTCTTGAAAGGTCTCCGGGTCCATTGCCAATAGTTCCGGTTCCAAAAAGGCTGTTTTTTCCCCTATGTCTGTCAGGAGATACTGCATACGCCCAAAGAGCTCTTTCGCTGACGTCTCTCCCATATCGGAATCAAAAAGCAGCCGGATATAGGTACAAGCCCGATCCGCGGCGATACCCAGCGCGTCGCTGAGTTTCAGTACTTCCAGCAGCGCCTCCGCGGAAGAAGTGACCCTGCCTTGCATTTCGGCGATTTGTGCAGCCAGACGGCCAATTCTTTCCAGTTCAGTAAGGCATTCTTTGTCACTGGAATAGAGATCTTGAAGGTTCCAGGTATCCTTGGGGTCCACTTCACTTCTTTCTTTCATGTGTTGTCACTCCTTCGCGTTACCTCTCCTTATTATAGCACAAATGGTGATTGACGAAAGCACCGTATCTCCGTCATAATAGGAACTGACGCCAAACCGAATGACGCAAAGGGCGCGTCACAGAGAACATGCGGAAGAGGCGGGAGAGGAAGCGCCGGTGGGAGCAAGGATTGCAGAGGTTTTTCCGGACTCGATTGCCTCCCGGCTAGGGCTGGTTCCAGGCGATGAGATAAGGAAAGTGAACGGAGAGATCCCTTCGGATTTGATTCGCTTCCGTATGGCCTGGGCAGGGGAAGAGGTTCAGCTGGAAGTGGGGACAAGCGCCGGGATCAAGCGCTATTCGATCGAAAAAGGCTATGACGAAGGCCCCGGCGTCCGCTTTGAAGAAGCGGTGTTCGACGGGATACGGCGCTGTGCGAACCGTTGTGCATTCTGCTTTGTGGACCAGACGCCGCCGGGCTGCCGGGAAAGCTTATACATAAAGGACGACGACTTTCGTCTCTCTTTTCTGCAGGGCAGTTATATCACGCTGACAAATCTCAGCGGGGAGGATATCGAGCGAATCGAGAAGGAAAAGCTATCGCCTCTCTATGTCTCCGTACACGCGACAGATCCGGCGGTAAGAAGCAGGCTGCTGGGACGCAAGGGAAGGGATCCTTTTGCGGAGACGATGGCTCGCCTGGGAGAAGCCGGCGTCGAATTTCATTGTCAGATCGTTCTTTGCCCCGGCTATAACGACGGCCCAATCCTGCTCCGGACGGTGGAAGACCTTGGACGCATGAAAGGCGTCCTGTCGGTCTCTGTCGTTCCCGTCGGCCTCACCCGATATCGGCGGGGCTTGCCCCTGCTGAGAGGGGTGCAGCCTGCGGAAGCGAAAACGCTGATCGAAGCATGGGAGGAGCTGCAGGCAGGCTATCTGCGGGAGAGAGGGAGCCGCTTTGTCTGGCTCTCCGACGAGTTCTATGCGCTTGCCGATAGGGAACCGCCGGAAGCGCAAACCTATGAAGACTATCCCCAATGGGAAAACGGCGTTGGCCTGGTTCGCGGCCTACTGGAAGAAACGGAACAGTACCGGCTTCCTGAGGCCATAAGCGGAGAGAAACATCTCATCCTGGCGGGAGGGACTGCCGCGATGAGAATGCTGGAACCATTATGGCGCAGGCTGCGCAAAGTAAAGGGGCTCAGTTTGGATATACAACCACTTGAGAACCGCTTTTTTGGTCCATCGGTCAATGTCAGCGGATTATTGACGGGAAAATGCCTTTTGGAGGGCTTAGGCGCCCTGGCCTATCCTCCGGGCTCGCGTGTCTATCTTCCTGAGGTTATGATCCGAAGCACGGAGGGGACCTTCCTCGACGGATTGCGCGTAGCGGAAGTCAGCCGGAGGCTGGGGCTGAGACTGGAATTTCTCCCTGAAAATGGCTTGGCGATCATGGAAAAACTTTTGAATGCAGAGGATGGGAACAGATAGTGGCAAAGCCGGTCGTAGCGATCATAGGACGCCCCAATGTGGGAAAGTCCACCTTGTTTAACAGGCTGGTCGGCGGGCGCGTCGCCATAGTGGACGATACGCCGGGCGTGACAAGGGACCGGCTGTATAGGGATACCGAATGGCAAAACACCTGGATGACCTTTGTGGACACAGGCGGAATCGATCTGGTTGAAGAGGAAAGTACGATCCTTGGGCAGGTCAGGCTTCAGGCTGCGATCGCAATGGAAGAGGCGGACGTCATCGTGTACGTGGTAGACGGCAGAACCGGCCTTACCCCGGAGGACAGGGAACTTGCTTTGCTGCTGCGAAGGACGAAGAAGCCGATCATCGTATGCGTCAACAAGACAGATCAGTTTGTGAATAATTTCAACGCGCTGGAATTCTATAGCCTTGGCTTCGGGGAGCCGATACCGGTGTCTTCCCTGCACGGGATGAATACCGGCGACCTGCTGGACGCCATCGTCCAGGCGCTCCCGATGAATGAGGAGGAGCATAGGGAGCCGGATATCATTCCTATCGCGGTGATTGGCAGGCCGAATGTGGGGAAATCTTCCCTGGTTAACGCCCTGATCGGGCAGAATCGGACGATTGTCAGCGAGATTCCCGGTACGACCAGAGACGCCATCGATACGCCGTTTAAGGCAAATGGGCAGAATTTTGTCATCATTGATACGGCGGGGTTGTGGAAAAAGAAAAAAGTGGAAAACGGGACCGACAGCTAACCCGTGAGCCCCGCCGTGCGCGCCGCCCCTCGCCGCGAGCGCGCCCTGCT
>WRMS01000164.1 GCA_009777025.1 Clostridiales bacterium | reverse complement strand
GTGGAAAAGGGAAACAAAATGTGGCCAATAGCTGTAGATTGAATTTGCTTTTTACTCCATACGGTAACGATGCATCACTTAAAAGCATGGAAATCGAAGTTATTCCAAGTGAATATCCGACAAATAAGGCATTCTATAAATATCAAGAAACAGTTTTTCGTCATTTAGAATGAGCATTTCAGTATTATTATGAAGCTCTATAGCTTCTCAGAAGAAGGTAGCAGTTTTGAATGCGCAACGGGCTTCAACCGTTTGCGTTCACTGCGCAAATGGGTTAAACTAGGGGCATATGTGAGTATTACAACGATGGAAGCAGGGGGCAGGCGAAGCGACGCACGAGAAAGCATACGAACAGCTTATGGGCTACATGGACAGCAAAGGCGTCAGCGAGGGTTACCTGCTGACCTTTGACTTCCGCAAGGGCGTGGAAAAGCAGCCACGAGCCGAATGGATGGAATTCGGGGGAAAGCGAATATTCGACGCAGTCGTGACGACCGCGTCTACATAACGAGTGGTCTGTTAAGCCCAAAAGCTACCAAACCACTTGTCGAGATTTTTGTATGTCAAATGCGTGACCATGCCGCAATATCGGCTTAATGGGAACGCGTTGCCTTGAAGGGGTGAACAGGCTATGTCAAATATCCTTGAAGCAATGAAACAGCGGGTCTTACTCAGCGACGGCGCGATGGGTACCATGCTGCAAAGCAAAGGCTTGCCCGCAGGCGTCAGCCCGGAAGTATGGATGCTGTCAAACCCGGACAGCGTCCTGGAAATCTCGTCTTCTTATGTGAAAGCCGGCGCCCATGTCCTCGAAACCAATACCTTTGGCGCAAACCGGATTAAACTAGCGGAATATGGATACGCGGAAGACGTGAATCTGATCAATGCTACGGCGGTATCGCTGGCAAAGAAAGCAGCAGGACCAAACCGGTATGTCGCCGGCGTCATCGGCCCAAGCGGTCAGTTTCCGGCGCCCATCGGCAGCATCGGCTTTGAGGATTTGACAGAAGTCTTTGCGCAGCAAGCCCAGTCTCTCTCGCTAAGCGGCGCCGACCTGATCCTCCTCCAGACCTTTTCCGATCTCGGGGAAGCAAGGGCCGCTTATCTGGGCATACGGAAAGTAACCAATCTCCCGGTCGCCGTTTCCCTGACCTACAGCCAAAACAGGCGTACGTTGACCGGCACGGATCCGGAAACCGCGGCGCTTGTCTTTTCTGCTTTGGGCGCCGATGTGTTGGGCGCCAATTGCTCTTCCGGCCCTGAAGAAATGCTGTCCGTCATCAAGATATACCATGAAAGCTGCCGCCTGCCCCTTCTGGCGGAACCGAACGCCGGTGTGCCAATATTGCAGGATAACCAGTCTGTATTCCCTCTGACGCCCGAGGACATGGCCGCCTATACCACTCAATTTCTGGAGTATGGGGTTCGTTTCCTGGGCGGCTGTTGCGGCACTGCTCCCCCACATATCAAAGCCATAGCGGAAGCGGCCAAAACCTGGGACGGCCAAATCGTTCCGGCCCTCCGGGAGCAAGCTTCTTCTCTGACCTCCCGCTCCAGAGCCATCTGGCTCGGCTTCGGCCTGCCGCCGAGATTAGCAGGCGAAAAGCTGAATCCCACGAACAGAAAGGCATTGACCCAAGCCTTAACAACGGGGGACTTTGACGTCTATACCCGGGAAGGGCTTGCCCAGATACAGGCCGGCGCCGAATTGCTGGGCGTCAATGTCGGTCTTGCGGGAAGCGACGAAGTGAGCAATCTAACGCAGGCTGTTATTCGGCTCCAGCAATCCCCGGATTATCCGCTGATTATCGATACGCTCGACCCCGAAGCCCTGGAAAAAGCGCTGATCCACTATCACGGGAAAGCCCTGGTCAACTCCGTAAACGGTAAAGAATCCAGTCTCAGCACCGTGCTCCCCCTGGTGAAGAAGTACGGTGCGGCCGTTCTTGGGCTTACGCTGGATGAAAACGGCGTCCCGGAGAAAGCAGAGGACCGTCTGCTCATCGCGGAGCGAATCCTGGATCGGGCTACCGCGGAGGGCATTCAAAGGAATGATGTAATCATCGATTGTCTGGTCATGGCGGCGGTTTCCGATCCGGGCCAAGCTGCGGAAACACTGAAAGCTCTCAGTCTTGTCAAAAACAAACTGGGCCTGACCACCATACTGGGCATCAGCAACATCTCCCATGGCATGCCGAAACGCGCCTGGCTGAATCAGACGTTCCTGGCACAGGCCATCGCCGCCGGCCTTGACGTCGCTATCGCAGACGCCTTTGATCCGGGCATACGGTCCATCCTGACCGCAGGAACATTTCTGGCCGAAAAGGATCCCCATGCCGCGCGCTATATTGAGAAAGCGCTAGCGGGGGGTAACGTGGGCGAAAAGCAAGAAACTGGTGCGCCCGCCCAATCTGTGGCTCCTGCCTCTACCAAAGCAACCGAATCCGCCGTGGCTCCTGCCTCTGCCAAAGCAGCCGAATCCACCGGAGATTCCGCCGCCTCTGAAGCGTCTATTATCGGCGAGACGCCGGCGTCTGCCGAAGCGGCCGAAGCTACTGAGAATACCGAAGCAACTGAAAAAGCGGAAGCATCCAAAGTATCCGCTTCCGAATATTCTCCCGGATTGGACGACCCGCATCTGTCTGATCTTTCCCAGCAGGCCGCGTCTGCGGTCTGTCAGGAGCCTGTCACTCTAGCCCT
>WRMS01000163.1 GCA_009777025.1 Clostridiales bacterium | reverse complement strand
ATTGCGTTAGAGATAATGCTGCTGAGCTATATTGCAAGGGCACGGCCGGACGAATCTTGCGAAATATGCCTCACGGAATACGAGTGGAAAATACTATATCGTGCCGCAAAGAAGACGAAGACTATGCCGGAAAATCCGCCGACCGTCTATGAAGCGGTCGTCATGATAGCGAAGCTGGGTGGATTCCTTGGCAGAAAGTCCGACGGATTCCCGGGCGTCACAGTCATGTGAAGGGGGCTTACCAGCTTTTACACAATCTTGGATGCGGCGCCCTTTATAGGATTGTGGAAGAGTTCGCCAAAGCCTGCGAAAACGCTGAAATGACGCAGGCAAAAGAACTATCCAAATTTATGGCGCGGTACATCAAAAAGCATCATCCAGACTACGAGTAAAATAGGGTGTACCCTATCATTCCTTTGCTACGCCTTCGTTGGGTAGGTGAGCGAGAGTAACGAGTGAAAGTCTCCGGCGGCGAATTTTTAAAAAACGCTCCTAGCCGCCTAGCGTTGCTATACCATAAGGCTAATATCTTCGATTTTTTTGCGACTATATATATGACGAGCAAAAAGGAGGGATAAAATGCAAGACTACCAAATCGTAGATCTTTACTGGGAGAGAGATGAACGCGCCATAAAGGAAAGTGAAGCCAACTATGGAAAGTATTGCCGGTCAATATCGATAAATCTCCTGAACAATCAAGAGGACGCGGAGGAATGCGTCAACGACACATGGCTCAGTGCGTGGAATAGCATACCCCCGAATAGGCCGACAGCACTATCCGCGTTCTTCGGCCGGATAGTTCGGAATCTGTCTATTAGCCGTTTTCGGGCAAATCGAGCCGGCAAACGTTATGACGGCATCACCGTCATGCTGTCCGAGCTGGACGACTGTGTGCCGTCTACCGTATCTGTAAGTGAAACGATGGAAAACGGACAGATAACACAGGTCATTGAAAGCTGGCTTAATCTTCAATCAAAGGATGACCGTGCTCTCTTTATCCGAAGATACTGGCACGGCGAGGCTGTCGTCTCTTTAGCAAAGGAAAGCAATGTGACGCAAAATCAAATGGCTCAGCGTATGCTGCGCTTACGGCAAAGCTTAAAGAAAGCTTTGGAAAAGGAGGAAATCAGTTTATGAACAGCGAGAACATATATGACGCAATCACCAATATAAACGACGATTTCATTGTGGAGATCAAAGACTCAAAAGGCAAAAAAGCGCACTGGCGCATTTTGCTGGTCGCCGCCATTATTACGATGTTGGCGGCGGGTACAGCATTAGCCACTTGGTTCCTTAGGGCGCCCGACGAGGCAGCCATGCAAGACCCGGTGCTGGCAGCATATTTAAGTCTTGAGGGAACTGTCATAATTAACGAGTCCATTGATGATGGCGATTACCGTGTAACCTTGCTGGGTATTGCTCAGGGCGATGCGATTATATCGTTGAATATACCGGATATGCCGCTTATCGAGCCGGATTCTACCTATGTGATTACGGCAGTTCAAAAGCTTGACGGCAGCGACATGCCGCTGCTTACGGATAGCATCTTTGACAGGAGATTTTACGCGGTGGCAGGTATCCGAGGTATTTCCCCGTGGGAGTACCTGCTGAGTTACGGCACAATGACAGTAGTTACCGAAGGCGTATATATAATGCTGACTATCTGTGATGATCTTGAACCCTTTGCGGACAGGGGCGCATACATTGTTGTAAGCCACGAAATCTCGTTTACAGGCGATGCAATAATATATGACGAGATAACCGGCGAAGTGAAAGCCAATGAGGAGTATGATGGAATCAGTGTAGTATTTGCCCTGCCGCTTGATTCATCAAAGGCAGACCCGGAGCGGGCAGAGGAGATCATGCAAGGGTGGAGCCGGCTTCCTGCGGAGATATCTATAGAAATAGATAAAAATATGATAGATGCCGATGGAAGATTCATGTTTCCATCAGTCGATGAACTGGCGGCTTTACCTGTGGATGAAGCCCGCGCAAAGATGGCGGCTGTGTCTATTCTTGGTTCTGAGTGGGGCTATTATCTAATGCAAAGCCCGCTTGAAGATTTCGAGTTGATGGCGGATCATATTATGGCGTGCACTGTTGTGGATGGCAATATACGTTAAGAATTGAATATCGAATTTGAGGATGGTTCCGGCAGCGCCGGTGTTGCATATGTGCCATACGAACAGGTAGCAGAAGAATTGGGTGTTGCACCTTACTACATATTTTCTTCGTCATCGCATTGGGGCAGGGACTATGAGACATATCATCTCATGTTATTTGTCTTTACCCAAGACGATGATGGCGTGATTTGGTTTATGCCCCGCACTGCGGCATTTGCCACCGCCGATATGCCTCGCGAGGTCATCGAGAACTACAACCAACGGGTGGAGCGTGGGGAATGAAGCAGGGGGACGGTTCCCCTGCTTACAAAGACAAGGGTAAGGATTCTCCGAAGCAAGCAGAAGAACCGCCCCCGCGCCCCATGCGTTCCACTATTTTGTTATATTTTATCCGCATATTGAAATGCTTCCGTTATCCAACCGTCCATATATTCTTCGATACCCGGTGCAGTCCCGGTGTGTGCATATCTGTCAATGTAGGCGTTCAGGTAGAAGAAAAACATATGATAGCAGTAATACGCCAGTCGCTCCGGGCGCAAAGTGTAATCAATTCCGTTGTGCCGCAAGGCATCGTGAAAAGCGT
>WRMS01000162.1 GCA_009777025.1 Clostridiales bacterium | reverse complement strand
CGCCGATGATCGTAGAGCATCCGCAAGCTTTCGCGGCCATAAGCCCACTCATGCCCACACCGCCCAGGCCGACCACTATAATCGAGGACCCAGCTTCGGGCTTCAGGACATTCAGCACAGCTCCCGCGCCGGTCTGTATGCCGCAGCCCAGGGGGCCAACCAGACGTAGATCGATTTCCTCCGGTACATGCACCAGATTATTTTGGTGGGTGACAGAATACGTTGCGAAAGCAGATTGATTGAAAAAGCTCTCCAGGTCTTTGCCGTCTTTCGTCAACCGCGCTGTGCCGTCATATGCCCTACCGCCGAAATTCAGCCTCCAGTTCGCTTCGCATTGATATGGGCGCCCGGTAATGCAGGCATAACACTCTCCGCAGTAACTATAAGACATGCAGACCCGATCTCCGGGCTTGAAGTCTTTTACCCCCTCGCCAACTTCTTCTACGATCCCACATCCCTCATGCCCAAGCACTATCGGGTACTCCGCCTTAAACTCACCATGCGCCACAGCATGGTCGGAATTGCAGTAGCCGCAGGCAACGACTCTCACAAGCGCTTCTCCGGCTTTTGGCTTGTCCAGGTCAACATCATCAATGACATATGGGTCGTTGGGCTTATAAATAATTGCTGCCTTGATTTTCACGGTTTCCCTTTCCTTCCATTGCTGTTCGGTAATCTCGAAATGCGGGTCGAAATGGATTCGACCCCTACAAACATATAGCACCTTATAGGTTATTTCATGCAATAAAAAACAAGAAAATTCCCTCGTCCTATCCCTGTATTCTGAATTCTGACTCCTGACTTCTGGATTCTGGCACCGTATATTGTGTTGTGGGCAACGCCCACATTAGGCAATATATCGTAGGGGCGGATTCCATATCCGCCCGAAAAATGTCATTTCACAACTGCATGGAGATTTTGTTACCCCTGTTTTTTATACTTATATATAATGTTTATATTCTTGCAGACCTGTTCGTCCGAATATGGGAACGGAGGAAGCGCGCCCTCTAGCTGCGCCTCCGGATTCCTCATGAACTCCGGCAGACGGTCATCAGCATCCGTAAAACCTGCCGCCTCGTTGAACATTCTTTCTATTTTGATCGTCTCGAAAGCAATCTCACGCAGCTTTTCGACCGTCCACTCTCCGCCAAAAACACCTGCATACAGCTCCTCCATGATCTTCGGGTCCTCCCTGAAAGGCGGGGAGCCGAACGAACACAGAAAATCATTGCGGATCGTGGTGTCAATTATGCTGTTAAACACCAAATCAGGTATCTCATCATCGGTAGCAGCGGGATTCGCCAGCGCCCCCCAAGTGTGGTCCGCGCCCTGGGTGGAAACGGAATATGTGATGCCATACCCTTTCAACCCTCTTGGGTCATAAGCCGCAAGCCCTTGACCCTTTACCACGGGTATTCTCGTAACCCCTAGAGCCTTCCCAATAACCTCTGTTCCCGCTCCGAGTAGTTTTCCGAATTCAGTCCCCCTGCGCATTTCATCAAACAACGCGTCCACTCCGTCAGCGTCGCCCCAGCTTATTTTTCCAGCCTCCATGCACACGCCTAGAGCACAGCCTGTTTCTATGCAGTCCAGCCCGATGTCGTCACATTCAAAGTCGAATTTCGCAGTCCTGTAATAATCGAAAATGCCGAGATTCGGCCCGAGCATCGCCACGGACTCGTACTCTAACCCGGCAGTTATGAATTCCCCGTCCTTTCCCTTCACTACATTGGAACACAGTATCACACAGCCGGGATGACAGATTATTGCGGTCTTTCCGCCGTAAGCGACAACGGCTTCTTTCCAGTCCTTTGAGGTAAAGGAAGCCCTGTGTTCTTCGGGGAGCGGAAGACCGCTGAAATTTTTGTATGGAACAAAACCCAGCGGACCTGTCACGTCCATCATGTTTGTAGAACCTACATCGCGGAATCTCAGAGCCGGCGGGCTGTTTTTTACTGCATCAACATATCTTTTTCTAGCCGTCTCAAACCTTTCCTTGTCCGCATAATCGAACTCCGGTTTTTTAACTGCCTTTTCAATTACCATACCCTTTATCTTCTTGCTTCCCATAAGAGCGCCAAGACCGCCGCGTCCTGCGGCGCGGCATGTGTGGCCTGTACGGAATTCCGAAACCATAATTGCGGCTGAGCGATAAAGCATCTCTCCCGCAGGTCCGATCACCATCACGCCTGCATCCCTGGAAAACCGCTCAAGCATTTTTTCACTGAACTCATAAGTCCCTAAACCGAGATATTCCGTTGCATCAATCAACGACAATTGCCCTTCGCCGTCGATATGAATTATTTTCCACCCGGCATCGTCTTTTGGCTTGTCTTCGAGGGAAATCAGCTTTATCTCATGCTCTGCCATACGCGGTCCGATCATCCCGCCCGCGCTTGACTCTTTGATTGTGCCGGTCAAAGGGCTCTTGCCGCCGGCCGATATGCGGCCCGCTTCCGGAAACGCGGTGCCTGCGAAAACGCCCGTACAAATAACCAGCTTGTTTTCAGGCCCCAAAGGGTCGCATTGAGGAGGAACCTCGTCGAACAAGAATCTGTCAACAAGTCCCCTTTTCCCGTAGAACCGATACTTTTCAGGAAAGGGTTCAACTTTCAATACTCCCGTCTTAGTATTAAGCCTGAGCATTTTTTGCATATTGACCTCCATCAAAGCCTCAATTTAAAGAGATCGATCGCGTTCTGCCTTCCGATTTTATATTTGTCCGCTTCGCTAATCTGGCACCCATCGAACCAATTGCTTGCGTCGCATACTTCTTCAAAAGGATAGTCTGTCGAGAACAGAATCCGATCGGCTCCCATCTGCAGCATAGTGCAGATCAATGGTGGGGAATGGAACTGGCCGCTTGTTGTCCCCCGGA
>WRMS01000161.1 GCA_009777025.1 Clostridiales bacterium | reverse complement strand
CAATTATGCGATCAAGCCCATGAACTGCCCGGGGGGAATGCTTGCGTATAAACGCAAATCATGGAGCTACCGGGAACTGCCTGTGCGCGTGGCTGAGCTGGGAACCGTTCATCGGCACGAACTGTCCGGCGCGCTGCATGGATTGATGCGGGTACGGTGCTTCACCCAGGACGACGCGCATCTGTACATGACGCCGGAACAAGTACCGGCGGAGATCAGAGGCGTTATCGATCTGATTGACAGTATGTACAAGATGTTCGGCTTTTCCTATCGGGTTGAACTCTCCACCCGTCCGGAAGACTTTATGGGGGAGATCGAGACATGGAACGAAGCGGAAAAAACCCTGGAGAACGCGTTGATTGACAAAAAGCTCGACTACAGCATCAATCCGGGCGACGGCGCTTTCTACGGACCGAAGATCGATTTCCATGTCAGCGACGCCATCGGCCGTACCTGGCAGTGCGCTACGATACAATTGGACTTCCAGATGCC
Source organism: Clostridiales bacterium (assembly GCA_009777025.1). Lineage (GTDB taxonomy): Bacteria > Bacillota > Peptococcia > DRI-13 > UBA5745 > WRMS01. The sequence goes on along the minus strand of WRMS01000161.1, from coordinate 2,523 downwards.
GGAAAGGTTCGATCTGACCTATGTGGGCGAAGATGGCGCAAGGCATCGCCCCGTAATGATCCATCGCGTGGTTTTTGGCGCGTTGGAACGTTTTATCGCCATATTGACCGAGCACTTTGCCGGCGCGTTCCCCAGCTGGCTGGCGCCGGTACAGGTTAAGATTCTGCCTATCACAGACCTGCAGCATGCCTACGCCGCCTATCTGGCGGAGGATTTAAAATCCGGCGGCCTGCGGGCGGAAACAGATCTGCGCAGTGAAAAGATCGGCTACAAGATCCGGGAAGCACAAAATGAAAGAGTACCCTATATGTTGGTCGTCGGCGATAAGGAGCAGGAGATGGGCGCCGTTGCCTTGCGCATCCGGGGCAAGGGCGACAAGGGGCTTGTGAATTTCCTCGAATTCAAAAAGCAGCTGGCGGAAGAAGCGAAGGAACGCAGGCTGACGCTGATGGACAGCCCCGGGGACGGCGAATGAGATGGGTAAGCGTCGTTCTGTTGCTTGTCCTTCTCGCCGGGATGGCTGCTTGCGGCAGTAATGCGCAGAGCCCTTCCCTTAACGGCAACGAACAGGCCCAAGCCCCGCCTGCGGGTTTGGACGATCAGCCCAACCTCGTCGATCAGGGCGACAGCGTAGCCATCACCTTTCCGGAAGAGATGTTCCGGGATGTGGCGCTGAGTGAAGAGTTTATCACATACAATAACTACATCGACGCCTATACCAACAGCGATGGACGGGTGACCGTCGTCATGTCCAAGACCCGGCAGGCCGAATTTCTGGAAGCTTTTCAGGGCGATGTGGAGTATAATATTGCGTATTTTATTGCCGAACTGGCGTACTTGAAGGAGATCCGCTATACGGAAGACTTACGGTATATGGATCTGTATGTGGACGGAAAAACAGATACGGAAGAACTAAGGATAGCGCCATATTTTTTCAGCGGCATATTCGAACAATATCAGCTTATGCTGGGGCAGGAAATCTGGATGACGATGCGGGTGATCGACGCGGATACCCATGAGACGATACTCCATCTGGTGTTTCCGGACGGTTGGTGAAGCAGGTTGGTGAAGCGGAAATTAGCTATTGACAAATAGCGCTTATGCTCATAAACTTAGAAAGTACATTACATCAAGTAGAAGCTTCCGCTTCTCACCTTGCGAACGATCGCACAGGTAAACAGGGATTGCAACCTATGGTTGTTATGCGATGAAAGCGGAAGTGTGTCCGCTTTTATTGATTTTATGGAGGTGAAGCTTATTAGTAAAGATGGCTTCAGGGTCAATGAGGAAATCAAGGCCCAAGAAATTCGTCTAGTCGGAGAGACCGGGGAACAGTTGGGAATTATGTCTCCGAGGGACGCCATGCAGATTGCTGAAGAAAACGGCCTGGATCTGGTTGAAGTAGCGCCCGCCGCCAAGCCGCCCGTGTGTAAAATTATGGATGTCGGGCGGTATAAGTATGAACAAAGCAAACGAGAGCGGGAGGCGAGAAAGAGGCAGCATCTCATCAGCGTTAAGGAAGTGAAGCTGCGTCCCAACATTGAGGATAATGATTTTACGACGAAAATTCGAAATGCCATCCGTTTTCTCGAAGAAGGTGACAAAGTCAAGGTCACAATCATGTTCAGAGGCAGAGAAATGTCCCACACGGACTTAGGCAGGGATCTGCTGGCCAGAGTGGCGGATGTGGTGAAAGACCAGGGCAATGTCGAGCGTTCCGCCAAAATCGAGGGCAGGAACATGAGCATCATCATTTCCCCTAAGTAATGTACGATAGGGAACCGCATAGGCCAACGTTTTAAGCGGGGCGCCGTATGATCCGGAATTACCCGCCGATGGATTTTTTGTTGTGTAGAGAGGAGTAGTTCGATGCCTAAGATCAAGACCCACCGCGGCGCGGCGAAACGGTTTAACAAAACCGGAAGCGGCAAAATCAAGAGAAATCATGCGTTTACCAGCCATATTCTGACGAAAAAATCACAAAAGAGAAAACGAAACCTGCGCAAGGCGGCGATCATGGATAAAGGAGACGCCGCACGCGTAGCGCATCTGATTCCTTATAAATAGCGGTCGCCGATCCCATAGAGACCATTGACAGACAGGAGGTATTCAGTCATGACGAGAGTAAAAGGCGGCAGCCGGGCACATCAAAGACATGTGAAAGTATTAAAACTGGCCAGAGGGTATCGGGGTGCAAAATCCAAGCTGTACAGACCTGCCCATGAGCAGGTTATGCACTCCCTGGCTTATGCTTATGCCCATCGGAAAGATAGAAAGGGTGATTTTCGCAGGCTCTGGATTACCAGAATCAATGCTGCCGCCAGGATGAACGGACTCAGCTACAGCCGTTTTATTAACGGTTTAAATAAAGCCGGCGTAGCGGTAAATCGAAAGATGCTGTCGGAGCTTGCCGTCCATGACGCTCAGAGCTTCACGGAGCTGGTGGAGGTAGCGAAAGCCAGTTTATAATAGAGAAGGATAAAGACACTGGGGTATCGGCAAGAGAGCCTGCCCGGTGTCTTT
>WRMS01000160.1 GCA_009777025.1 Clostridiales bacterium | reverse complement strand
TGTTCCTCAGGCAAAACCGGTTTGGTGACTAGAAAAGTATGAATGACATGCCCTGTGATAGATTTGTTTATGCAACCACCTTGGATCACACTGGGCATGATTTTCTTCGTGTCATTCGATTATTTGTACTTCAGCACATGGATATGCAGCAATACAGTCAAAGAAAACGCGCAACTGTGCAGGATTATCTGCGCCGTTGTGCTTTTGTCGTGCTTCCATTCCAGTATGGCTATTTCAATGTTACATATTTCGATAGCTTTGGAGCTGTACAATATATGTCATGGTGACTATGTCCGGATTTATTATCTTTAGCAACTGGTTCCGGTACGCCATCGATCCAAGATTTATAGATTGATTTTCTCGAAGTAAAGATAACTCGTTGTAAACTGATGAAAAATATGTTTATATTGAGATGATGAAAAAACGAGGAAAAACACTTGAAAGGAGAGGAAGGATGGACATTCAATCGACAATGTCTAGGATCGGGTTTGGGCATCGGGAAGCCAGACACATCCTCATCGAACGTGACGGCGAGTTGTGGCTTGCCGCTGCTCCCGAGACAGTGGGGGGCTTCCTGGCTGTCGGCGGGGGCCTCCCCGGCACACTCCGGATCGAGCCATTGGAAGGCGGCGAGCGCGTACCTTACACCTATACAGCAACAGAATCCCTCTTGGAACTGACGACGGAAAAAGGAACAAAAGTGGTATTCGCCATCGACAAAGACGTCCAAGCGATCCGGATCAAAGGGAACGGCGCCTTTCGCCTGAACGCGGTGCAAGCTCTGGCAGGCACTTCATCTCTCATTTTGCCCGAGGGACTGATTCTCCGGAGCCCGTCCATGCGCTACCTGTTTACGGCGAAGAAGGGGAAAATCACATGCGACGATTCCTTCGTACTGCATAAGCGCCAGACGGTCATGGCGGTGATCGATGTGGAACCGGAAAACGACGAATTTGAACTTTACGTATTTGACCGGGTGCTGGAAACAGAAGTTCCGGTTGTGACAAAGACCCTGGAAGAATGCGCCGCCGAAAACGGGACCGCATTTCAAGCCTTTGCGGAATCTCTCCTGGATTTACCGGACGAATGGAAAGACGTGAAAGAAAAACTGGCTTATCCGATTTGGTTATGTCACAGGGTTCTGGACGGCAGGGAAGTGATCGTCGAGAATAAATACAGTTCCAGATATACCAACGCGAAACTCATGGCGATCGCGTCGCTGGCTTTCAAGGACGCCGCTAAGGCCATCGATATGATCCTTTCCTGCCCCGCCGACCTGCCTCCCGTCGCTGCAGTCGCCGTGGAAAGGCTCTTTGAGGATAACCTGCTCAACGACTCCCGCGGAGATATCTTCCGGGTCTATGCGGTGCTGGACGCCATAGCAAGAAAGTGTATCCGCGAGCGATCGGTAGACGGTGAAGGACTCAGCTTCTATGCCTACCGCTTCGAAAGCGGCGAGGATCAGTCGCCGGCTTTCTTCCAAGCGGGCGAACCTGTGCTGGCGCCGGATTTGAACGCTTACCTGGTTATCGCCGGAGAATATCTGGGCAAGCTGGCGCATCTGGAATATGACGTCGCCGCGGGCCGTAAATGGGAAGCCTACGCGAAAGCGCTCCTGCCAAAGCTGATCGCCGAACTGTGGAACGGCGAAGACTTTATCGGAAAAAATGCGTACAGCGGCGAAGTATCCGGCCCGGATAAGCTCCTTTCGCTGATCCCCGCCGTGCTGGGCAGTCGCCTGCCCGCGGAGATTATCGGCAAGCTGGTGGAGAAGATCAGTCAGGAAACCGCAACGAGCGTGATCGGGCTGCTGATCATCAGGGGGCTTTGCCTCGCCGGCGAAAAAGAAATCGCGAAGACCATTGCGCGCCAAGCGCTAAACGATGTGCGCACAGGCAATACAATATGTCCCTTTTACAGTGCGGCGCTGATTGCGCTGGCACATCAAGCTTTATGATTCGGTCTATAGGAGGATGATGCGAATGTTTGGTACAAATGAACGATTTAATTTGATTCGCGCCTCTTACGCGCGAAGCGGCTCCAATACCTTCATCTCGGAGGATTTCTATAAGCTTGGCCAGCTGCAGCTGGGTAATAACTGGACTGGGACATGGCTGAGCCTTACCGATTACCTGTTTGATATGAAGTTATTGATCAACGGCGCACCGACGGCTTACACTTATTTCGCGGATGCGGGATCCCTCAAGCTCTCGGCCTGCTGTGCAGAGGTCGAAGTCGCCCTGACCGACCGTTCCCATTTCCGCGTACGCGGCGAAAACGCGGGCCTGCGTCTGGAGCTTCGCTCGGCGACAGCCGGCAACGGCGCGAAAGCCTGCCGCGGTTTCTATTCTCTGCCGGACGGCAGCGGCTGGGAAGGCGACTTCGGGAGATACGGCAAGCTGTTTATCAAAGCGATCACCGGAAACTACACGGTCACTACCTTGTTTGATGAAGAGAAGAACGCGTATTCCCTCGTTCGCATTGACTTTATGCCGGATGCGGAGACTGGCGAATTTGACGCCGCAATCCACGACTACCGGGAGGCGCTTCTGCCTTTCGGGGAATATGAGGATTTCGACGAAATCGTAGAAAACAACTACGCGGAATTTGAGGAATTCAGAAAGATCTACCGTGCGCCGGCGTCCGGTTATGAAGAGATGACGAAGTATGCCGAGTGGATGATCTGGAGCCATCGTACAAAGGCGATCGGCCAGTTTAAGCAGCCGCACATCTTGTACCAGAACGCCTGGACCTGCACGGCTGCGCCCTGGCAGCAGAGCTACAACGCCATGCCGATGCTCTGCGATCCGGCAGAAGCCTGGCGTTTGATTTGCCTGATGTTCTTGTATCAGGTGGAAAGCTCCGGGCGGATCCCGGGCATGGTATCCTACATCAATCCGCCGCAAGCCGGGAATCAGAGCGCGTTCCAGGGCTTTGCGCTGGAGTTCCTGATCCGGAAACTCGGGGAGGATTTCATTACGGCGGACGAAGAGGCAAGCAGGTATCCCAACACGGACC
>WRMS01000159.1 GCA_009777025.1 Clostridiales bacterium | reverse complement strand
AAATGTTCCATATCTCTTTTTCGAACGGGATACTACCTTGCCTTACAGAGAAACCCGCCTAAGGCTCGAAGCGTTTTTAAACATGGTGCGGCATGGAGTGACTCGTCCGGCTGGCTGGAATAAAACAGCGCAACTGTAAAATGCGAGGAGGCAAACTGATGAGCAGCAATCAGATTTGGGAAACCAGACCGTTGGAAATATGGGCTAAGGCCAAAGAACTGCGGGAGGGCTGGAAAAGCTCTATTGACAATTCGAAAGCGCTTCTGGCCCAAGGAAATACCGGACGCTATGACTGGGGGTCCTGCTTTCAAAAAAGAATGTCCATTGTCGAAGATAATCCGGTGGGAGCGGAAATGGCCAGCAAGAGTGATTCCTTTAGCCGAAAAAGCCGCCTAGCGTCGGAAATCAGAGGCTGGGGCAGGGAACTATGCGGTTATGTGCAAAACTGCTGGGGATCTATGTTCCTTGGGTATCAAATGGACGGGAGTCCTTTCCCTATGCGTGATTTAGTTATCCCTTTTCCAGATCCATGTGACCAGCACCTGATGCGTGGTCAGCAAGCGATGGATTATTCGCCTATCCCGCGCTGGCAGATGGATTATACGATCTACCTTGGCCCGCAGGATAAAGAAAGGGACAAGGCTATGATCGAGCACCGTGTGCAGTGTACGCTCCTGGTTATTAACGATATCGAACGCATATTCGGTAACAAATTTGATGATGAAAAGTTTATTGAAACCTACCATAACCGCCAAAAACTAGAAATACTCGCCATGGAAGTCAGTCAGCTGATGCAGAATGTGCCCGCCCCCATCGGTGTGAAGGAACTCTATTCGTTTTATACCCTTGGCATGCTTACAAAAGTGGATCCCCAGGAGACCCTGAATTTCTGGAAGGAACTGCGGGATGAAATTCAATGGCGTGTCGATAATAAAATTGCCGCTGTCGGAACCGAGCGCTACCGTTGGATGGAAGCTCATCCCTGCCCGTGGCATTTTATGAAATACTACCGTTATCTTGAACAATATGGTGCTGTTTGCATTGGATCGCAGTACAGCCACATGATGCCCGGCCCCATGGAGCTAAATGAAAATGGGCAAATGCAACTTAGGAAGCTGCCTCGCTACATTGGTACGCCGGCTCTCAGGACGAGGGAAGACGTCATTCGCGCTATCTATACCTACCCCATGTGGCCACATGCTATGAAATGCGACGAATATCGCCACCTGGAAGCAATTACCGACTTCGCTAAAGGGTTTAAGGCGGATGGGGCGATCATGCCTCTGTGGCGTGGAGGCGTTGGTTGTACGCTTACCAGAAAAGAACAAGCGCTCCGTCTGGATGCTATGGGCGTACGCGTCCTTCATTATGAAGGAAGCCAGCCGGGAGATAGAACAGATATGGATGAGAAACAGTTCCTAAACAGGATCGATATATGGATGGAGAGTCAGGGCATGAGAAAGCTCGAGAAGTTGGAGGGGGCAAGATGATTACTGCCGGAGTCGATGTGGGAATTAGAGATACAAAAATCATAATAATGGACATGGGGCACGTCGTAGGAAAAAAGAAGGGTTCATCCGGCGGTATCCACAGAGAGTGTGCTATACAAGAAATCTGGAAGGGAGCCTTAGATGACAGTGGTCTTGGTATGCCGCAGATCGATCTGGTCGCAGCGACAGGGATTGGCGCTTGTGACGTAGTATTTGCAGGAGAACAGGTTACGGAGCCTGTGGCAGATGCTCGTGCGGCACGTCATTACCGGAAAGATGCGACCTGTGTGGTAGATATCGGAGCCGACCAGATGCGTGTGATTTTTCTTGGAGAAGGGAACGCAATCCGTGAGGTTGTTTTAAATCAGAAATGCGCGGCAGGCATAGGTATCTTTTTCGAGTACATGGCAAGAAGGCTCGGCATGACCATGGAGGAAATAAGCTCTCTTCCTTCCGGCGATTGCGGTGCGCCTGTTAATGACGGATGCTGTGTATTTGCTGAGCTTGACGCGCTTGAAATGCTGTTCCAAGACATCCCCAAGGAGGATATCTTTCGAAAGATAATCTGCGCCTTATCTTATAGAATGAACGCAGTTCTGAATGATAAACTCAAACCAGCGGCAGATACGACGCTTCTGATCGGTGGAGTTAGCAAAAATAAGGCAATGATCAACGCTTTGCGGGAGCGTTCAGGCATTCGCTTTATCATCCCGGAGGACGCAGAGTACGGTTGTGCCCTAGGGGCGGCTCTCTATGCCGCATCACAGTGAGCCGTGCGCGTCGAACGATCGGACTAGTCGGAAAGGCTCTGGAGTTTAAAAAATATGAAGTGGAGGAATGAAAAATGGGTTTAGCAAAAGGGATCTTTATGGTGGACACACATGTACACGCACAGAGGCATGCATTCAGACTCAAAGAGCGGAATGTCAGTTCAGAGTTCTCTGAGTTGGGCGTAGGAATGCACACGGTGGAGTCGTATGACAACTCTGACCGGTTGCTCTATCACATGGACAAGTACGGCGTCGATGTCAGTGTCATTATGCCTGCGTTCGCAATGACCAACGAGATCGACAAACAAATCGTAAAGAAACACCCGGACCGGTTTGTCGCATTTGTCGGGGACATTGAAACCAAGCGGAAGCATGACGAAAAGATAGAGGAATGGAATATTAAGGCTGCCGTGGAGGAACTAGACAGGGAGTTGTCTACAGGCATGTATGTGGGTATCGGCGAAGGAATGCCGGGCGAAACCTGTATCTGCCCGGGCGGCTGGTCCCAAAGGTATGAAGAGATATGCCAAGTCATGGAGCTTTGCCGAAAATATAAAGTGGTAGCTACGATACACTGCGGGTTTCCAGCAGGGTACACCGGAGGAAAGAGACTTGCTCAATTACAGGGTCATTTCGAATATGATGTTTCAAATCCGCTACTTGCCGGAGAAATCGCCGCAGCGTATCCTGACGTTCCCATTATTCTGCATCACGCCGGCATCGAGGGTTCCGGTTATCGAACTGACATTTATGAAAAATGCCTGATTGTAGCGCGCAGCCACCACAATCTCTATCTGGAATGCGGTCAGTGGTGGGCGGAACTCTACGACAAGCCCTTGAAAGATCCCAACATAGGCTGTGAAAAGCTGGTTTGGGGTACGGATTGGGGGGCAGCCTCTTCGCCGCAGTCATGGATGCCAGGTTGCGTACCAGAGACGTTTTGCG
>WRMS01000158.1 GCA_009777025.1 Clostridiales bacterium | reverse complement strand
ATACAAAAGCGCACGCTGCCGAAATCACATTAGAAAATGAGTTCATAGGGTGTTGTAGAGATTACGCACTGCCGCGGAATACCATCCTTAACCAGTTCGAGCCTGACCTGTCTGAAGTTGTTGGTTTCAGCAGGCTTATTTTTATCGTTCGGGCGTTGTCTGGAATTGGACAACCATAATTGCGTTTTGCCAAACAAGTTGTATCCGCCGTTTCTGTTTGCGAAGCAAAGATAGGAGCCACGTCGCGAAAATGGCATATCGAGGGGATCGACAAAGGTTTTTGCAACTCTCATTGATGTTTCCTCCTTTTCATCCATCTAATCAACAGTATACCACATAACAAAAATCGGAAGAAGATTTTACATGGGTATCTGATAAAAGATAAAACCTCGTCAAGCCTTGCATTCAACTGGAACGGCGTCAACATTTATGATACGATGGCGGAAAGCCCGAAGCAAAAAGAATATGACGATATAAAGGAGGAAGTCAAGATGCGGCATCCCTATCTTATTCGTTTGGACGACCCGGAAGACTGGCTTGCAGTCCGCTTGGATCGCGAAGCCAGCACAGGAGACCTGATTGAAGAAGCCCATGATATTCTTCGTCCCGAAGGGCCTCATCTGATGTATGAATTCAATGATTCCTATTTCTACAAAGCAACCACCTATCACGAGCATAGTACCGGCTGGGAGACCTTTTTTATTCACGAGGGGCAGATGGACCTTTGTATCAGGGGGAAGACGGCGACGGTTAGCCCCGGGGATGTGATTTTTATTCCTCCTTACACCGTGCATAAAATGACTTCGCTGAGCAATCCCCTTATTTGGAACGGGCTGTTTCACGGCTTGGGCCTGCTCTCGGTGATGGATAACAAGGATATGATCCAGAAAACCAATCCGGATCTATTGCAGAATCCGGAAATGCGAGCCAACTATTTGGCCAATTCGGACAATATCCCGCGGGAGAATCCCTGCTATGAGGAGCGCGTAGCCAAAGAGGAGATACGGGAAATCCGGGCCTATGACAGGCCTTTGGCCGTATACGCCTTGCCCGGCGTCTCCCTGCGCCAGTACACGGGGCGCTGGGAGAATGACGGCAAGACCGAACTGTGGCTGGCCGAGATGAAGCAAGGGTTCAAGGTATCCTTTACGCAATTCAACCCGAACGCCGATTTATTCTATGTCGTCGAAGGACAAGTGAAGTTCACAGTGGCCGGCGAAGAGTTCGAAGCGGGGCGCCGCTGCCTGGTCAAGATTCCCCGCTATGCCCCCAGAAGCTTCGAAGCGCTCACGGACGCAAAACTATACGACGCGGGCGGATCCACGCATTGGTCGGATTTTCTGGGCGATATGGCGTCGCTAAAGAAAATGTCCCCCGAGAAATATGCGGATCAGCAGTACACCAAAGGCGTTTTCCGGCGCCATCAGTGTTATGTCGAGTCCGCAGCCTACAAGGGACAAGCGATATACGAATATTGATCGCTGCCCTCTCCTTATCTGCCATACCCGGAGCGCTCTGTCCTGATTTTAGGAAAGAGAAATTATCGGAAGGAACAGGTCAAAGTGATCGTTTGTATGCTATGATAGGATAGAATAAGAAAATACATCGCGGACCGGAGTGGATAGGATGCTGGAAATCTTGCGCAGGCTTTTTTCAACAGAGTATATGGTGAACGATGATTTCCGACGGGGCGATATAACGTCCACGAAGGAGGCATACAAAACCTCTCTGGAGATTGCCTTGCCGGCTATGATTGAGTTGTTGTCCGTTACCCTCATGGGGATGATCAGTACGGCTATGGTCGGCAGGCTTGGCCCCTATGCCGTTACCGCCGTGGGATTGACCAATCAACCGCGGATGATATTTACGTCGATCTTTATGGCGATGAATACCGGCGTTACCGCCATTGTCTCGAGAAGAAAAGGGCAGGGCGATCAGGCGTCGGCGCAGTCTTGTGTACGCCAATCGCTGATGGTCGGGATCATTATCGCCATAGTCATGTCGATTCTTGCCGTCGTCACATCGGAACAATTGATGTGGTTTGCCGGCGCAAAGGAAGATACGATTGGCGCCTCTACCGATTACTTCCGGATCGTCGGTATGGGCCTGGCCTTTCAAACCCTTTCCCTCACCATATGCGCTGCACAGCGCGGGATTGGCAATACCCGGGTCACCATGAACTGTAATCTGGCTGCTAATGTAACCAATATCCTATTAAGCTACCTGCTGATCGGAGGAAATCTCGGTTTTCCCAGGCTTGAAGTCAGGGGCGCCGCGATTGCGACCGTTGCCGGTTTTGCCGTCGGATTTGTGATGGCCTTTAGTTCGCTCTTGCGAAAGAAATCGTATTTATTCATTTCCACTAAGGACGATTGGACGCCGAATAAGCCCATGCTTATGACGATCCTGCGCATCGGCGGAGGCGCCATGATCGAGCAGATCGCTTTGCGGGTCGGCTTTTTCGCTTATGCGAGAATTGTAGCCGACCTCGGCACCAACAGCTTTGCGGCGCACCAGATCGCGTCGCAGCTCATGAATCTTTCCTTTGCTTTTGCTGAAGGCCTCGGCGTAGCTTCGACTTCCCTTGTGGGGCAGAACCTGGGGAAAAAGCGCCCGGACTTAGCCATCATGTATGGCAAAGTCGGACAGCGAACCGCGATTGCCATCGCCATCCTCCTTAGTATCGCCTGTATTGCCGGGAGGCATCTTTTTGCCTTGCTCTTTACAGATGACTTGAGTATCGTAGCGATGACTGCCGAGATTATCATCATACTGGCGATCGTTCTGCCGGTGCAGACTTCTCATATCGTAATGGGCGGCAGCTTGCGCGGCGCGGGGGACGTAAGGTACGTCGCGATGACCATGCTACTGACGGTGACGCTTATCCGCCCGATCATGAGTGCAATCTTAATTTATGTTTTTGACCTCGGCCTTATGGGCGCCTGGTATGCCCTTATATTTGATCAGGTGATCAGGGCCTGGTTGCTGTTCCGGCGCTTCTCTAAAGGAGAGTGGATCAATATTGCGGTGTAGAAAATCGCTCATTAAAGTGTTAAAGACACGGTCTTGAGTATCACGCCCTTACGGCTGTATAATGGATTTATAAAACAACAAAGAAAGGGAGGGAAACAAGCATGGAACAGAAGGTACTTGATTTTTCGATGAATATGTTTAGCCTGGAGGGAAAAGTCGCTATCGTCACAGGA
>WRMS01000157.1 GCA_009777025.1 Clostridiales bacterium | reverse complement strand
CGCTCAGGGGGAGGGCCGCGAAAGACGCCGGCATCTTACTGATTGATATCGACGAAATGTTTTTTTAATTATCGTATCGGCCTGTCAGAGTGGGTCATATCGGTAGGCTGGCCAGAAGGATTGCAGGTACTACAACTTCCAAATAAAAAGGGCGGCTTCTATAGCCACCCGTATCTACGGTACGAAGGACTGAGGCGGGGCGACACTCCCGCATCTCCACAAGGGCGACGGCTGCCCGTTCCGTCCTCTCAATCCCTGTAATCAAATTGTATGCTTATCCTGTCGTTATGTCAAGGGATGGAGATTGACATCCTGTGGATAAATAACTTGAACTCCGCATGAAAGGATGGTAAAATTCAAGTACTAAAACTTAGAAACCCTGCGATGACCGTGTCCGTGCCTCACGTGTTTTGAGCCAACACATTTTGATAGGGAGCCTACTCTCTGTCTGCGGCTTGCATGCCTGCTGCGAGCAGGAGCGATAAGCAGGCAGGCGGCGCCCACCTGCGAGAGCAGGTTCAAAACAAAGGCCTCCACGACATTGTGGGGTCTTTTTCATGTCGCTTCGACTGAGGCTGTGCTATTGGGTTGTGTCCCCAGCCTACTATGCCGGCTTACGCGCTGTGCGCTTTACGAAACTCGATGTATTTGGCATATTGTTCTTTTAAGACTTCCGGCGTATCCAGCTTATACGGGCAGTGGTCTTTGCAGTGACCGCATTGGATGCAATCATGGATACGTTCCATCTGCTGCGCCCAAGCATCCTCCAGGAAGCGCGCATACGGGCTGCGTCCCATCATGAAGGACAGCCTGGCTGCGGTAGGAATGGGAATTTCAGCAGGGCAAGGCAGGCAGTATCCGCAGCCCCTGCAGAAGGAGCCGGAGAGCTCCGCGCGATCCTTATCGATAGACCGCAACATCTCTTCATCCAGAGCGGGCGGATCCTTTTCCAGTGCGATAAACTCATCCAGTTCCCGTTCTTCCTGTATGCCCCAAATGGGGATGACGTTATCATATTGCCGCAGATAGGTAAAGGCTGCCTTTGCGTTGGTGATCAATCCTCCCGCAAGGGCTTTCATTGCGATAAACCCGACGCCGGCTTCTTTGCATTTTCTGACTAAAGCAAAGTCCTCTTCGGAGGAAACGCAGCTCAGCGGAAATTGCAAGCTTGCGTACAGACCGGAATCCACTGCTTTCTCCGCTATATCCAGCCTGTGGTTGGTGATCCCGATAAAACGGATTTTCCCTGCTTTCTTTGCGTCAAGCATCGCTTCATACATCCGGTTTTCTTCTCCGGGCCCGTGGGCAGAATCCGGATTGTGAAGCTGATAGACGTCGATATAGTCTGTTTTCAGCATCGTCAGGCTGGTATCAAGGTCTTTCATGATCGCGTCATAGGTTTTGGCATGGGTTTTGGTGGTAATGATGATCTTGTCTCTTACTTTGCCCAAAGCAAGACCGATTCGCTCTTCACTATTGGAATACCCCCTAGCCGTATCATAAAAGTTGACGCCCGCGTCATATGCCTTCTGTAGAATCCGTGTAGAAGCTTCGAAACTGATCCTTTGAATCGGAATCGCACCGAAGCCTATCACGGAAGCCATGAGCCCCGTCTGTCCGAACTGCAGCATTTTCATTTCCTTCATCATCCTTTCTTTGGGTCGTTGACCGGGTACCGGCAGGTTCCGTACCTGGCATACTGTACGGCTTCTTCCGCCACTTTGCGTTTCAGCTCCAGAGCGGATTCCTCCGAATACCAGGCCATATGCGGCGTACACAGGAAGTTCTCATTGGAGAGCAGGGGATGACCGGGCGCAACCGGTTCCACCGACAAGACGTCAAATGCGGCGCCGGCGATGATCCCTTTTTTCAAGGCTTCATCGAGGTCGGCCTCATTGACGATTCCGCCGCGAGAAGTGTTGATGAGAAACGCGGAAGCTTTCATTTGGCGAAGCGCAGCCATGTCAATCAGGTTTCGGGCCTTTTCCAGCGGAACAAATATGGCGACCGTATCGGAAGTCCTGAGCAGTTCTTCCAGCGAAAGCCTTTCCACGAAGGCGATAGCAGGGTCGCTAAAGGCCTCGTCAAACACATCATACCCGACGACCTTGCAGCCAAGGGCATGGACCTTTGACGCAAAGTTTTTTCCGATCCGCCCAAGTCCGATCAACCCGACAATCGTATTGCGCATGCGCCGTATGGGAATGCTTTTCCGGTAATCCCAGTCATATTCTTTCGTCATCTTATGCATGAGGAGCAGCTTTCGGCTCATCGCCAGAAAAAACGTCAGCGCATGGTCGGCTACTTCGTTCATGCCATAATCCGGTACATTGCCTACCTGTACGCCCAGTTCCGTCGCGGCTTCCACATCGATATTATCTACGCCGACGCCATAGCGGACGACAAATTTCAGTTGAGGCAGCGCTTTCATCACCTTGCGAGAAATGGGCGCGTATTGGTTGATCAGCCACTCTCCATCCGCACAACGCGTGATCAGGTCCTCTTCTGTCTTGCACTGCTCAAAGCGAAATGGCATCCCATTTTCGGCAAACACTTTTTTTTCTTCGTCGATATTTCCCTGATTACAGTCCGTGATAATGATCGGCACAGGTTCACCTTCCCTTCCCGGCTGTGCAGCCGGTCACCCTGCCCGGTTTCTGCCGAAGGGACAGATCCGCCTCAGATCCAGGATACGGGCGGCGCCGGCTATGGTCGTTCCATAGAATGATACATCTTTGGGTAATTTGATATAGTCATAGATCGTGCCGTTGCTGATTGCCGAGCCCGTGCACAGGATCACTTCCGCCCACCAGGCGGCGTCGCTGTATGCTGTCGCGCCGTCTTCAACTGTGACGCCATAGATGGTTTTCCCTATATTTTCCGGATCCAGATCCAGCACCCTTAAAGGAAACTGTGCCGACAGCGCCTTGATCATATGAGGCTGATACCCGGCCAGAAGAACACGCACATTGCCGTTATTCTTTTTGTATTGCCGGGCTATCTGTTCCGCGCAGGCTTCTTCATCAGCTTCCCTGCAGTGCAGGCATTCGTCGGCCAGCTCATAGCGGTTCATCACGGCGTTGATCGCGGCGATGTAGATACTTCTGTCCGCCGGGTCATTCTCCATATCCATCGCCATGATTTGCTCCAGCGTTCCCTGAAAGGGCCGGGGAAAGCTTGTCCAGCACTCACCGTTTGCACCGTCATACTCCGCGATCAGTTTGATTTCCTTTCCCGGACCCGCTAAACCGGCGGCGTCTCCGTAGTCCGGCGCCTGCACCGTCACTATTTCCTGATGAATCCTGCGCCTTTCGACTATCTCGCGAAAACCCTGTCGTATGGTC
>WRMS01000156.1 GCA_009777025.1 Clostridiales bacterium | reverse complement strand
CCTCCTATTGAATGTGATGCACTCAATATACAGCAAACTGAAAGAAATATTATCCCGCCATTTTAGAGGGAGATGAGCTAAATATGAGGGTTTGAGTACAAAAGTCGGGATGCCGCTTTTTGCGGGATAAGATCTGGGGGGGGGTGGTGTTGTGAGGCACCATCCTACCCGACCCTTAAAGGCATCAATTTAAAACAAGAAGCCAAAAGTGTCAGTTGCTAACGCTGCGGTAACGCAGCGCTGCGAAGCGGAAGGGATGAGCGGCTTTGCCGTGAATCCCGATGGGGTATGGGGCAGAGCCCCATGTAACATTAACCTCAGGCTGCGCAGTTTTGGGTTATGGGCGCAGCTCAGCTTAGAGCCGGGGAACTTCATGGATCGGCGTATAGACCATCTTGCCCTTGATCTGTTC
The DNA here is from genome assembly GCA_009777025.1 of Clostridiales bacterium. Lineage (GTDB taxonomy): Bacteria > Bacillota > Peptococcia > DRI-13 > UBA5745 > WRMS01. The sequence goes on along the minus strand of WRMS01000156.1, from coordinate 3,075 downwards.
CGATTTCATCAGTTCCATGCGGCGGACGGTTTCCCCAAATGCCTCTATCGGCCAAGGTTCGCAGTCTGTCACGACGTCGCGTCCAAGAGTTATGTGGGGGCTGTATTTTCGCTTCTCAAGTGAGAATCCCGCGCCTGTCAACTTGCGGCTCAGCCTGCCCTGCAAATCGATCAGCGGTTTATCCCTTTGGACGCCCGCCCACCAGAGGTCTTTACCGCCGCGCTTAAATCGCCCGACACAGTCAATGGCGACGGAGAGCGGTTCGAAGGCCGTGGCGTTCATCGCGGCTTTAGCGGCGGCAGCTTGTTTATCGCTGCATTCTCCGAGAAAGGCCAGGGTCAGATGCAGATTTTCCGGTGAAGAGTAGCGCCCCTGTGTTGATTGGGCTTGCAGTGCATCCCGCAGGGCAAGAAGCCGGGATCGCGTATCTTGATTCAGGTTAAGGGCGATAAACAAGCGCATGGTCAATCCTTCTCCCTTTCAGATGGGGCGCCGCACCATTCCCCACTTTATAGCATCTGCCGGTCGAGGGTTATTGCGCTGGTCAGCAGACGCTCGCGTGGATTATTCAGCAGTTTTTGCGTCCAGTCCGTAAAACCGACGTCGCCGATTTCAAAGCTACGCCCGTTGATCTGCGCATGCATTGTCGCCTGCAACCCTTTGTAGTAGGTCGTGTGGTCTTCCCGTTCATCTATAACGATTTCTATGTCATGGAGATTCTCTCTGAGCGCTTCGGCTGCCCGGTGAAAGAATCCATCCCCGTCTTTGTATCCGCTCCTTCGGTTCAGCGTCAAGGACAACGCGGAACCGTGCTTCCGCAGCCAGTAGCCGCAGTAGAAGCGCAGATGAAACAATAAAGCGTCAATTTCAAAGCCATAGGAACTCCGGCTTTTCCCTGCGCTGACGATGGTGAAAATGCCGAAATGCGGAAGCATCCACGAATCGAATGCGGCTTGGTAGCGGATATGCCTATGGGTGGTGCAAAGATGGATCGGAGATCCGGCGTGGGACAAGGCGCCGTCCTTGAGCCCTGCCGCGATGTGCAAGGCCAGCATATTTGTCGCGTCTGACAGGATTTCCAGGTTGCGGTTTGCTGACAGGATCTTGTTTTGGCTGACTGCGCCGAACGCGGAACAGCAGCCAAAAAGCGCGGCAGGGGAGAGCAGGACGCCGGGAATCCCGTAATCTTCCGCTTCGCATAGCATGTCGGCTTCCAACCAGCGATATTGGGAGGCGCTGCATGAAGCGGGCTTCGCATAGGGATTCTGCGCATAAAGCCTCAGCATTTCGCTTGGCGCGATCCTCTCCGCCCTTGCCGCAAATACGCCGGTCAGGAGCGAAGTAAAGTCGGAAGCGGACACTTCCTCACTCAGTTTTTCAGCCAGGGAGGGTAAACCTAATTCCCGTTCAATGCGCTGTGTTATGTTATTCGTGTTAGGGGAATCCATAAAGCTGCTCCTTACTTACGAGACTTACGAGCCGATCTCCACAAACGGAATTTGATTTTCCTCCGCAAAACGCTGTGCTTCTGAATCGGCGTAACTATAAATCACTATATTGGGGCAATCATAAAAAACGCCATCGTCAATTTTCGACACACTTCTTGGAATGACAACACGCACAAGGTTAGCACAGCTGACAAATGCCGTGTGAACATAATCCCCTACTGTGTATGCAAGATGGGTAACGCCCTCCGGGATAACGACGCTCGTAAGACCCTGGCAGTTGAAAAAAGCGTAGTCCTCCAAATCTGTCACGCCGTCCGGTATGGTGAAATCCCCTGATCTGCCGGTAGGATAGGCAATAATCCTAGTCTTATCTTTATTGTACAGCACGCCATCCTGAGAGGAAAAACTGCCATTGTCCGGACTGACATTAATATCCATAATCTGGGAGCATTGACCAAAGGGCGTCCAACAAAAAGCCTCTACGCTTTCCGGAATGAGAACGCCGGTGAGACCGTCTCCCACAAAAGGGCTGTTGATACCATACGCATCTCCTGCGATGTACTTCACACCATCTGGAATGCTATAGTCGCCTATTCTCCCCGCAGGGTAAAGGATTAACCCTGTTTTGTCTTTACTAAACAATACGCCGTCTTGCGATGCGTATATAGGATTGTTTTCGCTCACGGTAATGTTGATAAGTCCTTTACAACCCAAAAAAACGTTGTAGATATAAGGAAAATCTTTCTCTTCAATAATGCCTGTCACGCTATCCGGGATAAAAACGCCGGTGATATTGGCGACCTTCCCAAAAGCATAGCCGGCAATACGTTTCACACCCTCCGGGATGACCACGTCCCCGCCGGGTCCATTATACATCAGTAACACATCATTCAAGATCACATGTCCGGAAATGGGGTTGCCTGATAGATATAAATCCGTTAGCTTCGTCAATCCCGTTAATGCGCTGATATCATTGATTTGATTGTTTTCCAAGTTAAGCCACCTGAGATTTGTCATATAGGCCAGGGGTTGGATGTCCGCGTCGGTTAACTGCATATTGCGGAGGTCAATACGCTCCAAATTTGTCTGGTACGCTGTGCCTTTTATTATGACTGAAACAGGGGCAACGTCAATTTGCCCGTCATCAATGGAAAAAGGAGTTGGTGTCAGTTCACTTTGTACGTTTTGTTCTTCGGGATCCATATCCGGTGGGGAAGGCTCTGGTGCAGGGCTTTGCGTCTGTACGGGTGTGGGCGCGTTGTTATCGCTTAGCCTGTCTTCGCCGCCTCCCCAACAGGAGACGAGTGTTAGAGCCAATACCAGCGCAATGGTTAATGTTGTCCGCTTTTTCAAACCTGGTAGTCCTCCGATTATACAATATATTTCACGCCTGTTCGCTTTTACGAATAGGAGCTACACCATATGGACGCTGCCTCAGTTGCCGTACATCTTAAACGTCAGGATAATGCCGGTAACCTTTTCATCTAAAAGCGAATTAAAATCCCGGGCTTTTGCCTCGCTGGAAAAATTGTTGAAGTGATAGGGCACGGCTACCTTTGGGGCAATTGCATTCGCAGCACGGGCCGCTTCTACTTCATCCATGTTGAATCGACCGTCGATGGGGAGG
>WRMS01000155.1 GCA_009777025.1 Clostridiales bacterium | reverse complement strand
ATCGGCATCCAGCCCACATCGAAGGGATTTATCACGACGGCGACGACGACCCGGCTTATCTTGCCCGTATGGAAGCCGCAGGCATCCCTTATGCGAAGGTAGTGGAGATGCGCTCCGCTGTGGAGCAGGCGATAGGCAAAATGGATAAGGCTTCGCTGTTGAAAGCAGCCGAAAGCGGACTGATCCCCTTCTTGGGAGAGCTGGCGCAGAACGATATTCCCAAACGACTTTTTGCCTTCCGGAGAGAGACGGTTCGCGAGGGGTACCGGCGATTAGAAAAAGTGGTCCGTTCGCACGGCGTCTCATTTGGAACAAATGCCTATCCCCCTTTCGCGGTGGACGCCACTGGGCAGGATTATGGCGATTTCGAAGAAACCTGCGATTTTGTCCAGCCCCTCCAATCCTACATCGAATTTCAGCGTCTGATGCCGATCGCCGCTTGGGGACGCTATATCGGGCAGCTGGCTCGTCTGGACGACGTGTCGGCGATCGCCGTCTCCCGCACCCTTCTCCGCCTGGGCGACGCGGTCTGCCCGGACACCATCAAAGAACTGGATACCTGCGGGGAGGGCGATGACGCGACCATACGTTCTATACTTAAAGTCGAGTTTGAGATGCTGCATCAGCTTCTTCCGAAGTCGTACCCGATTCTGCCCGTACTGCGCGGCAAAGACTGGAGCCGGTCAGTGATCGATGAATACACGGCGGAAGCAAAGCGGTTGTTTGGCGCCTACGTTCTAATGGGTTGCGACTACTTAGTTCCCGACGTACCGACAGGATCCACAGGCTGGTTCTAAAATTGTTCCCTTTCCGCACATAGGTTAAAGAATGATTACATTAAAAAGGGGTGTTAAAAAATGAGTTCACTGACAATCCGGCCGCTAAACACAGGCCTGATCGGGCCCTCCAGTTCCCTGTATTATTATGACACGCTGCACAGGATATACAATCCGCCCGCATTTATGGTGGGGATCCCCTGTTTCGCTTTTCTCGTGGAAGGAGGGGACAAGCCCTTGCTGGTGGATACCGGCATCAGCGATCCGAAGCATGCCAGCCAATACCATAATGGCAAAGAATCCTGGCCGGACGATATGACAATCATGGATCAACTTAAACGCGTTGGCTATCAGCCGGAAGATATCGGCTATGTCGTGCTCAGCCATTTGCACTGGGATCATTGCTACTTTATGAGTCGTTTCACGAAAGCCAGATTTTTTGTGCATCCGAAAGAAATCGAATTTTCACGTGATCCGCTTCCTCCTTTCCTTCTGCCTTATGAACACCCCATCACCGGCCTCCGGCCACCTGCTGAAGGCCTCGACCTGGAGCCTGTGACGCAAGGGGACGAGATTATCCCTGGCGTATCTGTCCTGGAAACGCCCGGTCATTCTATGGGGGACATAACTGTATGCGTCAAAGCGCAGTCGGGAGAATACCTCTGTGTCGGAGACGCGATCATGCATATGGATAATATTAAAGAAGTTAAAGAGATGCACTACACCGTCTCGCCGCCCGGCCGTTTTCTGAACATGATTGAATGCTATAGAAGCTTGGAGCTACTGAAAAACAGGGCTAAATCACCGGATTTCCTGCTTGCCTCTCATGACAAAGGGCTTCTGGACCGCATTCAGACTACACCTGTTCTCTCCTAAGTTTACAAACATCCTTCCGTTAGTGAAGTATGGAAACCTGCACTAGCGGAACCGTGGTGCAAAAAGTCCTACCTTGAAACCGTGTAGCTGACCACTGCGCAAATGTGCGAATACCCTCCGCGAAGGGTTCATTATGCAAGGAAATGTTGTCAGATCGCCATAGGAGCAGTTTCCTATCCTTGACAGAAAAGTAATGCTCTGATATAGTTTGGAGGTGTATTCGCACATATTTTTTACTAAGCAGTTGTATTCATGGTATTGATGTTTCACAGAAGGGGGAAATCGTAATGTCAAGAAGGTTTCTGGTATTCTTCAGCGTCCTTGTTTTGGTACTAATGGTATGTACAATTAGCGGTTGTGGTTCCGGCGGTTCAAGTTCGAACAACGCAACTCCGGGTAATTCCACATCGAACGGCTCCAGCTCAACTCCGGCGACGTCCCAAACACCCTCCGTTCCGCAAAGGAGTAAAACGGTAAGAATCGCGAACGGCGTCAGACCAAGGACATTGGATCCATTTGCTTACAATGACGGCGCTGACCAGATTACCTATCAGATCTATATGGACAGTTTAATTTACAGCAACCATGACGGAAGTCCGTACAGCCCTATGCTGGCTAAAAGCTGGGACATTGATCCGGATGGTATGTACTGGATTTTCTATCTGCGCGACGACGTAGACTTTCATAACGGGGATCATTTTGACGCCGACGACGTAGTCGCTTCCATCGAGTATCTTCTCACACTGAAGGATACATCAGCTCTGTACCTGACCTATAATCCAACAATAGAATCCGTTGAGAAGATCGACCAATACACGGTTAAAGTCAACTTTAACGTGCCTTCTCCTCTAGCAGGCAACGGTTTCCGTTGCATGTATATGTCCCCAGCTTCCGCCTTTGAAGAATTAGGGTCCGAAGAAATGTTCCGGGACTATCACTCCTACGGTACCGGCCCCTGGATTCTCACAGAGTTCATTGATGGTCAGTATGCATACTTTACGAAAAATGAAAACTACTACAATAAAGAATATAATTCCTATTTCGATGATTTCTACTTATTGCACCTGAATGAACCATCCTCCATTGTAGCGGGGATGCTTGCGGGTGATATCGACGCCCACGCCCAGCAGAGCGGATTTGATCCAAACTTGCTGGAAATGTATGCCGGCTCTGAAGATAGAATACAGATCATAACGCAGCCAACAAACTCAAATAGCATCATCACATTCCAGCAGGGGCCCGGTAAACCCGGTAAAGATTTCCTTCTTAGGAAAGCCTTTAGTATGTCATTTGACAGGCCTTTGATGTGGGCTACCATTGCTGACGGACAAGGGATACCTGCTACAGGCTACTGGGCGCCAAACATGCCCGGCCATAACCCCCAAATATCCCCGAACTATGTATACGATCCCGAAGCGGCTAAAGCCGCTCTGGATGAAAGTGCCTACAGCGGACAGGTTCTGGATTTTATGGGTACGGGAACGGGCAATGCAATGAATATGGCGCTTGCTATGGTAGACTTCGCCAGCAAGATCGGCATCAATTGCGAATATTCTGTCGTCGATACCATGACATACAATTCGAAGCGTGCAGATTATAATTATGATATCTATATCAGCGGCACCATCATGCCGGATAAGGCGCCCGGCCGTACTTTGGCTTCCCTCCTGAGCGACAACAGCAGGACACAGAATGACGATGAGATACTTTTTGATCTCATCCGGAAGTGGTTAAGCGAGCTGGACGATGTGAAGCGCACGGATTATGCTTTCCAGATCGGCAATCGGATAACGGAAGTGCTTTCTCCTCAAATTGCGTATGGTCACTCGAATGCGAACTGGGCAGTCTCCTACGGTATTTCCGGTATCGACCTATATGAAGACGGCATGGTAAACTTTACCTGGGTGGATTGGG
>WRMS01000154.1 GCA_009777025.1 Clostridiales bacterium | reverse complement strand
AGAGAAACAGGCATGAAAGCGCTCTGGACGATTTGGGGCTTGACCAATGTACCGGACGGCGATTCCGCTTACAAACGCCAGATGATTAAGATGGTTCGCGTAATCTATGAGGGCGCCTTTTCCTGGCAGCTTGGGATGCATGCGATCTGGTTATCCCATAATTTAGCTTTTGCCTGGGAACTGCTCATGGCATGTTTTGATAACCAGGACGCCGTCACGGGACGTATCGCCGACGCCCTTACCTATCAGGGCCCGGGAGAAACGATGAAACCGCCTGTCCAGGGTATGGCATTGTTGTGGCTGATGGAGAACAAGGATCTCGGCGGATTTCCTATGGAAGACAAGATGACGCTCTATGATAGAATGGTAAAGTGGACCAACTTTTTCTACGAATACAGGGATTTGGATAATGATGGTATCGTTGAATACCATACCGCATCAGAAACCGGCTGGGAAAGCGGGTCGATCTTTCTGTCCGGTTTTCCGCTGGTTCTCCCTGATACCAACGCCTATCTGGTATTGCAGATGGAGGCCCTTGCCAAACTGGGCCGTATGATTGGCAAGGACGAGAACGAATGCCGCGCTTGGGAGAATCGGGCAGAAGAAACCGTGCAGAAAATCATCGACAAATGTTGGACGGAAGATGGATGGACGACCTACAATATCATGACCGGAGAACGGTGGCCGGTAGTCAACATGGCGCCGTTCTGCGCCCTGGTCCTCGGAAAACGCCTGCCGCAAGCGATCATTGACAGATCGATCGAGGTTATGTATTCCGCGCCTTTTGAGACGCCTTTCGGATTTGCTTCCGAGCGGATTGACAGCCCGTGGTTTCGGCATGGGTGGTGCCAGGGCAGCATCGCCATGCCCCTTCAATTCATCCTGTCCCTTGCGCTGGAGTATTGCGGCAGGCCTGATTTGGCAAAACAGTTAGCCCTCAAGTACTTAGACACGCTGATTAACCACAAACTCTATCATATCCACAATCCCTTTACCGGCGAGGTGGAATATGGAGAAAACGGAAGAAAGTTCTATGGCGAGGAATCCTTGTTCCTTTCCGGCTGGACTGCAGGCTGCTATATTTACCTGGTCGAGCATTACGGCCAGATCAGGAGTCTTAAAGCGGGTAATGTCAAGTGATTAAAATATGAGAGGAGAGATTCACAGTGAAGCACCCCTATCTTATCGATCTCAATGACCAGGACAATTGGCTCTTTGCCCAAGTGCTGGGCAGTCCGGAAGCGCCTGGCGAGGACCAGCGAACGATCCAAATCGGACAAGGCACGCACAGGCTTTGCACGATCACGGATTCGATCATGTATCCGAGGCCGCAGGGAGCGGAGGGTACCATGCATTTCCATGAGCACCAGGTTGGCTATGAGTATTTTTTCCTGGACAGCGGCGGTATGGATCTTTTTGTCGACAGCAAAAAAACTTATGTCGCGCCGGGAAGCATCGTCTTTTTCCAACCGGGTCAGGCGCATGGGATGTCTTTCCGGGCGCCGTCCAAGTACCGGGGCGTGATGCACGACTTTAAAAACAGCGACACAGCCCATGAGCGATGGCTCCTCAAGCAAAAAAGGCCGGATATAGCGAATTCGCCGGACTACAGGCCAAGGTTTGTATCGCCAAAATTCGATTCGGTTCCGCGGGAAGCCTTCCCTTGCGTCGAAGTCCCCGTAGAACAAGTCTCGGCAGTCAGGCATATCAGCCGTCCCCTGGAGACCTTTGCTTTCGAAGGCGTCACCATGAAATTGATTACCGCGCGCTGGGAAAACGGCGGCGTCAAAGAGATGTGGGCGGCGGAAATGGAACCTGGCTTTACCGCGGAGTGGGTCGAGTTCCCCACAGAAAATGAAATGTACTATGTCACGGAAGGCGAGATCCGCTTTAAAGTCTACGATGAAGAATTCACAGCTTATCCTGAGTGCTTCGTGAAGATCCCGCTATACGCCGCGCATAGTATAAAGGCCTTAAAAAAATCCGTTATGTATGATATCAACGGACAGCCGCGCTGGCAAGCCTTTCTGCAGGACCGCGCAGGCATTATGAGAGATCCCGCGAGGGCAAATGACAAGGAATTGATTGAAAAGCTGAAAGAGAAGTACGGCGTCCAAATTCAGTCAATCGGTATGGAAAAGTAGGTTTTCTGTATCCGCAAACAACCACCCCAATCCATTTTTAGCGCCCGTTGGCGGTTTATCACACGATTGGGGTGGTTGTCTCGTATTGTGGCATTATTCTGTGATGAAGAAAGAAGCATTTAAGAAAGAAGCATATAAAAGAGGAAAAGTATAATGGATGAACGCAATTCCAATGGGCAGGGCGTAACAAAACTGACCATATGGAACAGGACTTTTATTTGTGTTTTTATCGCTCAGGCATTTTTAGCGCTTTCTCAAGGCTCTGTAAATATATTGATTGCCAGATACGCCACGGAAGCGCTCGGCGTGAGCGAAGTGGCAATGGGGAACCTCGTTGGCCTGTATTATGGAGTAGCGCTCGCTATGCGACCCATTACCGGGCCGCTTCAGACAAAGCTGAACAAGCGAAACTTACTCATCGCCGTATATTTTACCGGAGGAATTGTCAATCTGGGTTATGCGCTGTTTAATACGGCAGCCGCTTTTACGACTTTTCGCATCATTCAGGGAATACAATACGCTTTTATGGGTTCCTTAACCATGACAATTGCTGCAGATAGCCTGCCAAAGGAAAGGCTAGCCTCCGGCATCGCGATGTATGGACTCGGCGGCACTGTGATGCACGCAATAGCGCCGAATATAGGGATATGGATAAGAGATTTGGGCCCCGGGCTAAAGCCTGGACTTGAGGGCGTCACATACGGTTATCAACTTGCCTTCTTCTTTGCCGCGTGTATATTAGCCTTTGCTGTCGTTCCGCTCCTCCTGCTTCCCTACAAGAAAGAAAAGAAAGATGAAGGGGAAACGACCGGGGCATGGTACAAGAATATCATTTCCCTGCATGCCATACCCATAACCCTAGTCGTTCTTCTGGTCAATATGTCGACCTCGGGATATCGAAACTATCTTGACGCCTTTGCGCATCAGGTAGGCATTCCCAATATAGGCTTGTTTTCTACCGTATCCGCTATTGTGATGTTGTGTACAAGGCCAATGAGCGGTTACATCCTGGATCGCTACAGCATGAAGATAATACTTCCTGCCGGAATGGCCATGATCGGGCTTGCGCTTGTGGTGATTTCCTATAGCAGAACACTGCCCATAGTCTTGATCGGTGCGGTGTTTTCGGCTTTGGGAAGCGGTTTTGTCCAGCCGGGCTTAAATGCGTTATGCATACAAACCGAAACGCCGCACCGCCGTGCTGTCGCCAGCAATACCCTTTTTGGGGGCACAGATCTTGGCCTATACATCGGCCCGATCGTAGGCAGCGCGGTCGTAGCCCAGTCCAATTATTCCATGGCTATGCTGTCGGGCCTCCTCCCGCTTGCTTTGGCTCTGGTTTGCTTTTTCGCCATTATGCCCGGATACGCGCGAAGACAAAAAGAAATCAACCATCATGATCCATGATGATCGTACACGCAATACAGTTGTTTAGCACTATTGCGATCTGGCTGTCTGCGCCTCTTTCGCGATACGTTGCGATTCGGCGGCATATTTACAGAAAACAAGATGGCCCGGTTCGACCTCTGTCAGCTCCTGGTTTGTATCCATACAATCCTTTTTGGCCATCCAGCAGCGCGGC
>WRMS01000153.1 GCA_009777025.1 Clostridiales bacterium | reverse complement strand
GATGAAAGCGGCAATGCCCCCCGCTTTCTGCACTTCTGCGATGATGTGTAAAGCCACCGTCGTTTTGCCGCCGGATTCGGGGCCAAAAATTTCAATGATCCTGCCTCTGGGAACGCCTCCGACGCCCAAAGCTAAATCCAGGCTGAGAATGCCGGAGGAAACGGTTTCCACCTGCATTCTACCGCTGGCTTCCCCCAAGCGCATAATGGAGCCTTTTCCAAATTGTCTTTCGATCCCTGCCAGCGCCGCTTCTAAAGCATTGCTTTTCTTTTGATCCATGTCCATCCCACCATTTCGGTTGAATTTATCACCTTCGAGAGAAGAATACCATATTTTAACATATTTGGCAAGCGAATTCTTAGGATTTGCATTTTTTACGTCATCCTGATCCGGGCAAAGGTTTTAATCATATAATCCAGGCCGGTGTACACCGTAAAGGCCAGGGCGAGATAAAGCACCCAGTCGCCGGGCGAAAAACCGAGCAATCCGACAAAATAATCTTCCAGCAATAAGATGATCAACGCTATAATTTGCGTAATGGTTTTGATTTTCGAAAGATTGCTGGCAGCGATAATCATACCGTCTGCGGCAGCCAGACCGCGCAGACCGGTTACTAAAAACTCCCGTCCGATAATGGTTACGGCGATCCAGGAAGGGATCTGCCCCGTTTCCACAAGGGATATCAGGGCGGCGGCAACCAATAGTTTATCCGCCAGAGGATCGAGAAGTTTTCCCATGTTTGTGATTTCCTTGCGCTTTCTGGCGATATAGCCGTCAAGGGCGTCGGTGGCGGAAGCCACGATAAAGACGGAAGCGGCGAAAAGATTGCCATGGGGGATATCCGCCAGCGCAAAGACCATAAACACCGGAATCATCAGTATTCTCAGGAATGTCAGTTTATTGGCAAGATTCATCAGCAATCTCTCCCGAAAGTATATAATCCTTGCTGTGCGTAATTTTTACGGAAACGATTTGTCCGGGGCGGAGCCTGTGGCGGCTGCTGAAACTGACTACCGCGTCGATCTCCGGCGCGTCCCAGACGCTTCGTCCTTCATAATAATATAGGTTTTCGTCTTCTCCCGACTTCTCATCGATCAGGATGCTCAGCGTGCGTCCCACAAGTTCATCCAGTCGCCCGCGGAGAAGCAAGTCGCGCTTTCCTTGCGCTACAGCCAAACGCCTTTCCTTTTCGTCTGCCGGGACCTGATTTGGCATTTGCCCGGCCAAGGTATCCGGCTGGGGAGAAAAGGCGAAAAACCCGACTCTCTCCAAGCGGTACGCTTCGAGGAAATCCATCAGAGACTGAAAGGCTTCCGCCGATTCACCGGGAAAGCCGAGCAGACAGGTTGTGCGAAGGGCAATATCGGGAACCGCTTCCCTCAGTCTATGAATGACCCGCTTGATTTGGCGGCTGTCCATAGGCCTGCCCATCTGTTGTAAGAGTGCATCGTCTATATGCTGTATGGGCATATCCAGATAGGGGCAGACTTTCGGATGCTTCATGGCTTGGATCAGCGCTTCGTCTATGCCTTCCGGATAGCAATACAAGATTCGGATTCTTTCCAAATCTTCAATGGCGGTCAAGCTCGTCACCAATTCTGCCAGGGAAGAAGCGGGAGACAAATCTCTGCCATACGCGGCGGTATCCTGTGCCACCAGGATAAGTTCTTTTAAACCCTTTGCCGCCCGATCGGCGGCCTCTGCGCAGATCGATGCGGGTTTTCTGCTTCGATAGCCCCCTTTTATCTGTGGTATCACACAAAATGTACAAGGATGGCTGCAGCCTTCGGCAATTTTGATATAACCGGCCGGCTCCTCCCGATAAGACGGCGGCAACGCCCGGTAATACGAATCCGCAAAGTAATTTGCTTGCATAAATTCAGGCGTCGGAGCTTGCGTAGCCGGTATCGGGTATGCCTGCGCTGTATACCGGTCAATGTAGGCGAAAAGCGCCGGTTCTTCGTTCACGCCGAAATACGCGTCCGCCTCCGGAAGGAATTCTTCCATTTCTTCGCGATACTTTTGTACCATACAGCCAAAAACAATCAATACGCGGCAGCGGCCTTTTTCCTTCCAGTTGGACAGCTGAAGAATCGCGTGAATCGATTCTTCTTTCGCTTCATCAATAAAACCGCAGGTGTTCAGGAGGATCACCTCCGCTTCCTGCGGATCGGGGGATAAGACATAGCCCCTTTGATTGAAAATGGCGCTGATCTGGCGGCTGTCCGCTTGATTCTTTGGGCAGCCCAATGTTTCCAGGTAAAGAAGAGGATCGTTCATTTCAGATAAGCCTCCGCTCCGGCGGCGCCTCCTTTCGGCTGGTGTCGAGTCCCTACGACAGGGCTTCGCCGGTCTCGTCATCGACCATGATCCCGTCGATGATCGAAAAGTCTTTGGTGACAATTTGACCGGAAGATCCTAATATCGGAAGCTCAAGCCCATTCAAGGTGATAATCAATCCGCCGGCGTTCCCTATGCGAAGACTGATTTTCCCCATGTCGGAGAACTCCTGGACGTCTCCAATCAGCATGGTTCCTTCATAGACCAGGATTTCCTGATCCCTTAAGCGCAGCCAACAGCTTTCCGTCGCTTCCAGCTTTACGGCAAAGGCAGTCAGTTGCACCGGTTCCGGCACAGGCTCGACGATAACCGGTTTGGCGGGTTCCGGATCAGGCTGGGGTTGGACAATAGGCGTCGGTTGCGGCTTTTCCGCCTCTCTGTCATCCAGATAATAATGTTGATACGCCCATACGGTAAAAACCAGCAGCGACAAGGACACGAAGCAAAGGACGACAATCATTTTTGTCTTCGGCTTATTATGCAGATCGACTTCCTGATGTTTTCTGGAATCCAGCAGTTTTCTCGATCTTTGCCGTCTTTCCGCCACAGTAGGCGTTCCGGCCCTTTCCGCTTCTTTCGAAGCCAAAGCAAGTTCAAATAAATCACAAAGCGCATGTTCATCCAAATGCAGATGACGCGCATACGTGCGCAAAAAGCCTTTCGCGTAAACCTTACCGGGCATACGCGCCCAATCCTCAATCTCCAAAGCTTGCAGATAGCGCTTGCTGATCTTTGTTGCTTCTTCTATCTGATCAAAGCTTAAGCCTATTCGTTCCCGAGCTTCCCGCAGGATCTCCCCGATACCCTCCATGAACTGTTCCCCCGGTCATTTGCGATAAATTAACTTGTTAATTATATCAAATTTGTCGGGTATTGCCTATGCTTTGCTCAGGCTTTTTTACCAAATCGCTCTTCATATTGTGCTAAACTCAAGCGGATGGCGCGGGCTTTGCTGCCTTCATATCCGCCGACGATCCCCAGCTCTTCCATCTGATCGATGATCCGTCCGGCTCTTGTATAGCCGATGCGCAAGCGCCTTTGCAGAAGGGAAACGGAAGCCTGGCCGCTTTCGATAAAAATACGGGCCGCATCCGGAATCAGCGCATCCATTTCTTCATTTTCTTCTTTTACGTCTGTTTCTACTTCCGTCAACAAATCGTCGCGATACTCCGGCAGGACATTTGCGGTTTTGATGAAATCCGTCAGCTTCTCAATCTCTTCATCCGACACAAATACACCTTGTACCCGTATCGGTTTAGGATTTTCCTGCGTAGAAAAGAGCATATCGCCTCTGCCGAGCAGTTTTTCCGCGCCGGCCATATCCAGGATCACACGGGAATCTGTCTGCGAAGAGACGGAGAAGGCTATCCGCGACGGGATGTTCGCTTTAATGACGCCGGTGATCACGTCGACGCTGGGCCTTTGGGTAGCGACGACCAAATGCATCCCGGCAGCCCTTGCCATAGCCGAAAGGCGATTGATGGAGTCTTCCACATCCGCAGGCGCCA
>WRMS01000152.1 GCA_009777025.1 Clostridiales bacterium | reverse complement strand
TTACACATTAATACCGGTACAATCCGTTATTCAAAAGCCTTTCCTATACTCTGGGACGGATTTACCCCCCTATGGCTTGTTCTCGGCATCTACGCCATCTTTCAGATCATGCTTATGCCGCGTCTCAAAGATGAGATCGAGGGCATGCGGGGCAAGATTGTACAGAGAAAGGCCGAGTCGCCTTTTGAATTCTATGGATTGGGCATCAAACTCATCAAAAAACACATTGCCATGATGCTGAAAGGATCTGTCCTGGGTACCGTGATCGGCATCATTCCCGGCATTGGCGCCATGACTTCTGCCTGGCTTGCTTACGCCATGGCGCAGAAAACAGGTAAAGAACGGGATCTGGTCGGAAAAGGATCGATTGAAGCCATCGCTTGTATCGAAAGCGCCAACAACGCGGCGGTACCGGGGACGCTAATCCCTATGTTTGCCCTGGGGATTCCGGGCAACGGTACGGCCGCTATCATCATGAGCCTGTTTGTCATGTCGGGCGTGTACCCGGGGCCCCAGATGATGGCGCAAAACGGCGACGTCATCTGGAGCATAGTCTTCGGTATCTTTATCACCGGCATTGCTTTCTGGATTCTGGCCTATCCTTTTCGTCTGGCGATCGGCTATATGCTGAAACTGCCTATCGAATGGATGATCGCCATCATGGGCCCGCTGGTTCTGATGGGATGCTATCTGGCGAAAAACTCTTTTACCGGAGGCAACATTGCCCTGGCTGTTACTTTATTGGCCATTTTCTGCGCCTATACAGGTATAAACAGCACAGGGATCCTACTGGGCAATATTCTTTGCCGCATGATTGAAACCGATTTGATCCGCGCATACCAGCTCGAAGGGTTTTCGCGCTATACCAAGCCTTCGGCCATGATCATGATTCTTGTCGTCCTTGCTACCTTGGGCTTCGGCTTTTTTTCGAGCTATTTCTCAAAGAAGCGAAAAGAAAGCGAGGGCAGCACAATCAAGATGGTTGGACAGAGTGATGACGAAGAGTTGGAATTTGACGCCGCAGGCGAGAATATTATCGAACTGTCTGAAGAAGAAAAGCTACTGGGCAAAGAAAAGAGAAAGGCGCTGGCGGAGAACAAGGACGCCTACACGCGCCTGCTAGCCGGCCTTGTCGCTATAGCGCTTGCGATCGCGGTATTTGTCATGTCCGGATCCTTTACCGAATTATCACAGGTATGGCCAAGATTCGTCGCGATAGCCTTTGTTCTTGCGCCCGGATTAATCCTTTTAGCGCAGGCGTTTTATAGTTGGGGAAAGATCGTCCGGCATTTCACCGAAAGGCCCAAGGCGACAAAGAAAAAGATAAGGGACGTATCGGAAGGCTGGGTCGTGTTTGCGCTGATGATCCTTTGCTTTAATCTGGGCAAGTGGATAGGTTTTATCGAAAGCAGTACGCTATACGCGCTCCTGATCATGCTCTATTTCCAACCGAAAAAAATCAAGGAGGCTTTGTTGGCGACGGCTACGGTGGCCGTTCTATTGGTCGTTATGAAAATTGGATTCCAGCTTCTGCTGCCTGTCGGTCCCTTGGGCATATAGCTGGGATAAATGGTAATGGGTTCCCTGATCGTTACGGATGAGTATTGTTAAAAAAATAAGGAGGAATGAACAGATGAATAAAAAGATATTCTGGTGTTTAGCAGCATTGATGGTTATTCTCTTCACACTGGCTGCCTGCGGAGGCGGTTCAACGTCCTCAACTTCTACGTCTTCCGGTTCATCGGCGTCGTCGGACTATCCGTCACGTACGATAAACTTTGTTATCCCTTATGATCCGGGTGGCGGCGTCGACGGAAACATGCGCCAACTGGCGGAAGCCTTGGCGAAAGAAATGGACGTGAATATTGTCTGTGAGAATATGCCCGGCGCAGGCAGCCTTGTTGCCTGGAATCACGTCATGACACAGCCTTCCGATGGCTATACGATTACCTCCGTCACGGGAGTAGCCAATCCCTGGACTTCCATTGCGGCGGATCCTGAGGCTTTTGCCTGGGATCCGGACGACTGGACCATTATCGGCGGGTATACCGGCACCCCGTCCAGCCATGGGCTGATCTGTCTGAAAGACGCCCCCTGGGCGGACTTCGGCGAGTTTGTACGCGACGCCAGGAGCAAGCCCGCCGGGTATTACAATGTCGGGATCATGGGTCCGAATCAGATCACTGACCCTCAGATGTGGGATACCGAACGCATTTTTGGCATCGACGTAAACACTGTGTATTACAGCAGTTCCAATGAGATTCAGACAGACGTACTGACCGGAGACATACAGCTCGGGCTGATTGGCTGCAACAACGAACGGTGGGTAGACCACGATACTATGCGCGTGTTAACCCTGTTCGGAAATACTTTCGATCCGAGGCATCCTGTTCAGACCTTGCCGAAGATGTCGGATTTCCAGGAAGAATTTGGATTTACTTGGGATGAAGATGTAAAGTATTGGGGCTATACGCCCGGCGACGCCCTTATTATCAAATCCGACGCCCCGCCGGAGATCATCGAATACTGGAAAACAATGTTTAAAAAAGTTGTCGATACAGATGAGTTTTTTCAGGCGTTCTATGATAGGGGTGGTTTTTCCACCTATACGTCGTCGGAAGACTACCGTGCGGGATGCGAAATCTGGGCGAACGCCATGAGGGACTTTGCGGAGTACCAGGCGTCGCAAAGATAACGTCACCCAACTGTGTTTAATCGATGGGTATAGCCATATAATACATGGATGTTGTAGCCAGGGTATCCTTGAAAACTCGGTAGCCGCGAAGCAGAAAAAAGATGCGAACGCTGACTGGTCAAGCAATAATGCGTGGCGCACGCCAACGCATGGATGGCAACGCATATAGAGTTTTCGAGGATACTCATGTATAACGAAGAGGTGGAGAATGATTCAGAATTATACCGGCAAATGGGATTATGAGTTTGACGTCGTCATAGTCGGCTTTGGCGGCGCCGGCGGATGCGCGGCGGTGGAAGCCCATGACGCGGATGCGAAAGTCGTCTTGTTGGAGAAACAACCGAAAAACCGGCACTACTCCAATACCAGGATGTCTGGCGGAGGGTTTCATTGCCCGGATCAGGGCGGAGACCGAGAAGCACTGAAAGAATATGCCAAAGCCATGTTCAGCGGCGAAAACATACCCTGGTTATTCGAAGGGGCGCAGGAGGAATACTCGGACGGCCTTGCCGAGTTATGGGCGGAGTACGCGCCAAAAAACGCCGAGTTTATGGGCAATTTAGATCCAAAGCATATATCGGTGGCGAACAAGTCGTTTTCAAGCGCGGAAGGGGGTGCTGCCTATCCGGATTTTCCCGGCGCAAAAAAGGCAGGGTATAACGTATATGTAAGTAACTATATCCCGGAAGGGCAGGAACGCTCGTTTATAGGATCCCCGCGCGATCCGAAAGAGAGGAAGCAGGGCGGCGAAGCCTTTTTCGCCTGCATACTCAACGGCATCAACGAGCGCGGTATCCCCGTTCACTATGAGACCCGCGCGCAGCAGCTCCTTCACAATGAAGGGGGCGCCATCATCGGCGTCAGGGCGGAAAAAGACGGGCATCAAACGTATTACCGGGCGAAAAAGGCCGTGTTGTTGACCTCCGGCGGCTTCGAGTACAATATGGCACTGCGAAGCGCGTTCCTCGAAGGGCATGGGAAGGAAGGCTGGGCTTTCTACGGTTCTTCGGACAATACCGGAGACGGGATCATTATGGGTATCGAATCCGGCGCGGCGCTTGCCAAAGTCGGAAGCGCTGCCTCCCGGCTCATCGCGTCCTTTCCGGATCTGCGCGCCAACGGCGTGCGTATCGGCGTATCGATCGTCTCGATCGGCCGGGAACATGCAATCCTTGTGGACAACAGCGGCAGCCGGTTTTGCAACGAGCGTGACATTTCCGAGGATCCGGCAAAATA
>WRMS01000151.1 GCA_009777025.1 Clostridiales bacterium | reverse complement strand
TCGGCGATGGCCCTGGTGATCGCCTGGCGAATCGACCAGGTAGCATAGGTGCTGAATTTGAAACCCTTGCGAAAATCAAACTTCTCCACTGCTTTGATCAAACCAAGATTGCCTTCCTGGATCAGATCAAGAAAGAGCATACCCCTGCCCACATATCGCTTCGCTATACTCACAACAAGGCGAAGATTGGCTTCCACCAGTCGTTTTTTTGATAATTCATCCCCGCCTTCCATCTGCATGGCAAGAATGACTTCGTCCTCGGCAGACAATAGGTGTACCCGGCCGATTTCTTTCAGGTACATCCTTACCGGATCATCAATACCGATCCCTTCCGGAACAGACAGATCGATATCGGTTTCCGCCTCCGTCGTTACTGTTTCTTCGGCGTCTACCGGATTCTCCGGATCGTCGGCAGGCGTCGATTCCACCACTTCTTCGGCCATTACTTCAATATTGAGCCCGGAAAGCGTTTCGTATACCTCATCAATCTGTTCGGGGGTCATTTCCACGTTTTGCAAAGCGTCCATGATTTCCGCATAGGTAAGGATACTGCGCTTTTTTCCTTTTTGAATCAGCTCATTTACTTTCTCAATTCGATTCTGTTCCGGGTCTTTTTCGGCTTTTAACAGAGTGACTCCCCCTCTCAGGGTGTATGCTTCCCTACCTGTATTATCTTAATCTTTGTTTTTCCATATTCAGTTCCGATAATGCGCCCATCATTTCACCGGCGGCGCTGGCATTGCCGCTTCTTTCTGCAGCAACCAGTTCTGTCATGATTTGTTTGATCCGGCGCTCAATCCGGAACCGTCTCAAGGTTAACAGGCTATCCTGATAAACCTTATCTCCATCTCCGGGAGGAGGCTCTTCCAGCAGAATGCCGGTAAGCCAATGCCGCTCCTCTTCCCGGTCAATCATAGTTACCAGATCTTCCCCCGATAAGTCCAGATACCCCGCCTTAATCAGCGCGTCCAATGTCTGATACAGGCTTCTGGCAGAGGGATGGACAAATAAGCTGTCTCCTCCCGCGTCTTCAATGTCTTTTTGTTTACCGAAATCCTGCAGAAGATTTAGGATCACAATGGACTGGGCAAGCGCTTCCGAACCTCCGGTCATAATTTCCGGCGCTTTGTCGGGCGACGTCCTGTAGCGGCTCTGATATCCTCCAAAGTACCGCTTCAATTCATCCCGAATCACTGTCTCCGGAAACTGCAGCATATCCGCCATCATATGGATATATCCCTGCCTTGCCACAGGGCTTTTTACTTTCGCTAGTTCCTGCAGGGAAGCCTGAATAATGGCTACTTTCCCTGCGTTCTCATTCCTGTCAAATTTCTCCATATTCAACAGAAAATGATATTCGAATTGGGAAGGCGCTTTCTCCGCCAATTGAAGAAAGGATTCTTTTCCGTAATGCTTCAGATACTCATCCGGGTCATAGCCTTCCGGGATCCGGATCACACCGGTCCGGCAGCCTTGCTGGTCCAGAATATCCAGCCCTCTTAACGTAGCTGCCATCCCCGCCGCATCGCTGTCATAACAAATCAACGTCCTGTAGGTATACATGGTCAGCCGTCTAGCCTGATCCGCTGTCAGGGAAGTTCCCAGGGAGGCCACCGTATAGTTGAGCCCGTACTGGAAAGCGGTCAGAACGTCCATATAGCCTTCCATCAGGATCACTTGATCCTGTTGGCGAATGGCGTTTTTCGCAGCGGATAAACCGTAAAGTACCTGTCCTTTATGAAATAACGGGGTTTCCTGGGAGTTTAAATACTTGGGCTGGCCTTGCGCGAGCACCCTGCCGCCGAAGCCGACCACCTGATCCCGTTCACTCAGAATGGGAAAGATCAGTCTTCCTCTGAATTTATCGATCAGGGATCCTCTTTCTGTCTTGGAAGAAAGCCCTAGTTGGAGAAGTTCCTGTTCTTCCACCTGCTTGGCCAATAATCGCTTCGTCAAGAAATCCCATTGCTCCGGCGCATAGCCCAGCCGAAACTGTTGCACGATTGCGTCGCTGATACCTCTGCCGCTGATATAGGCGCGACCGGGTTCACCGACGCCTGCGCCAAGGGCTTCCTGAAAAATCTCCATGGCCCACTGATTAATCTGCTGAAACCGTTTGATCCTGGCTTCCTGGCGTCTCTGCGCCGGACTGCTTTCTTCCTCGGGAATGCTGACGCCATAGCGGGCGGCCAGCTTCTCCACCGCTTCCTGAAAACCGACTCCCTCATGCTCCATCACAAATGTAAACACATTTCCGCCTTTGCCACAGCCAAAGCAATGATAGATCTGTTTCGCCGGCGAGACTACAAACGAAGGTGTTTTCTCCTGATGAAAGGGACAAATCCCTGAGAAATTCTGCCCTTGTCTTTTTAAGCTGACGCTACTTCCGACGATTTCCACAATATCCGCCTGATTGCGCAGATGCTCAACGATATTTTCCGGGATACGTCTGGCCACGTCATCACCACCCGACAGTTTAACAATTCGATACTAAAGTGGATTTTCCTGCCACTTCACATAGTTTTAACAGAGTCACTTTTAGAGTTTATATTATGGAAGCGATTCTGCTTCGAATAGCCTGTATAGCCCAAAGCTTTGCAGGCTGCGAAGGAACATAGAGCAAGTTTGGCAGGTGTACCGGTATCTCTTGATACTATTTGCCATAGCCGGATAAAATCCTGCTTAAAAAAAAGATATCGGCTCTCATAATTCAGCCGACATCAATCTATAATTAAGAATCATTATCGTTAAGTAAGGCTAGGACGCCTGATATTTCATCAGATATCGAATGAATTCTATCAGAAAATTTCATGCCTGAAGATTTATTTCATGCATGATGAATCATTTCATGCCGAATGAAAAAATATCCTCGCCGCAAACTACACTTTTCTGTTTATCACAGCCCCAACTCGTTCTATTGCCCATGATTTCTGTCGGCGGTTATGCTTCTGTGTTTCAGTCTGCAGCTTCGATTCCGTATTTCAGTCGGCGGTTACGCTTTCGTTTTTCTGTCGACTACTTCGCTTCCGTATTTCTGTCGGCTACTTCGCTTCCGTATACTGGAGGGCTTTGCCTTTTATGATGGCTGAGGGAATGATAGCGCTCCATCACGGCCTTGTCTGCCGTTTCGGCTTCCCCTTCCAACAGATACCGGTCGATGGCTTCATAGGATATCCCCATATCCATTTCGTCGGTTTGCCCTTCATACAAACCTGCGGATGGCGCTTTCCCGATGACGGATTCCGGTGCTCCCAGGAATCGTAGAAAGTCGTAAACCTCCCGCACTGTCAAGTCTGCTATAGGGTTCAAATCAAAAGCGCCGTCTCCCCATTTCGTGAAATAGCCCATATAACGCTCGCTCCGGTTGCCGGTTCCGGCGACGAGGCTTTTTCTGCTTTGCGCGATAGCGTATAGCGTTGTCATCCGTAGTCGAGGCGCCATGTTGTTGATTGCTTGGGTGTTCAACTCCGCCGCATCCTCCATCGCGGAAAGCATGGTATTTCTCGTTTCGGTGAGGTCAACGACAGCGGTGGCAATCGCATAGCGACCGGCGACAGCCTGCGCGTCCTCCATATCCGAGCCGTAGTTTCTCTGGCTGCCGCAAGGCATGATCACGCCTAAAACATTTTCACTGGCCATCCGGCAAAGGATGCCGACCAGGGTGCAGTCTTTCCCGCCGCTGTTGCCGTAAACGACGCCTTCTGCTCCCGCCTGCTCCAGGGTTTGCCGGATAAAGGCCACCCGGTCCTGCTTTTCTTGCTCCCAATCTCTCATCTTTCCCTCTCAGCTCCAACGTGGGCTACCGTCCACAACCCAAGCGAAGCGGCATCCCCTTGGCAGAATGTTTTGATGGGGTTAACCACCCCATAGAACGAATCTTTGCTCAGATAACCTGATCATTCTGAGCAATAGATGAGTCCATGCACGACTTAGTCGATCTGATTATGTTTCTTCAGAGCGG
>WRMS01000150.1 GCA_009777025.1 Clostridiales bacterium | reverse complement strand
CCCAAGATTCACCACAGCGTCTACAGCTGACTAGACGGAAACTACCTGTGAGGAGCCGTGTGCGTTAATTGCGCACGCACGGATCTGGGGGGGGGTGGTGTTGTGAGGCACCATCCTACCCGACCCCTCAAGGCGCCAATTTAAAACAACATCATCACATGAAAGAGAGGCTTTTATTATGAAAAGAACCATAGTGGTAATTCTTGCGGCAATTCTTTGTCTGAGTATGCTGGCTGCTTGTGGCGGCGGCGGGGGCGGAAGCAATACGCAGGCGGAAAAGAAATCCGTCGTCCTGCTCGGCTCTAACTATGGCGACAAGTCGTTCTTTGACTCCGCCAGGACCGGCGTCGAAAGGGTAGCCGCGGATTTCGGCGACATTTACACCACCGACATTGTGGATATCACCAATGACACCACGAAATACGACACCGCTTTACTGGAAGCATCGGACAAAAACCCGGAGATCATCGTCGTGGGCACCTTTAATATGCACGACCCCCTAACGGCGGCGGCCCCCCAGTATCCGGACGTGAAATATATCATATTTGACGACCAGATTGAAGGGATGGACAATGTATATTCCTGTTTGTTCAATGCCAATCAGGCTTCCTATCTGGCCGGTATGATCGCGGCGAAGACTTCCCAAACCGGTACCGTCGGCTTTGTGGGCGGCATGGACAATACGCCCATCATCTGGGACTTTTTGATCGGATACATTGAAGGCGCCCAGAGTGTGAACCCCGGTATCAAGGTAGCCGTGTCCTATGCCAACGACTTCTCCAATTCCGCCAAGGCCAAGGAACTTGCCCTGGCACAGATCAATACGAACAATGCCGACGTACTCTTTAGTGTAGCGGGCGCTTCCGGAGCGGGCACAATCGAAGCCTGCGCCGAAGCGGGGAAGTATGTCATCGGCGTAGACTCCGATCAGGCTGCCCAATATGAAGGCCGGCCGGAGTATGACGCGATCATCACCTCCGCCCTTAAGCGCGTGGACAATGCGATTTATCAGGCGATCGAGCGGGCCAAGAACGGCGAGTTCAAGGGCGGCTATGAGATGCTGGGGATAGACCGCGATTGTGTGGGTATCGTTATCGACGACAATACCAGGAAAGTAGTCGACGAAGCCTTTATCGGGGAAGTCGAAAGCGCCATCGAGAAAATGAAGTCCGGCGAGATCGTGGTCAGCTCCGCTTTTGCTTTGTCTGAAGCCGAGACATTAGCGATCATTAACAGCGCAAGATAGGAAATAGCTTATGAAATATGACGTCGCCATTATCGGCGCGGGTACCGCGGGAATATTTGCCGCTTGCGAGCTCATCCGGCAGAGACCGGGACTATCCGTCGTCGTCATGGAGCAGGGCGCGGAACTTCGCAGCCGGGAGTGCCCGATCGTCGCGGGAAAGGCGAAGGCCTGCGCCGGATGCAAGCCCTGTTCCATCATGAGCGGCTTTGGCGGGGCGGGCGCTTTTTCCGACGGCAAGTTTAACCTGACCACCGCCTTTGGCGGCTGGCTGACAAGATATTTGCCTGACGATGAGGTCATGGATCTGATCCGCTATGTGGACGCGATCAATGTCAGTTTCGGCGCCACGGAAGAAGTGTATTCGACGGAATCGGCGGAAGCCCGCAAGCTTGCGCATCACGCCCTGGAACATGACCTGCACCTTCTGCAGGCCAGCGTCAAGCATCTCGGCACGGAGAACAACAGGGAAATCCTTAAGCGACTCTATGACAGCCTGCGCAATACGGTAGAATTCCGCTTCCATACGAAAGTGGACGCCTTTGAGCAAACGAAGGAAGGCTATCGCCTGTATACAGACGGGGAAGTTTCGGACTGCCGGTTCCTGATCGCGGGGCCGGGGCGTTCGGGCGCGGAATGGTTTGCGGAACAATGCATGGGGCTGGGGCTTTCTCTGATCAATAATCAAGTGGACATCGGGATTCGCGTCGAGCTGCCCGCCATCGTCATGGAGCATATCACCAGCGTCATGTATGAATCGAAACTGCTGTACCGGACGAAAAAGTACGGCGATACCGTGCGGACCTTCTGTATGAATCCCTATGGCTATGTGGTCTCGGAAAATGTGGACGGGCTGATCACGGTGAACGGGCACAGCTATACGGATCCCGCCCGGCGCAGCGAGAATACCAACTTTGCGCTGCTGGTGAGCAATCGTTTTACCCAGCCGTTCAACCAGCCCTATCGCTACGGCAAACACATCGCCTCCCTCTCCAATATGCTGGGGGGAGGCGTGATGGTACAGCGCTTTGGTGACCTGATCAAAGGCGTGCGTACGAACGAACACCGGCTGTCTCAGAGCTTTGTGACGCCAACTTTAGCAGCGACGCCCGGGGACCTGAGCCTGGCCCTGCCGAAGCGGCATTTAGACAACATCATCGAGATGATCTATGCCTTGGACAACATTGCGCCCGGCGCCGCGAATGATGATACCTTGCTGTATGGCGTGGAAGTGAAGTTTTACAGCTCGACGCTGGATCTCAGCCCCGACTTGGAGACGGTATTCCCCGGCATGTTCGCCGTCGGCGACGGCGCCGGCATCACCCGCGGCCTCGCCCAGGCGAGCGCCAGCGGCGTCAAAGTCGCCCGGGTGATCAGCGGGAAGCTGTAAGAAAGTAAAGCAAAGCCTACGATTCATAGGGAGGCTGCACGAATGGATAAGCGTACATCAAAACCCATGCAGAGGGACATTCCACTGAATAAGAGGCGCAATAGTTATGGCGATTATAGCGCTCTCGCTGCGATGTCGCGGCGAAACTGGCAGCCATCGAAGTGAATCGAGCCGACGCCTTGGTATGCCAGATCCACCGCATCCCGCAAAGTATCTCCGCAGGCTGTGACAGATAGTACGCGCCCCCCCGAGGTTAGCGTCCCGGCAGACGCGTCCGGGCTTGTACCGCAGTGAAATACGGTGACGCCATCCGGCACATCGGCGAGACCCGATATAGCGTCGCCTTTGCGCGGATCCCCGGGATAACCGGCGGCGGCCATCACCACCGTGACGCAACTGCCGCTTCTCCAGCGAACAGGTACGTTCTCCAGCTCTCCGGCGCTGCAAGCGAGCAGGATGTCCAGAAGGTCGTTTTCCAGCAATGGCAGGACGGCTTCTGTCTCCGGGTCGCCGAAGCGGGCGTTGAATTCCAGTACCATGGGGCCTTTCGCTGTTAGCATCAGACCGGCATAGAGTACGCCTTGAAAAGGCCTGCCCTCCGCCGCCATTGCGGCGACGACGGGTTTCAGGATTTCTTTTTGCGCCCGGGCGACCAGCGCCGGCGTACCTGCGGGTGCAGGCGCATAGGCGCCCATGCCGCCTGTGTTGGGGCCTTTATCACCGTCGAAGATGCGCTTGTGATCCTGGGATGGGATCATGGGAACGACGCAGCGCCCGTCGGTAAAGGCCATCAGCGATAGTTCTTCGCCTTCCAGGTATTCTTCCAGAACAAGCGCGTCGCCGGCGTCCCCGAACGCCTTATTCTCCAGAACCAGGCGAATGGCTTCGTCCGTTTCTTCCAGGGTCGTACAGATGAGGACGCCTTTGCCAGCGGCCAGGCCGTCGGCCTTGACCACCCACGGCCCCGGCATCTCCCGGGCAAAAGCTTTCGCTTCCTGCAATTCGCTTGCCCGGAACACTTTGTACTTAGCCGTCGGTACGCCGCAGCGGCGCATCAGGTCCTTGGCGAAAGCTTTGCTGCCCTCCAGCCGGGCAGCTTCTTTTGTGGGGCCGAAGGCCTGTATGCCGGCAGCAGCCAGCGCGTCCGTAAGGCCCAGGGTGAGGGGCAGTTCCGGCCCTACTACGACATACTCTACGGCATGATCTTGGCAGAACGCTACCAGGGCCGGTACATCGTCAGCCCCGATCGCCACGTTTTCGGCCAGACCGGCTGTGCCGGCATTGCCGGGAGCACAATACAACCGCTGCAGCTTCGGGCTTTGCTTCAGCTTCCAGGCTAGGGCGTGCTCCCGGCCGCCGCCTCCCACGATCAGTACATTCATCAATACGCCGCCTCCTAACTAAGATGCGCTGCGCCCATAACCCAAAGCTGCGCAGCCTTAGGTGAATGCTACATGGGGCTCTGCCCCATACCCCGTCG
>WRMS01000149.1 GCA_009777025.1 Clostridiales bacterium | reverse complement strand
CAAGAGCCAATTGGCTCAAGGATTTGGACACAGGCGACGAGTTCAACTGGAAAGAGACACTGATAAACAGAGACCTGAATGTGACCATCGCGCTGGAGAATTAGTATATTCTGCCTCCCTACCCCGTCACGCTGCGCGATTGAACGAAACGGCTGCACTAACCGAAAAAGCGAAACTGGGGCTTGGGGTTTAACCCAAGCGCCAGTTTCGCTTTTCTCGCCTTTGGCTATTTATAAGCGTCATGTCTGTCCGGTTAGCGTATCTCTTCGCAGACCCAACTCGTACTAACGGACAGGTACGATTTCGAGCCAGTATCCGTCCGGGTCGCAGATAAAGTAGATACCCATGCCCGGGTTTTCATAACAAACGCAGTCCATTTCTTTATGCAGGGCGTGGGCAGCTTCCATGTCCGCCGTTTGAAACGCCAGGTGAAATTCGCTTTCTCCCAGGTCGTAGGGCGCCGTGTGCTCCCGTAGCCAGGTCAGTTCCAGTTGAAAGGCAGTCTTTCCGTCCCCCAAAAACACCAGGATAAAGCTGCCGTCGTCCGCTTCCTTCCGCCGCATTTCGCGAAGGCCAAGCGCTTTTTCGTAAAACGCAAGGCTTTTCTCTAAATCAAGGACATTGAAGCAATTGTGGGCAAATGTGAATTCCATCCGGACCCCCCCCCTCCTTCTTCGATAATCATATAAGCGTTAAGCGCTAAATGTTATGCGTTACAAATTACATTTCAGATGCTGCGAAGCGCCAGATGCATAGCGTTCAGGCAGGCAAAATTGCGAATAAGCTCGCGCTCGTTGGCATAAGCCCGGCCAAGTCTGAGTTCCAGCGCTTTTTCTCCTTCTGCTGTAGATAAGGCGACATAGACAAGCCCCACCGGTTTTTCCGCTGTGCCGCCGGAAGGCCCCGCAATGCCGGTGGTCGCGATCCCGATCGTTGCGCCGGAGCGCTGACGTATACCTCTGGCCATTTCCAGCGCGGTTTCTTCTGAGACCGCGCCGAAAGTCTCCAGCGTATTCCGCTCCACGCCCAGCAAATCCATTTTGCTTTGATTGGAATAACTGCAGACGCCGCAGAGAAAAACGGCGGAAGCGCCCGGGACCTCCGTGATACGGGCTGCGATCATCCCGCCGGTGCAGCTTTCGGCGACGGCAATGGTCCGCCCCTTCTCCGTCAATTTGCTGACAAGCGCCGTTTGCATATTTTCCGTATCGACGCCATATACATGATCGGGAAACAGGGCGGCAACCTCTTCCACCATAGGCGCCATCAGCGCTTCGGCAGCCGCGGCGTCAGGCGCCGAGGCCGTGATCCGGATCTGCACTTCCCCGGTCTTGGCATAGGTGGCAATGGTGGGGTTAGTGTGTTCCACCATATAGTCGTGCAGGACGTCCTCGACAGCGGATTCGCCCAGGCCAAATATCGACAGAGAGCGGGATCGTAGCACCTGCGAGGATCTGCTTTCGAGAAAGGGCTTTACCTGAAGCGCAAACATAGCGGTCATCTCTCCGGGCGGGCCGGGGAGCATAATCACGGTCTTCCCATCTTTCTCGACAGCCAGACCCGGTGCAGTACCTCTGTCATTTTCAAATATGGTGGCGCCTCTGGGCATATACGCTTGTTTCTCGTTATTCTTGGTAAAGGACCGGCCGCCTCTGGAGAATAACATCATCATCCGGTCAAGAGAGGGTTGGTGCAGCTCCATCTCCAAGCCGAAGCAAGACGCTACGGTTTCTTTCGTCAAGTCGTCATAGGTGGGGCCGAGCCCGCCGGTGGTGATTACCATGTCCGCGCGAGACAGCGCCAGCCCTAAGCTGTCCGACAGACGATCCGGATTGTCCCCCACAACGCTCTGATAGTAACATCCTATCCCGCAAGCGGCCAACTCACGGGATATATAGGCGGCGTTTGTGTTGACCACGTCGCCAAGCAGCAACTCGGTGCCCACGCAGAGTATTTCCGCGTTCATCCTATATGCCTCCTCGTGAAGGGTTACTTCAGCAATTCGTGAAATCCGTATATCCGTTCAGTCCGTATTTACTGCTAAACGAAAGTCCGCAAGCGCGTGACTTCCCCCATCGTGAAGCCGAGCTCCCGCAGCTTGGGGAATATGGTGGTGAAGTGTTCTGATTTCACATGCGCAGCCAGATCTTCTTCCGACGCCCAGGTTTCCACAAAACAGCCTTTGTTTTCGTCCGTCAGATCGATAAAGAAACCGTACTCCTCGCAGCCTTTCTCCTTGCGGGTCTTCTCAATCAGTTCCTTAAATAAGGGAGCCATGGCCTCCAATGCGCCGGGTTTCAATTCTCCTCTTGCCAATACTTTCAACATTTTCCCCACTCCTCATTTATTATTATTGTTATTGCAATTCGACTTCTTCCGGAAGCGCTTCCGCCAGCCTGCGATTCTCGTCAAAATAAAGAGGCGTAATGACTGAATTGGTGAGTTTGATCAGATTCTCCAGCTTTTCTTCCGCGTCGGAATCATAAAACAGATAGGATACGCCCACTTTGCGGGCCCGCCCTGTCCGGCCGATACGATGAAGATAGTCGTTATTGTCCTGGGGCATTTCGTAATTGATCACTGCACTGACGTCCAGGACGTCGATCCCCCGGGCAGCGACATTGG
Source organism: Clostridiales bacterium (assembly GCA_009777025.1). GTDB lineage: Bacteria > Bacillota > Peptococcia > DRI-13 > UBA5745 > WRMS01. The sequence goes on along the minus strand of WRMS01000149.1, from coordinate 1,543 downwards.
TGGAGATGAGGACGCGCAGTTTGCCGGCTTTGAAGCTCGACATGATGGCGGTACGCTCGCTTTGCGGCATGTCTCCGTTCAGACAAGCCACCTGAAGGCCGAGTTTGGCAAGCTGATACGCCAAGGCTTCCGTGGCGTATTTGGTATTGCAGAACACCATGACCCGCTTATAATTCTTCTGGCGAATCAGTTCAGCGATATCCGTTATTTTCTGCGTGCCCTGACTTTGAATGCAAAACTGGGTAATCTTAGGCTGATTCTCTTCGACAGCTTCTACGGAAAGCTCCACTTCTTCCTTCTGGTATAGCCAGGATATGTCCATAACAGGCCTGGACATGGTCGCGGAAAACATGGATAATTGTCGCCCCTTCGGCAGCCGGTCCAAGATCTTGCGAACGTCTTTGTAGAAACCCATATCCAGCATTTCGTCCGCTTCATCCAATATGGCGATTTTCACCTGATCCAGCCGGATACTTTTTCGGTTTAAATGATCCAATAGCCGGCCCGGCGTAGCGACCACGATCTGCGGCCTTTTGCTCAAGGCGCTTAGCTGTTTCTTGATCGGCTGCCCTCCATACGCTGCGACAATGCGGATTTCCGGCATATATTTCGCCAAACTCCTTAGATCGTCGCAGATCTGGAGGCAGAGTTCCCTGGTCGGGGACAGGATCAGCGCTTGTACACGGGCGCTTTCTTTATTGATTCGTTCAATAATGGGGATACCAAAAGCAAATGTCTTTCCTGTGCCGGTAGGGGCTTTTCCGATAACGTCGCGGCCTTCCATCATCACGGGGATTGTCTTTTCCTGGATTTCCGTCAATACCGATAGGCCAAGGCTGTCAATGGCTCTCAGTAATTCGGGGGATACCTGTAAATCTGTAAATCTTGTGTCTGCCATGGGGTTTTTTTCGTCCTTCCTGCTTCATTTCCCGCAAGCCAATTCGTACATAGCCTGCGCATAGATCTGACTTAAGAGTAGTAAATGGTCTGTGGTAATCGACTCGTCCGGTTGGTGGAACGCATAGGTATCACCGGGGAAACAAGGTCCGAATGCCAGAATATTGGGCATTGCCCTGGCATAGGTGCCGCCTCCGGTGGATATCGGCTCGTGAACAATGCCCGTCTTTTCTTCAAACACCCGCAAAAGGGTTTGCACCAAATCATCCTCTTTCGGCCTGTAAAGGGCTTCCTTGTTGGTGAACGATTCAATGCTGAATCCGCCTTTGAACATGCTTTCCTCCAAGGTCGATAGAATCTGATCCCTGGACACAGTCACGGGATAGCGAATGTCCAGACTGCCCCGGATGCAGGCGCTGTCTCCTTCCAGCAGACCCAGATTCACGCTGAGGGCGCCGGAGGGTTCGTCCGACATGGCCAAACCCAGATTTTCCCCGCTTGTTTCATGGGTCAGCGCGTAAGTCAGAAAGGAAAAAGCGTCTTGCATCGCAACAGGCAGATCCTGGTGCGACAGGAGTTCCAGCATGGCGAAGCATGCGTTTTTTCCGTCCTGGGGCCTGCTGCCGTGGGCGGAAAACCCGGTGGA
>WRMS01000148.1 GCA_009777025.1 Clostridiales bacterium | reverse complement strand
GCCTGAGCCGGCGCCAGTGCCTGAGCCGGCGCCAGTGCCTGAGCCGGCGCCAGTGCCTGAGCCAGAGCCAGCGCCAGTGCCAGAGCCAGTGCCTGAGCCAGCGCCGGCGCCAGTGCCTGAGCCGGCGCCAGTGCCTGAGCCAGAGCCAGCGCCAGTGCCAGAGCCAGTGCCAGTGCCAGTGCCAAAGCCAGAGCTAGTGCCGGTGCCAGAGCCAGTGTCAGTGTCGGAGCCAGAGCCTGGGCTAGTGCTAGGTGCGGAGCTGCGCCCTGACCCGGATGCGGCACCGGTGCGCGATGCGGCGCCGGCGCGCGCCTTAGTCGGCGCAGGCCGTCCCGCTTTCTCTGCCAGAGCATTCGCTAAAAATCCGCTTGCCACAAAAAGCAGCAGAAGCAGCAGCCAGCCAAGGATAGGATTAAGGTTTCGCAGCGGCGCTGCCGGCAAAGACAATACGCCTACCAGGAAACCCGGAAAAAAAGCCGTCAGAAAGCGTGACAAAGACCGGCGTTTTCCTTCTGCGGGCAACAGAAGCGCATAGAGCAACATAGCCGGTACAGCCAGTAAGTACATGCCACGGCTGAGCGTCAGCACAAAAGCCAAAAAAATAAGATTCGCCCCGCCTGCGGCATAAAAGGGGCCTCCCCTGTTCCATTTCCCGGCAGCAGGCTTACCATATACATCCTTGAAGACGAAGCGGTGGCAAGCGGCGAACCAGGCTGCCATCAGGAAGGAAGCCGTCGTATTCGGATACTGAAATACCGACGAAAGCCGGTTGCCCAGCATCATTTGGAATAAAAAGCCCTCCTGCCCCTCCAATAAGGGCCCGCCATTGAGAAAAGCATTGACCGCTCCGACAAAATATCCGCCCCATACCCCGTCCAGCCCGATCAGGGCGACGACCACCCCGGCGTAAGTCAAGGCCTTCGCCAGCCATTGCCCCAGCGGGATTTTCTGCCGGAGGGTCCCAAAAGCTAAGACCAGCAGAAGCAAAGCGCCATTCTTGCACAGGGCGTAAACCGCATCGTGCAGATTGACCGCATACAGCAGCGAAAGGAGGGAGGTGACGACCAGCAGCAGAAACAGCCCCGCGATGTAGGGCTGCCCCATATCCAAGCCATCGGCCAACCTGGCCTTGAGAAGGATAATAAAGGAAAAAACGGAGAGAAGGATGACCACCGCAATGCTGTTTTCCTCATACAACAGCCCCTGCCACAACAAGCTGACGCATACCGTCGTCAATAACAGAAAAGCCATGACTTCCTCAAAAAAAACGGAGTCCTGACGCGCCATGACTCCCGTCTTATTTTTTTTCTTACCGCCGGCCATATCGTCCTCCCTGATCGGAAAGCAGTACCATGGATGGGAAGCAGATTATTGATGCTATTGATTATCTCATTTTTTTATGCCTTTGTCCATTTCTCTGTAAACACGATTTGAACAAATTGTTATCATTCCTCATGACCTCTGTTAACTTTTCCTTCTTTGTAATAGAATAATGGTACATCTCTTTGCCCGGGAGGATAGGAATGGCTAAAGGCCGCCCAACAGTCGATCAACGCTTGCGACAGGATCATGTACATGCAGGAAAGCGCGGAACCCATCCGGGAATGTCGCGTGAGTCGGGCCGTCGCCGGTTCACAGACCGCTTCAGAGTACCGGTTATGGCAGTTCTTTTTTTCTTGCTCGCATTCGCCGCACCCGGGCTTGTGTTTGGCGATACCGTGAACGAAAGCGATATTGCCCCCACCTTGCTTAGCGCGATCAAGGACGTGACCGGCTTGAATCCCGTATTCCCCATTCAGTCGGATCACGCTTTTTTTAAAGCCGACGCGCTGGACTTGAGAAGCAAATCCATTACCAGCCTGAAAGGGATCCGCTTCTTCAGCGAATTGACCAGCCTCAATGTGGATTATAATAAGCTGTCCACCTTGAGAGGAATCGTCTTTCCGGACAATATTCGCACGCTGTCCATCGCGCATAATAGTATCATTACCCTAGCCGATGTACACTGGCCTGCCAGGATGAGAAGCCTGGATTTGCGAAATAATCGGCTCAGCAGCCCGCTGGGCGTCAGCTTTCCCAGCGGCGTCAGCTCCATAGTATTAGACAACAATTTTCTTACTTCAAAGGCAATCGACATTCCCAGGGATTGCCGGATTTCCCTTGCCGGCAACTTCATCTATGAAGCAAACGCCATACGGCCCGCCGCTTTGGTAGTCAGCGGCATTCGCAGCATCAGCCTTTCTCCGGGGGAGCAAAAACCCATCCCTTTTATGAGCATCACCTCCTCCGCCAATCCCAACAACCAGGTGCCGTCTCATATGGTAACCGCGCAGCTTATCGGCGGCGCGGAGAGCCCCGTCCAGCTCCGTCGGGAGGAATACCGCTTTCTCATCTCGGCGGAAAGCGCCGGCAGCGACTTTCTCATGATCAGCCTGAATCTTTCGACGTATCAGATCAACCAATATGAGAATATGAGCCAAACCTTCTATAAAACCTCCGTCCCCATCACGGTATGGCAATCTGCGGAAAACAGGCCCGGCGCCGCCTCTGACAATAATGGAGACAATGCTTTATTAACTGCGCTGAGCGGGCGGAGCAGCAACGCCGTATCGGATATGACAAGATACGCCAACGGCGCCGCGACCTTCAGCCCCGGACTGCTGGCACAATTAGCCAGTCAAAATCAGAAACTCATCCTGACCCACGATTTCGGGAATCTCACCTTGGATCCCAAGAATCTCCAATACATCGCGGATCAGGCAAGCGTCAGCTCCGACGCTTCCGTTCAAATCTCTCTCAATATCTACGATTACCGTCTGTCGGGCATTACGCCCAGCCGATTCAGCGACAGACAGATCCAGATCCTTTCCTATCGGGATTTTGCTTTCTCCGTACAGCTCCATTTGCCCGGGGAAGAATTGTCGGATATGGAACTGGGCGCGCCGGTAACCGCGGTGCATTATCTGCAGAATCAAGGTTTCAGCGCCTGGGATTTAGCGCATCTCACCGCTTTCAAAGACAATACTTCCTCCCTGGATCTCCTTGGGGGTGCGCTCAACGCCGCCAATACCAGTTTTAGCTATATTCTCAGCGGAACGGGCCGCTATGGACTGGGAACGCGATCGGCGTCTGTCCGCTGGCTGGATATGGCGATCAACTCCACCCAGATCCTCCGCTGGGACGGTTCCGTCGGCATCATCAATCCCGCGCCCCTGCTCTATCGCGGTGCAACACTGGCGCCCCTGCGCTCCATATTTGAAGAGTTGGGCGCCGCCGTGGTCTGGCACGGGCAGAACCGCTCCGCCACCATAACCTACAATGGCAAGGTACTCTACATCACCGAGGGACAAACAATCGGCGGCAGCGATCAGGCGCCTTATATGTTCCAAGATAGGATGATGGTCCCGCTAAGCGCGATCACCACCGAAATCGGCGCCACCCTGCTCAGCTGGGATCAGGACGGGCGAATCCGCATTATCTACTAAGTGGGCTACCGCCCGTAGTCCCGGACAAACGCGCCCCTTTGTGCTGCTGATATTTGATGGGGCGCTTCGCCCATAGAACAAATCCCGTCAACCGGAAAGGAGCAACTGCCCTATGAAACGTATACCCTATTTGCACATAAACAAGGCATTCTTTGTCCTTGTTTTTTCCTTCATTCTGAGCGCTGCTTTCCCTCCGACGGCTTCCGCCGGTCTCCCCGACCTCTACTTATCAAATATAGAAATGGTCAAGGACAGCGCCCAGGCTGTCAACGACGTCCGGGCGGACAGCGAAGGCCTGGAATTCCTTGTCGTTGTGGTTTCCGACAACGAGGAAGCGCTGGATGACCACGGGAGCATCTACGCCGCTTCCAGCCGGACGCTGGAAACCGACGTCTTCTTCTTTCAGGATGCGGGGGACGTCTGGATCCAGACAGGACCTGATGGGGAAATCCCTTTGAAAGCCGTCGCGGCGAATTCTCTCACCGGCGTCCAAGGAAGCCTTTCGCGAACCCTGTCTTTCACAATCAAGATCGTATCCACCATCCCGGGTAGGCCTTACTTTGCCTTAGGGCTGCATCCGGGATGCGCTTCGGCCTTTGTTATGGAACGGGATTTCCCGGCAGGCTGCGATATCTCTCACATCCTCCAACAGACTGCTTTCGGCGGCCCTCCGTTAGGCGAATCGGAAGGGAAGGAGAAAGAGGAGGAGAAGGAAGAG
>WRMS01000147.1 GCA_009777025.1 Clostridiales bacterium | reverse complement strand
CCAGCGGCGCCGGCGGAACGCTGAACTTCACCATCGGCGCGCCCTCCTATGTCGTCGGAAACCAGGCCTTCATTGCCGAGTCTCCCGCCTTCATCGAGAACGGCCGCACCTTCCTGGGCGTCCGTGACATCGGCAATGCCATCAACGGGCAGATCGAATGGGATCAGGCCACGCAGACCGCCACCGTGTCCAAAGACAACATCGTCGTGAAGATCACGGTGGGCGCCAGCAATATCGCGATAACCAAGTCCGGTGTGACTGCTGAAGAGGCGATTGACGCCCCTGCGCAGAACAGAGCCGGCCGCGTGTACCTGCCCTTCCGCGCTCTCCTGGAAGCCTTTGGCTATTCGGTTGAGTGGGATCAGGCCACACAGGCGATCATCTGCACCGTCTGATTATCCTAGTCAGATTAACAAAAACCTCATAAGATATGCAAAAAGGGAGCTTCGGCTCCCTTTTTGTATGAAAAGTTTCGTAAATAATACCCAATCCGCCTATAAGGGCGGACTGGTTTCCTCACTTTAGGAACTGACCGCCGATGCAAAGCGGGCAACTCCGTTTGTCTACATGTTAACCGTATGTACAATGGCTGTCAATGCTATAATGAACTATAGCTCGCCGTAACTATATAAAAAAATACACTTACGGCGAGCTATATTATTTCTGTAATGATTGGAAACAGAGTGAAAATACCATAAAGGCTATATATTACAAAGAAAAATACAAATTCGTGGAGAATGATTATAATATTATAATGCGCCGTATCTGTGGTAAATAGTGGACATACGGCGAGTTATATGATATGCTGGTTTCATGACGGAGGGGCAGTATGCAGAATGATGTGCGCATTATCGGCAGGAAATCAGAACAAGAGCTTTTGCAGGAATACTATGACTCGAATCGATCCGAATTCATAGCGCTTTATGGCAGGCGCCGCGTTGGAAAAACCTTCCTGATAAGGGAAGCCCTTGGCGCTGGTTTTGTGTTCTATGCGTCAGGGATTCTTGACGGGACAGGCGCGGTACAGCTTGCCAACTTTAATCAGGAAATAGCCAATTATGGCGGTAAGGATCTTGCACCTGCAAAGAACTGGAACGAGGCGTTTTACAATTTGAATACGCTGCTTACTATGTCAAAAAAGAAAGAAAAAAAGGTCGTCTTTCTTGATGAGGCGCCATGGATGAACACACCGAAATCAGGTTTTCTGTCCGCTTTGGATCATTTCTGGAATCGCTTTGCTTCGATGAGAAAAGATGTGTTACTCATTATTTGCGGATCAGCGGCTTCCTGGATCATCGATCATGTGGTAAATAATACCGGCGGGTTGCATAACCGCCTGACAGGCGAAATCTGCCTGCAGGCTTTTACCTTGCAAGAATGTGAGGCGTATTATCGGGCAAAGGGGATAGATATCCCCAGATATCAAGTCGCGGAAGCCTATATGATATTTGGCGGGATCCCCTACTATATGGATTTCTTCAAAGCCAAATTTAGCCTTGCCCAAAATGTGGATGATATCTTCTTTAAAGAGAACGCCCCTCTGAGAAATGAGTATACGAATCTCTTCAGATCGCTGTTTCGGAACGCGGAAGGGCATATACGTGTGATCGAAGCGCTCGCCTCGAGGAATTACGGCAAAAGCCGGGATGAAATAATCGCGGCAACCGGTATAGCGGAAGGCGGCGGGCTCAGCAAAATTCTGGATGAGCTCAAAACCAGCGGCTTTATTCGTGAGTACCGCGCTTTCGGCAAGAAAAAAAAGGATCGCCTATATCAGCTGATCGATCCTTTCACCTTGTTTTGTTTGCGCTTTGGGTCACAACAAGAAGCCTATAGCGAAGATTTCTGGCTGCGTTTCTGTACGACGCCTGCGCACGCCGCCTGGGCAGGCTATGCGTTTGAAATCCTGTGCCTGCAGCATGTACCGCAGATTCGGAAAGCCCTTGGCATATCCGGCGTATTGACAGGTGTTTTCGCATGGAAAAGCAAAATCCACGACCCCGGCGCACAGATCGATCTTGTCCTGGAACGCGGCGATCAGGTGATCAATTTGTGTGAAATGAAATATGCCTCATCCGAATACACAATAGACAAGGCCTATGATCAGAATCTTCGGAACAAACGATCGGCGTTTCTAGCCGAGACAGGTACGCGCAAATCGGCGCAAACGACGATGATTACCACGTACGGGCTTCGCAAAAATGTATATCAGGCGGGGATTCCGTTTGAAGTTCATCTCGATGATTTGTTTATGTGAACAATGCGTTAAACTTAGGCTTTATGCATTGACATGCATGGTCATATTGCATAAACTGGGTACACAACCGACCGGCTGGTCGGAAAAAATAGGCAGGGGTTGGTAAGGATGAAAAAGCAGAAACGCTGCTATGGAAGATGCCTTTGGGCGCTTGTCCTGTGTTTTGCGCTGGCCTTCGGATATAGTGCAGGCTTACTTGTCGCAGCAGGGGATACGGAGGCTTATAAGGACACAGCGGATCAGAAAGTCGCTGTGGAGATGACGAAAGAGCTCATCACGCTGGCGCAGGTGCGGGAGTTGTCCCGGGCCAGGGGCGCGGAGACCAGGCAAGCCAACACGGATCTGAATACGGCTCAGGCAAACAAGGACGTCGCCGACATGTCCATGTATGACGCGCTGGGTTCGGGAGTTGCAGCATCCATAGAGCGGGCCCTTGCGAGTCAGGATTCGGCGATAACCAGCCTCGAAGACGCAAAAGCTACAGCGGAAGCGCAAAAGACGGTGGCGGAGTATGCCGGGGAGAAACTGTTTTTCGATTACCTCCAATTGCAGGATTCTCTGGTGATTCTGGATTACTCCATCAACTTAAGCCGGGAGCAGTTGAAGATCGAGGAACTCAAGGCGAGGCTCGGCCTGAGTACCGCTACGGAAGTACAGAAGAAACAGCTTGCTTTGGAAAACCTGGAGGATAAACGGCGGGCTGCGCTCAATGGCGTCGATATGACCGGCAGGAGTCTCCTGCGGCAGATGGGCAAAGACGATAACCTGGCCTTTCGGCTGGATCCCGCATTCAGTATCGAAGGCATGACGACAGTGTATGATCCGGATAAGCTGGCGGAAACCGCTGTCCGAAACAACCTGCGTTTGGGCGTACTCAATAGAAATATCGATCTTTATGGAACGACCATCAGTTCCGGCGGAACCTTCCTTCCCCCTGCGCTGGCAGCTCAGCTCGGCGTCCAGAATAGCGGCATGGCGCCTTCCGCGCTGGGTCAGATCGGCGCCCAGAGAGACACGATGATCTTGAATCGAGACAATCTGGTCCAGGGCTTGCGGCTGCAGGCCCGGGCGGCGGCTATCGGCTTGGATAGCGCCAGGGCAGAAATGGCTTTGCTGGAGAAATCTATAGAAGAAAAACAGGCTGCTTACGAGGTCATGTCGCTGCAGGTTTCGCTGGGCATGGCGCCGAGGATCGGGCTGCAAGCGGCGGAGATGGAGCTGCTTTCGGCAAAGGGCGACCTGCTGAAAGCGCAGCAAAACTACTACCTGAGCCTTCGACGTGCCTCTCTGTTGGCGAAAGGCGTCGCAGTTTCATAAAAATGCTTGCGGTAGCGCCGGCGATGATTCTCATAGTCGCGTGAAGTTCAAATGCAGGTGATTTCCTGTTTTTCCTGATCATAAGAGACCTGGTAACCAAATAGCTCAAGCACCGCGCGGAAAGGTAGGTACACACGCCCCTTTTCGTTGACGGCGGGGGCGTCGACGGCGATATCCGAGCGGGCGCCCCTTTGGTTTGCGTAGATTGTCGTAGCGCCTACAGGGATACGGACGACGGCAGCGCTGTTTGTCAGCGTGGCAGCCTGGCTCTCCTGGTCCCACTCGATCATCGCCCCCAAGGCTTTGCCCATATCCCTGACGCTGAGGTAGGCGCGGCCGTCCCGGACGAATGCGGGCGCCACTGCGCTTTGCGCCACGCCGTCTACGGTGTAATAAGCGCTTCCCGCGGTGAATTGGAGAATGGGCTTATCCCTGCGGATAAAGCTGACGAGCAGATCTTCCCTATCCCTATGCTTGTCGCTGATGACCGCATCGAGGACATAGGCGCCGGGCTTCGACGCCGTGATGAAGGCCTGCGCGATACCGTTCTTATCGGTGACAGCCGATGGGGCGGAAAGGACAGCCCCCTCGCCCTCTGACATGGTGAACAGTACTTCTATGCCGCTTACGCCTATGCCTCCCGCCGTTACTCTGACAGGCATGCTATAGGCGGTTTTTCCATCGGCAAGCCAGCCCCAGTCGGGGACGGCGTCAGCGCCGGTTTCGACGCCGGATTCAGGAAAACGCAAGGTCTCCTA
>WRMS01000146.1 GCA_009777025.1 Clostridiales bacterium | reverse complement strand
GGCTGAAGGAAACTATGTTTATACCATCTTCATAAAGGCTTCCGCACCGGTATACCTCCTGGGAGGCTATGCGTATTTGGTAGAAGCGTTCAACACGACGCCTGTGACTGTTTCGGCTTATACCAGAAGGACAGTTGCAGTGGATGCGGACGAAAGAGGCTGGAACAGCGAAACAAGATGGTTTTATGATACCTTTTTCGCTGACAACGCACCCTTGGCCTGGGGGATATTTGAACCCAAAACGGCTTCCTTCGATTTCACGCGGATCGAACGCTACGAAGACGTCTTTTCGTATACTTTTCCGATTTTGCTATACTACAGCGATTTCCAGAACGGCGGCAGTCATCCTTACTTAAAGCGAATGCTCGAAACCGCATATGATCATGGAAAAGTCCTGGAACTTACGCTTCAGACAGGGGCGACCGAGGATGGAGGCAATCAGGTGTATGATGTTCTCAACGGGGACTATGACGCGTTTTTGCAGGATTATGCGGAAACGGTCGCCGGTTTCCAACACCCTGTGCTGTTTCGGCTGGGAAACGAAATGAACGGAGATTGGTGTCCCTACTCCTCCTGGCATACCGCAAAGGATACGGCTGTGTATCGGGCGTTTTACCGGTATGTATATGGCTTTTTCGAACGGGCGGAGGCGGACAACGTCATTTGGGTATGGAATCCGAACGGAGGCTCCTATCCGGATTTTAAATGGAATCACGAGCTTATGTATTACCCCGGCGACGCGTTTGTGGATATCGTCGGAATGACCAAATATAACACGGGCACATACTATAGCAGCTTCGGCGAAAGATGGAGGGAATTCGACGAGCTCTACGACGCGCTGTACTTGTCGTACACGACGCGGTATACACAGCCGCTGATGATTACGGAGTTCGCTTCCGCGAGCATGGGGGGAGATAAGGAACAGTGGGTCGAGCGTATGTTTGCGCATATCGGGCAATACCCAAGGATCAAGGCGGCTGTATGGTGGGATTACTGCGACTGGGATGCTGCGGGAAACCTGAGTCGTTCGTACTTCATCGAGGAGACGCAGGCCTTGATGGATATCTTCCGGCTAAACCTGCAGCAGTCGGCGCCCGCGGCATGGATCGGTCTCCGCCTATCGCAGGATATCCCGGTATTGCCGCAAAACACGGACAAATTCCCGGCGTAGTCCGCCTTCGTCCATACCCGGATTGCCCTCGGCGACTTCTATCACCTTTGCCAGCTCCACGCTTCCCGTATACTGGGAATCCCGGAGCAAATGCCCGAAGGCTGCCACGCTTGACGCAAAGTTGAAGTCTGCCGTATTGCGCGCAAGCAATCTGTCTATCGTGACCGGATACGTGATCAGTTGACTTGCGCTTGCGTAGGGGTCTTTGTAGCGGATCCGCACTTCAAAGAATTCATCTCCATAGGCTGCAGAAACTGGTGCGGGCGTGGGCGAGTTGTTGGTATATTTGTAGTCGCCTCCGCCGCCGTTTTGGAGCGTCAGTTCAAACATAAGCACCACGTCCGTGCCTATGCCAATTTCTCCCGCGTCTTTGGTATCGTCGGCAAAATCCCGGTTCTCCAGACGCCGGTTCTCATAGCCGATCAGCCTGTAACCGGAAACCAGAGCCGGATTGAACTCCACTTGCGCCTTTACGTCTTCGGCAATTACATATAGATTTGCGGCCAGCTCGTCCACCAGCACTTTTTTTGCCGTGGCGACCGAGTCCAGATAATGGTAATTGCCGTTTCCGTTTTTGGCAAGGGTCTCCATTTTATTGTCCTTTATGTTTTCTGTTCCGAAACCGAGTACGCTCAGATATACGCCGGTTTCCCGCTTTTGACTGATAAAGCGTTCCAATTCCTCCACGCTGGAAATACCAACATTAAAATCGCCGTCCGTCGCAAGGATCACGCGGTTATTCCCGCCACGAATAAAGTTCTGCTCCGCCAGCCGATAGGCCGCCTGTATCCCTTCTCCGCCGGCTGTGCTGCCTCTTGCCTCCAACCCATTGATGACGTCCATGATTCTTTTTTTATCATTGCCCCGGGCGCTGTCCAGCGCTACACGGGATTCACTTGCATAGGTAACGATGGAAACGGAATCCTCCGGGCCGAGCGTCTCCACAAGCAAGCCGAAAGCAGACTTCAGCAGGGGAAGTTTGTCGTAGGAATTCATTGATCCCGATACGTCGATCAGAAAGGTCAGGTTGCTGGGCCGGAGTTCTTCTCTGTCGATCTCCTTTGACTTCACCCGGACAAAAGCGAGGGTGTTGTTCGCCGAAAACGGCGAGGGCCCGAGTTCCGTGTAGATGGCGAAAGCACCGTCGTCGTGGGCAAGGATCTGATCATAGTGGAAATAATTGACCATTTCTTCGATTCTAACCGCGTCGGCGGGAGGCAGATTGCCGCTCCCGATATACCGGACTACGTTTCTGTAGGAAGCGGTATCGACCTTCAGAGAGAAGGTAAGCATGGTTTTTTCTGAAGTGGGTACCATGCGGTTTTCGTTGATGACGAGATATTCTTCGTCAGAATTTGAAATGTAGTACTCTTCCGCTAGGCTATCGCTTGCCGGGCTGCTTGTCGACGCGCTTGCCTGGGGCGCGAAGCTGGGGGCGTCGTTCGCTGTTGACGACGACAGGGGCGGGGCTGCGTTCGTGGTCGAAGAGCCGGAGGACGAGGGGTCTTGTCGGGGCGCAGTGGCGCCGCTTCCACTTCCTCCGCAGCTCGCCAGTGCGGCAAGCAGGGAAAGGATTAAGATAGCAATGACGATTCTTTTCATGGCAAACTCTCCTTTGATTTTTTCGGGTCGGGGATGGTCCCATACTCTATAAACCCGAAAGAATCCGGAAACATTACAGGCGCTAAAAAATTAATTCATTGTTTTGCAGAGTTCAACTAAATCTTCATACGCGTACATACTGCTGATCGTATAAAGGATCCCGTTCCTGCCGAATTTAAGGACGCAGTAATCATTTTTGACCAGGCCGTATGCGGGGTTTCCGTTTAGCGTAATTCTGCTTAAGCCTCTAGTTTCGAAGTTGTCGTATTCTTCCGCGATAAGCCGAATGGCATTTCTTTTTTCGTTTGTGATTTCCATGATGGCAGCGCTATGGTCATAGTCGATGCGTTCGACGTTGTAGCCTGCGGGCAGATTTGCGTTTACGAAGCGGATACTTTCTTGCAGCTTGTCCGCCGGCGCCTCTTCCGCTGCGGAAGGTAATGAAGAAGAAGGCGAAGAGGAAGAAGGCGACGAGGACGACGACGACGAAGACATATCAGAGGAAGGCCAGGGTAAGCCGCTTCTGAAGCTGCCGATGGCAATCGCCGCAAAAACAAGGATCGCCGCCAGAGACAGCAGCATGCTGCGCTTGTTTTTGCTCTTATGTCTGCGGGCGTCCCTGTCGATTTCCGCCAATTCCCGCAGCAAAGCGGCGTCTTCTTGATCGGCATACGCTTTCGCTAGTTCTTGATAGAATTTTTCGCTATTACGGTTTTCCATTCGCGTATCCCGCCTCTCTGAATATTTCCGCCAATTTCTTCTTCGCCCGGTGAATGCGCACAGTAACGTTATTCTCACTGATATGCAGCAGCCCGGCGATTTCTTTATGGGGCAGATCATGGGCGTATTTCAGGAGGAAAGGGGCGCGCAAGTCCTCGCTAAGAAGATCTACCAGTTTTAGCATATCTTGTGTTACTGCTGCAGAAAGAACCTTTTCTTCGAGACTGTCGTCCTTATCTTCAATCTCGACGCCTTCATCCAGTACAAGATACGGTTTTTGTTTTCCTAAAATGGTGAGGGCGGTATTTTTGACAATGGTGACGAGGAAAGATACCGTTCGGGAAGAAGCGATGTCGTCGATTTTATTCATATTTCTATAAATCCGTATGAATGCTTCACTGACAGCGTCTTCGGCGAGGCTGTAGTCTCTCAGTATGCCGTAGGCCTTGTGCAAGAGAAGTCTTCTGTATTTTTCGAAGAGCTGCTCGAATTTGTCGCGGTCGTCTTCCGTTGCGAAAACCAGAATGATGAGCATGGGCGACTCCTTGCCAATAAGTATAACCCGGATAATACGAAGAATATTACTGCTTGTAGATTTATTTATAACACAGCAATGATTCGGATGCAATCGCCGGAAGCAAGGATCACGCCTGTAACGACGGAATTCACGTTACAGTTCAGTGCCGACTCAGTAGGTGGCGGGCGGGCATGTTTGCCCAGGCTACGGTAGGAACATGAAGTCGTGAAACACAGGTTTGGTAGCGAATGAAGCCGTAGAACCACCCGTGAGGGGGTTCAGGCGAAGGTCCTTCCAGGAGGCTGGTGGGTAATACATCGGAAGGACGTTGAGCCGTTAGGCTACATAATTAGAAA
>WRMS01000145.1 GCA_009777025.1 Clostridiales bacterium | reverse complement strand
AATGCTGTGTTGCACATGGAGCGAGAGCCTTTTAAAGATCAAGCTGCGTGGGGTGTGATTACTGATCGAGAGAAGGTTAAGATGGATGTTTTGAATCGTAAGAAAATCCAGCCTTCTGATTTGATTGGTATGGATGTTGAATTTTTGTATGATAAGTATAGGAAAGTTGTTGATTTTGTCATTACGGACAAATAAAAATGACTATGATTACCGTAGATAACAATACATTTTGTTAACTAGAACTGCTTCTGCCTATGCTTCTGCCGCGTGACCCACTCTCTTATCACCTTGCGGTAAAATAGAGCTGAATACCCAATATCGAGAGAAACAAGATGGCGCAGGCAATTTTGAAGCATTTATAGGGATTCTCTTTGACCCATCTTTTCATTTTGTATAGGAGCAAAATTATACTGTCTCTCATGGAACCTCCTGTTGTTTCCTTCATACTACCGAAAACTCAACTTGTCGAAGCCGCGCTCGTCTCCAAATTGCGACCTGTCTCTTCCCATTCAAGATACGCCTCCGGCAAACGGGATTGGATGGTCCGCAACTGTTCGTTCAGCTCCTTTACCACATCGTTGGCGTCGTCCTGGCTATAGGTATCCGGTTTACTTAATGCTTCCACCAACTCGGCTTCCCTCTCTTCCAAATCGCTAATTTCCTTCTCCAGCTCCTGCAGCTTCTGCCGAAGCCTGGCCCTGACATAGCGATCCGCCTTAGGTACACCGGTCTCTGCGCTTCTTTTGGTAAGGGCATGAACAGCCGTTTTTCGTTCCTGGATTTTCATCCGTTCTTTTCGTTCCCGATAGTCCGTATAATTCCCTTGATAAGAAAGTAAAGCGCTTGGCGTCAGTTCCAGTACCCTCTCCGCTAAGGTATCGATAAAGTAACGGTCATGAGAAACCATGAGCAGAGTTCCCGGGTAGGTCAGCAGATACTCTTCCATAATTTCCCTGGACCGGATGTCTAAATGATTGGTCGGTTCATCTAGAAGTAATACATTTCCTTTATGGAGCGTCATCTTAAGGAGGGATATTCGTCCTCTTTCTCCGCCGCTCAGATTGGCAATTTGTTTATCCCAGTCTTCCGCAAAAAATAAAAATCTCGCCAAATGGGATTTCGCTTCTTCCACTGTCAAATCAGAAGAATGGAGTATCTCTTCCAGCACAGAATGATGCGCAGTTAAGTTCCTGTATTCCTGATCAAAATAGACAGGCTTGGCGCTGGGGCCGATAAAGACGCCGCCGTTTTGGGGCTTAAGAAGGCCCATAATCAGCTTGAGAATCGTTGTCTTACCGGCGCCGTTGGGGCCTAATAAGGCTACGCGTTCCTGGAGGCGTATCGTCGCTTCCAGGTTGGAGAACAATTGTTCGTCTCCATAGCCAAAGCTGATTTGCTCCAGAACCAGGACCTTATCGCCGGCCTGGCCGGAAATCTCAGCTTTTCCCATATGCATAACGCGCGACTGTTCGGGCTTTTCCTTTCTTTCAAGCCGGTTAAGCCTGGACTGTCTCCCTCTTGCCTGCTTTGCTTTGATGCCCGCTTTATAGCGGGCGATATACGCCTCGGTTTCCTTGATTTCTTTCTGCTGCTTTTCGAAAGCCCGCAGCTGCGCTTTTCTGTCTTCTTCTTTCTGCGCCGCATATACGCTGTAGTTGCCTTTATAGCGTTTCAGCCTGCCTCCTTCCAGATCAAAGATAGTCTCCGTTATCCCGTCTAAAAAGTACCGGTCATGGGATACGACCAGCAAAGCGCCGGGATAGTCCTTCAGAAAAGCCTCCAGCCATTCCAAAGAATCCAGATCCAAATGATTGGTCGGCTCGTCCAGGAACAGCAGGGGATATTCGCGAACAAGGATTCGCGCCAATCCGATTCTTGTTTTTTCTCCTCCGCTGAAACTCGCCACGGTTCGCTGTAACTGATCTTCTTGAAAACCTAAACCACTTAAGACCCGGCGAACCTGTGTTTCGGCGGAAAACCCCCCTGCCCTTTCATAACTGTCCCGTTCTGCGCCATACTTCTGAAGAATCTGCTCCAACGCCCGGGAATCAAGGGCTCCCATGTTTTGCTCCAGTTCCTCAATCCGTTTTCGTTGCGCAAAAAGATCCGAAAAAACTTCCATGACGGAAGACAACAAGGTCTCTTCCTCCAGGTCAAACTGTGTTTGGGCTAAAAAACCAATGGAGGCGTAGGACGCTAACCGGACATTCCCTTCATAGGCCCGATCTCTTCCCGACAGGCAACTGAGCAGGGTTGTTTTCCCGGCGCCATTGGGGCCGACAAGGCCTGCTTTCTCCCCTTCCCGCAGACGTAAGCTAACATTCGAGAATAGCAGTTGATCCCCGTAGTATTTCGTTAATTGATCCGATTCCAGCAGGTACGCCATAGGGTAGCAGACCTCAATTCTAGCGCAATGCCGGCAGCCTGGCGCTGATTTCCAGCGGATGATCCACGATCAGTGCGGCGCCGGATTCCTGTAATTCTTCGCGTGTACCGTAGCCAAATGTTACGCCTATCGTCGGTATGCCTAATGCCTTCGCGCCTTCTACATCATAGAAGCGATCCCCGATCATGAGGCAATGCAGATCGGCTTCCTGCGACAGCGGCTGTATCGCACAATCTTCCCCTGCTCCGTCTCCCGGCAGCCCAAGCCGGCCCTTATGCAGCGTCTTTCGACCCGAATAGTGATCAAGAATCGCCTGCAATACCAGTTCTTTGCTATCCAGGCGGCCATTGAGATAACAGCCAAATACCCCTTCAAAATAAGAACGCAAACCGAAATGGCGTAATATACGATGGGCAAGGACCCAGGCTTTCGACGTTCCCAGAGAAACCCGATACCCTTTGTCTTTCAAGTCTTTGAGGAGTTCCGGTATACCATCGTAGAGGAAGGCTTCATACATGCCGCCCTGAAAATAATAGGCCCTGTATGTCTTCAGCGCCCTTTCCGCTTCTTCGTCAGATAAAGAAAACGTATCCTTGAATGCCTGGCGGACGGGAGGGCCGATAAAGGCCTCGAGCTCCTGGTCGGTTCTGGAAGGCAGCTGCATCCTGGAAATCGTCTTATGAATACTGCTTTTTATCCCGGGGCCGCTATCCACCACCGTTCCATCCAGGTCCAGGATAACTACCTCGCAATGGATTGTACCGTTTGCCGTTAGGATTGCCGGCAGTGTTTTTTTCATTTCTCCTATTACCTTTCAAAGTACGATTAGACAAGCATCGCCAGTGCCATAGCCAAAATGCCTCCGGTCACGTAAAGGGACAAAGCAATCCGAAAGGGGATCGAGCGTATCGACTGGGGAAGGATTTCCCTCCACACGACATACAACATCGTCCCTCCGGCGCCAGCCAGGGAAAAGGCTAGCATCCTCTCAGAAACGCCGCCTGCCAGCATTCCGATAAATCCTCCGGCTAGCGTAGGCAAGCCGGAAAGCGCCGTCAGCAACAGAACCAATCCTTTGCTGTAATTCCCGGCTAATAAGGGGGCGGCAATCGCCATGCCAACCGGCAGATTATGTAAGGCAATCACCGCCGCTAAGGTAATTCCTAATTGCATGTCATAGGAACCGCCCGAGCCTATCGCTATCCCTTCAGGCAGATTGTGCAGGCCAATCGAAAGTAACATCATCCGCCCCGAGTGGAGTAAGGCCTTCTGATCCGCCGGTAATGGGCGGTCCTGATCGCCCTTGTGATGCGCATGGTGCGAATGGTCAGTCATTTTATGGGTTATGGTATCGGTCAGCAGAATGAATCCCAGGCCCGCAGCCAATCCAGCTAAGGTAATCCCGAAGCCTGCCTGTTCGAAAGCTTCAGGAATCAAATCGAAGCAAACGAGACCTGTCATGAAACCGGCGCCAAACGTCAAAATCCGTTGAATGGCGTCGGCAGACATATTTTTCCTGGTAAAGAGCCACAAGCATCCAAGGCATGTGCCGCCAATACCGGCAAAAATACAAAAAAGAACAACTTGCATTCGTCACTCCTGCGGGAGATCATTTAGTATAAACCCTTATGATGAAGAAAGGCTCAGATACAGCCTGTTGAGCGATATCTGAGCTATCAGCAGAATAATGGACGCATCTACCGTTCAGCACGGGTCCGAATCCTCTGCTGAACGAAGGTTCGTTTTATACCCGTGACTTCAGTTGTGGGATGAAAGAAGACTTCAGGCTATAAAAGTGAAGATTCATTCAATCTGCGGAATCCTCTGCTTACTCGTCTTCCGCTTCTTCCGCCTCTTCCTCTTCCTCTTCTATCGCTTCTACCACTTCTTCAGCTTCTTCGGCTTCTATTGCTTCTTCCGCTTCTTCCGCTTCCAAAGTTTCTTCAGCTTCCTCGGCTTCTTCCGTGACAGATTCATCCTCGGCTTCATGCGTAGCAAGCTCGT
>WRMS01000144.1 GCA_009777025.1 Clostridiales bacterium | reverse complement strand
GCCCCCACGGCCGGCCCGCGGTCCTAACCGCGCCGCCCACAACCTACAGTCGTAACTACCGTTTCAACACAATATGAATACGTAAGCCTGCCAGCCGCCGGGATGATCCCGGCGGCTGACAGGAACTTTAAACAAGTATAACGATGAAAAGGAGAGGAAGAAATGAAGAAACTAGTATCTTTGACACTAGTATTGATGATGGTATTTGCCCTTGCACTGCCTGCTTTTGCGGCGCCCGGAGGGCCTTACCTTGTCACATTCTATGCTTTTGATGGAACAACCATCGTCCATCAGCAGTATGTCGCCGCCGGCAGATTCATCGACGGCAGTAACCACGAACTGTATAATTCCTGGAGCAACGAAGGCGGCATGCTGGCAGTCAACTATAAGCTGCCCACCGGCTGGGAACCGATCCCCAATATGCTAGAGGATATAGATACTGGCGGAGTATTCAATTGGAAAACGACGCCTATCAACAAAAATACAAATGTGATGCTGGCGGTAAACAAAAATTTCACCGTCACCTTCTATGCCTTGGATGAGATCACCGTTGTCTGTTCACAAGTCGTGATAGGCGGAAATTACATCAATGGCGGCGATACTGCCCTCTACAATTCCTGGAGCAGCGCCGACGCTTTATACGACAATTATGGAGTGACCGGCAACCTGCAGCTCCTAGCCGGATGGCTGAAAGACATTGACAGCGGCGCCGTGTTCGAATGGCAGGCAACCCCCATTACCCAAAGCATCAACGTGACCCTGGCCCAGGATCCGCAGTATGACTTGCCCGCTTCCCCGGTGACCCCCGGCGAACTGCGGGTCGAGCCCCCCACGCTGATCAATCTGGGCTTTGAGTGGTACGTCGAAGGCGACGAGAACGTCAACGCCAGAGTGTCGGTGTTCTACCGCGAAGAGGGGACCACGGAATGGCTCCAGGGTATGGACATGATCCGCGTTGGCCCGCTCAACATCAACCCGGCCAATATCTATGGACGGAGTTATCCCATGACCTCGCCCAATATGTTTGCGGGCAGCATCATCGACCTGCAGGAAGATACAGCCTATGAATGCAAGTTCGTCATCTCCGACCCGGACGGCGTCATCGGCAACGATACGGAGACCGTCACGGTGCGCACCCGCCCGGAGCCGGTACCCTACACAGGGGCGGACGCCGCGACCTTACACGTCTATCCCCGCAGCGTCCCGGCGAACCAAAGACAGACGCCGAACTATAACCACCTGATGGACGCCTACCTGCAGTACGGGACCAACGGCGACTGGGCCAAGTTCTTCCCGCACCGCGTCAAAGCCGGCGACACGATCCTGGTCCATGCCGGCCTGTACATAGACGACCCCCGTTTCTACTCCTCCGAATTCAGGGGTGTTTCGAATCAGGGTACGCCCTTCGACGGCACCTATCACCTGACGGCCAAAGGGACGGAGGAGAAGCCGATCTCCATTATCGGCTGCGACGGCTCCTGCGGCAGGCAGGAATGCATCGACGGCGCAGTCATTTATGACGGCGACGGCAACTTCAACCTCTTCAACGTGTTGGGCGCGGACTATCACATCTTCCAAAACCTGACCATCCGCAATACGAAAGTCGCCTTCCTGGCGGGTATCCAGGACGTCACCGGCTGCCTGGGCTTATCGGTGAAGAATTGCATCATTGAGGATATCGGCAAAGGCGTCGACGCCGAATACCAGGGCTGCAAGAATTTCTACATCGCCGACAACGTCTTCCAGGGCAGAAACAGCCGCGAGTTCGGCCTGCAAGGCTGGAACGGCAGCATCTGGGGCTACAGCGCCGGCGGTTATCCCGCGCTGCTGGACTCTTACTATGCGGTCAAGTACACCGGCAACGGCCACGTGATCTGCTTCAACTATGTCGCCGATTTCCATGACGGCATCGACAGCCTCACCGTACTGCCCCCCGGTTATGTACAGCCGGACGGCAGCTTAAACGGCGAGCTGGTCTGGGAAAACCTGCAGATGGCGAACGACGTATACAACAACTTCATTACGGTCATGACAGACAATCCCATGGAGACCGACGGCAGCATGTACAATATCCGGATCATGCGGAACGTCTGCCTGAACTCGGCGGAAGCCGGCATCAGTATGCAGCCGGTCATGGGCGGCCCCGTATACTGGATCCGCAATATCTTCTACCACCTGCCTGCCTCTTTGTCCAACGTGAACAGCGCGACCTCCGGCGGCTTGAAGATGAGCGACCCGGCAGGCGGCATCCTCCTGAACAACACCATCTGCGTGGAAGCCTTCGGCACCCAGGCGACGAATATCCACTGGAGGAACAACCTGATCATGCGGCAGAACCCGGCGGCTGAGCTCTTTGGGATGACCAACAGGAACAACTACTCCACCTCGGACTACAACGGCTTCTATCCCGGCGTGCCGACGAACAACAGGAGCTTCAAGTGGTATTCCCCCGATTACACCAATAAGAGCTGGATACAGCCCGCAACGCGCATCAACCGCTACTACGCAACCCTGCGTGAATTCGCCATGGATACCGGCCAGGATACCCACAGCATCCTGCTCGACTACAGTATCTTCGAAGGCGTACCGGAGCCGGTCTGGGGCGACAGGTGGGTTGTCAATCGAATCTACGAGATGGACGAACTGGACTTCAGCCTGAAGGCGGACTCCGCAGCGGTAGACGCAGGCATGTTCATCCCCAATGTGACCGATGATTACACCGGCGACGCCCCGGATCTGGGCGCCCTGGAGTACGGCGTACCGGTACCCACGTACGGCCCGCGGTCCTAATCACGACGTTCAATCTACAGTCGTAACTACCGTTTCAACACAATACGAATAAACAAGCTTGCACAGCCGCCGGGATGATCCCGGCGGCTGGCGGCATTTTAAAGCAAGTATACGGAAGAAAGAGAATCGATCCTCAGCACTCGATAATGAATCATTTACAAATAAGGAGAAATACTGAATGCCAAAAGCGCAGCCTTGCCCGGGCGCACAACAAGCGCCCGGCAGGGGATTTCTCCTGCCGGGCTGCTTTGTCAGTCAGACGCTATCATGGGTGTCGCGATCTTCTCACATTCGTTCATCACAGACCCAACTCGTTCTACTACTCGTGACATCAGGTATAGGATAAGAACTCTTAGGGTCTGCATAGACTCATCTAACGTTCAGCATGGGTCTGAATCCTGTGCTGAACGAAGATTCGTTCAAGAAAAGTCTGATTCGCTTAAGTTGTAACGCGTATGTATGCCCTGTAACTTTTCCAGCAGATCCTTTGGCGGTGTTGTGTAAGCCATTCTTCTGCTGACTGTAATGCCGCTTACTTTTTTTAGTTTAGCTAACATTACTGCATACTGCCACATAATCGCGTTCGCATCCAGAATGGGAATCGACTTGTAGGAATTCACTCCTCGTTGATACAGGAACTCATTTAAAACGCCCTCTGCGGGAATAATCACATCCGCTCCTGAAGCAATTGCCTTGTCACAGGTCTGCAGAAACAGCTTCTCAACAAGATTCCCTTGCTCCACGTCGCCTTCCATCTGGTACTCAATGACTGGCGGGTCGATGGTAAGGCTGGAGGCAATCCGTTTTTCCAGGCCGCAGCTTATAGCCTCGTCCATAATGTGCTCCTGCATCGACGGGCCGATGGTGACCATACTAAATTTCTTGCCCAGCATACAGGCGACCATCATGGATGTTTCAGTGACGCCCAGCACCGGAATATCTACCAGTGATCTCGCCCTTTGAAGGCCGGTATCCAGATAGCACCCGATAGTAAACGCGTCATAGCCGTTTCTTTCCGCATTCAGCGCTCCCTCGCAAACAAAACGCTCGCAAAGAAACTCTGTATACTGGTATTTCAATGCTTCAATCGGCGGTACTGAGCCGTATACATCCTGCGGAATACCGTGGGGCGTCAGCGCAACATCCTGATCCAGTACCTTCTGTGCATGATCGATTATATTATTTCGGTATTGTGTTAAAAGCGTCAAATCTATCATGCTATGATGCCATATTCTCATTATTCCTCTCCTCTCTTCCCTCAATTCATCAAATGGGGTGTTTATAAGCGCCTATTACCCTATTGATAGTATATGATATACAGAATAATGTCAATTTTTCAGCTTTTGCATTCCCCTATCGTTTTTTAGCGCAATGCATAGTATAATATACACTGATTCTACAGTGTTGCAGTTCTTTTTAAGGAGGTGGGATAGAGGAAGGACAGGAAAATCGTTCTTGTTCATCGTATATTCGAATTTGTGAATCGTTGGAAAGGAAGCAACGTATATGGGAGAAGAACTACTCCAAGGTTTGCTCATGGCATTTACTCCACAAAGTGTTTTTTGGATCACCGTCGGCGTCTCGCTTGGTTTGTTTGCAGGCGTGCTTCCGGGCATAACCGGCGGCACGA
>WRMS01000143.1 GCA_009777025.1 Clostridiales bacterium | reverse complement strand
ATGGAGGCGGGCGCCGTGCTGGGCGTGGCACA
The DNA here is from genome assembly GCA_009777025.1 of Clostridiales bacterium. Lineage (GTDB taxonomy): Bacteria > Bacillota > Peptococcia > DRI-13 > UBA5745 > WRMS01. Next base: position 4,548 of record WRMS01000143.1, on the reverse strand, counting down.
AACGCAGGAAGGCACTCTGTACACCGGTGTGCGGGATTACGCGGGGGAAGGATGGATGACGTACTCGGACAGGGACGGCAGGGAGATTTGGACGACCGAAAAGGGACACGGAAAAGATTTTCTGCACCCAACCGCTTTGCCGAACGGCGACTTTACCATTTGTCGTGAACCCAGCTTCTACGAGGATGACCCTAGGTTCTATCAGGATTTGGTAAACATCGGCAGGGAAGGATCCATCAAGCGAGTCTGGGAGCTCCACGCCTATATCAGGGACATCGTAGCGCTGAAGGATTCCTTTATCGCGCTGGGAAATCTGGCGGAAAGCGCAGATGATTATGGCCTCGATAACGAAGCAGGTACGCCGTTTTTCATGCAAAAGAGCCTCGACGGGGATCCTTTGCGGGAAATAACGTTTGCACACGATTACAGGGATCTCCAATTTAGGAAGGCCGCGCGTTACGACGATTCGCTCATCATTGGCTCAAACGCGGAAACAGGCGGGGTTGACCCAAGAACCGTTATGCTGATGCGGTGTGATTTGGACGGCGTCACGGTATGGGAGAAGCACTATGCTCCCCGAACAGGCGGCTGGGCGAATTTGATTGATCTGTGCGTCGATGACGAGGGGACCATTGCGGTATTGTTTGCGGAAAGGAAATTTGACGAGGAGACCGGCGAGCCGCTGAGCCGCAGATGCTATGCCGCGGGCCTGAACATGGACGGTGAGGAGCTATGGACGTATACGTTCGAATATGGGGAAGCGGACGTCATTCTGCCGGTAAAAGGCGGGTTTCTATGCGTCAGCCAGGGACTGGACATGGAGAACTGCCCGTTTATTGGTTATGGGTGGGTCCTACTCCTTGATCGCGAAGGGAACGTGAAGGCGCCGGACAGCACGCCGGATATCAGCGGCGGGTTGGGTGAGATTTACGGTGCCGCGCCCGGCGCGGACGGCAGGGTTTTGCTGTACGGCTCCGCGCTTGCGCAACCGGGCGCGCCGGGCACCCCTTTTTGCGCGACGCTGGACTTCCCGGAAGCGTATCGGTGATATTGCCATAACTAAAACGATGTTCGAACAGGCAATGGAAGCGTTTCATCATATGAAATTCCTACGCAAATGTGGACATAGTTGCTCCGGAAAAGCCTTATATCATGCGGGACTCAAAGCGTAAAATTGCGAAGCCGGTATGTTTCTTCATAAACCCTCGAAAACGGGGAAACCGCGTCCACAGAAAATTCTATCCCAATAAACAATACCCAAAGCGTCTACATTTTGCTGACTTCATTGCGGAGCATACGGATTATCTTGTCGCTCATGGTTTCTTTCTTATCAGTATGTCCGAAATTCTAACAGGCTCCCGTTCGTACTCCTGCGCCATGAGGGTATTTCCGTCGATGATGGTAAAGGTTTTCGGGGCGTTCTTGTTTTCGTTCAAATTTGGTTTGCTCCTTTTCGTTTTTTTATCTAGTGTCTACTGAGCAAGCAACGATTTTTCAAGAAACGAAAGGGACCACAAGATCAACGAAGGACGAACGAGACATAAACCAGCGGCAGGAAAAAGAAGCCAAAAGAGAACGGAGCCTCTTTTGTAAGTTCATAGACAGGAACACAAGGTGAATGGCAACCTCACTGGTATGTTGAAGCTTCATTGTGATATATCCAAGTGAGTAGCGGCGCTTACCGACCCCGAAGGTACATTCAATGGCGTTGCGTTCAGCAGATTCCTCTCTTTCCTGCCGGCACTGGGTTCGGTAGAGCTCCAGATCCTTGGGGGGCCTGCCCAGTTTCGGGCCGTTGAGACGGATGCCGAGGTCTTTGCAGAATTGCAGGTTATCCCTCGTGCGAAGTAAGCGCTCAATAATGCCGTGGTATCAAGCAGCACACTCCTTCTGCAAATAATCGCTCCACGGGAGCAAATGCAGAAGTTCCTCCAAAGGCGGATTGTCGCCATACATGGGCAGGATTGTGAGCAAGCGGAGAAGATATCGGTAGGGATCAATGTTGTTGGCTTTGGCGGATTCCACCAAGGTATAGACAACGGCGCTGGCAGAGGCGCCTTTGGGCGTGTCGCAGAACAACCAACCCTTACGACCAACAGCGAATGGGCGGATAGCGTTCTCAACCTGGTTGTTGCTGATTTCCATGTTGCCATGATTCATGAAGGCGCAAAGAAACTCTTTCTGATTCAAAGAATAGCGAACGGCGTCTTCAAGCTTGCTTCCCTTTTCCGGCACAAAGGACTCCAGCCATGACCAGTATTTTTCCAGCAAGGCGCGGCCGCTTTTCTGGCGCTCTTCCAAGCGTTTATCATCAGGTAAATCAGCCATCTTTTTTTCCAAGGCAAACAAACGGCTGCAAAAATTATAACCCTGAACTGCTTTTGAGTTTTCCGGGTTGACGCCTTTAGGCATGGCGTCCCGCCATTTTCGTCGGGCATGCGACCAACAGCCGCCCCGGATCATGCCTTCCAGTTTGTTATATCCACTATAGCCGTCGGAAATCAGGATACCATGAAATCCGGTCAGAAACGTTTTAGCGCATTCGCCACTCCGGCTGCTCTGGTAGTCAAAATAACGGATTTGCCGCTTACTTCGAGGTGCCGAGGCATATACCCACATTTCGGATTGCGAGGTTGCGGGTTTGCCGTCTTCTTTCAGCACCTGGACACGCGTTTCATCCGCATGGATGATGGCTTCCTCCAGGAGTGTTTGCTTCAGCAGTTCATACAACGGCATGAACCAGTCATTGGTTGGACGGATCACCCAGTTGGCTAGAGTGTTTCTGCTTAACTCCACGCCCCGGCGCTTCCATTCCTGCTCCTGACGATACAAGGGCATCCCGCCAGCGTACTTTTTCGCCATCACGTCGGCTACGCTGGATGGGGAGGCCATGCTGTGCTTCATAACAGGCTGCGGCAGTTCCGGCTTGCGTATGCTGGCGTATCCCGTATCCTTCTCATGCTGCTTACTGGCATAGATTTTTCGATAATAATCCATACGGAGAACCTGCTGTGGGAGGATGTTCAATTCGGAGCGCACAAATTCTCTGCCGATGCATTCGTAATGATATCCCTTCTCGTCAATCAGCTGATCCGGGGACAGTTCATATTCGATTTCCTTTACCGGCAAACTCTTGAAAAGTTCTTCCTTCGTCCGCTTTTTCTTGCGGACATGCGCCGGCACAAACGTTTCAATCTCCGGCTCGGGGGCGGATTCGCTTGCTTCCTGTTCCGCCTCGTCAAACAGCGACAGTTGCTCAGAACCGTCGTCAATGACATATGCTCGTTTTTCGCTGCGTTGGCCGAAGCGCGCCCGCTGCGCGTTCACAAGCATTTGCGTGAGCCGCTCGATTTCCGCGTCCCGCATTTTTAATTCGGCGTCCCGCGCTTTCAGTTGTTCTCTTAATGCTGAAATATCGTTTTGCATCTGCTGGAAGATTGCGGCTATTTCAGGCGGATTGGGTTGGATTACGTTCTTTTGCATCCCGCTACCGCCTTTCTCATTTCTTAGTATTATTATACACCAAAAAACGCCGAAAGTCCATTGTTTTCAATGATTTCAGCGCTCTTTCAGATGTGTTTTTTGTAACGTATTTTCAGAATATGGGCCTTTGCTCCATAGGTCGGATTACCTTTGATGGGTATATCGTCAAGCCTTCCATGAGCCAACGGTATTCCTGTGGTGTGATCTGTTTCAGATCCTCTTCATTTCTTGGCCATTGGAAACGACTGCTGGACAGGCGCTTATATACCAGCACATATCCTGTTCCATCCCAGAACAGCCCTTTGATTCGGTCCGCTCTTTTTCCACAAAACAAGAACAAAGCGCCTTCTTTCATTTCCACCTGGCTTTGAACGATCGCCGCCAGTCCGTCGATTTGCTTGCGCATGTCCGTATACCCGCACCGGATGTAAAACTGTCTCAGATTCCCCAGTACATCTATCATACCGAATCCAACGCCTTTAGAACGACGATCAAATCTTCAGCCCTGGTTCCCGGCGGTATATCCAGCCTTGCGCTTTTGTATTGCATTCGGATTCCCGCCACAAACGCATTCCCTTCCACCGGATTCACGCTGTCTGGTAATTCAATTCGCACAAGCGCCTGCTCTGTCGCCAGTGACTTTCCCTCATTGGTTTGCAATGCGGCTTTTCTGATCTCCCGCAGAAAATAGTAAAAGTTACTCTCCTTGATGTTATTCGTTGCGCACCAGGCTCTTATGCTTATACCGCTCTCCCGCTGCTCCTGTATCAAACGCATTCTTTCCTGGAGACGGTATGTCCGCTTGGCCTCCGTTATTTTCATAGTTGCCATCCCTGCTTGAAAAACTTGAGTTGTAGTTTCTCTTGATACCTGCATTCCCGGAAATCCTAACTAGGGATGCATCAAACTCCTTGCATGATAAGCATTCTATGATTTTTCACCATAGTTATGATTTCGATAATCATAACTATGGTGAAAATCGCGGAAGTGGTGAATCATATGCTCTTCGCTGACAACATAGTGATGATATCCGGGAATGTAGGTTTCAAGGTTTTTCACCTTGCT
>WRMS01000142.1 GCA_009777025.1 Clostridiales bacterium | reverse complement strand
GTATCTGGTTTACTCTCCGGCATTTCTTCAGGTCACCTCTTTTACCAGGGCCTTTGTGACACTCGATGCTTCAGCGTTTCAGCGAACCGCAGCACACAAATATCACAGAATAGTGGCGCAACTCCCGAAGCCCGATTGGCTGCAAGTGATTGCTCCACTCTACTACAACTGCACCAAAGCAGATGAGGCAGGCAAGCTTCGTCTCCCGCGCAGCGAATCCTTACGGTATCCCGGAAAACATCCGCGCTCATGTCGTTCTGTCCCAATGCTTCACGCCGCCATCTATATGAAACCCCCGGAGACAGCCTTGCTTTGGATGATAGCATCTGCAGCAGGCTATACGGGAATGTTGTTGATCACGATAATGCTTTATTCAGAGATTTTTTAAAGTATATATCAATTCTGGCAAAGGTGCAAGGCACAGATCGCCCTATACTAAAAAAAACATACCTCAGACTATTTCGTATCCTTGCCCAGTCTTAGGGCAACATACTAGTATAGTATAAGGTAAAATATTATGCCGAAGGTTATTCAATCATTAGAAAAAGTACTATCTTGTTGATTTACTTTCTCATTCGCTTCCTGGTTTTCTTCCTCCAGCCTGCTGACCAGCGCCCACTCCACCCGGCGATCCAGGATTTCCTCGACCTGAATGCGCAGGCCAAAGGCTTCGATAACCGGCGTCGAACCGTCTTCCGGAATTGTACGGAGCCGGCTGAATATGAGACCGCCCAGCGTATCTACTTCCTCTATAGGGAGCCGGATATCCAAAATCTGCTCAAGCTGCCCCAGTTCCACAGAACCGGGGATTTGCCAGGTATTCTCATCGATCTGCCGGATGATATCGGGCGCTTCGTCATACTCGTCGTAGATATTCCCCACGATCTCCTCCACCAGATCCTCCAGGGTCACGATGCCGCGGGCGCCGCCGTACTCGTCTACGACTACGGCTAATTGCACCTTCTCCCGTTGCATGTCGCGAAACAGCACATCAGCGGGAATCTGCTCAGGTACAAAGTAAGCAGGCCGCAATAAGTCCCTGAGCGTCGCCGGTTCCTCTGAAAGCATGTTGGCGAGATAATCCCTTAAATGCAGTATCCCCAGGATGTCGTCGGCGTCCTCATCATACACGGGAAACCGGGAATAGCCATTTTCCAGAATCGTTCGGCGGACAACCTCAGGCTCGTCGTCGACCCAGATCATACGAAGGTCGGTGCGATGGGTCATGACGTCCTCCGCCTCTTTATTATTAAATTCAAATACATTGGTGATCAGTTCTTTTTCGTCGGCGGCGATGGAACCTTTCTCTTCGCCAATATCCACCATCATGCGGATTTCCTCTTCTGTAACGCTCTCCGGTTCTCCTGCAGGGTTTATCCGCATGAGATGAAGCACGCTATGGGAAGTCAGGGTAAGCAGCCCCACAAAGGGCTTCAGCACCTTGCCTACCGCCAAAACCAGGCCGGAGAGGACAAGCGCGACAGTTTCCGCTTTCTGCATACCAATTTGCTTCGGTACCAGTTCACCGAAGATCAGCGTGATAAAGGAAAGGATAATCGTGATCAGCACGAGGCAGACGCTCTCGATCGCTGCCGCTTCGCTGAGGGGGGTTATACTTTGGAAAAAGCGCGCCAGAGGCGCCGAAAAGCTGCTGGCGGCTATCGCGCTGGCCAGAAAGCCGGCTAGCGTCACCATGACCTGGATCGTTGAGAAAAAATGCGTCGGCTTTTCTAATAAAGCAGTGATCCGTTTTGCCTTTTCGTTACCCTCATCCGCCATCCGTTTGATTCGATTGTCATTGACGGTGATCACCGCTATCTCGCTCATGGTAAAGACGGCGTTGATCAGGATGAGGATGAACAGAACCAACAAGCGCCATATTAACGGGTCTTCCAACGATCATTCCCCCTATACTGCGATACATGGACGAACTATGAATAATTTGATAAAATCATACTACGAATCGATAAAAAATGCAACTCACGGATTCGTTGACACTCACGGATTCGTTGAGCAGACTTCACATAAACAACACATTTACTATATATAATGAAGGAAGACTGCCTTTTCGGCAACGAAGGGCCGCTTTACGCACATAGCAAGGCAGGTGGGGACGGTGAGCGGGTTGAAAATACTGATCGTAGACGATGAAAGCAGAATGCGAAAGCTGCTTCACGACTATCTGGAGGCGTCCGGCGTGCAGATACTGGAAGCGGCGGACGGGCAGGCGGGCTTGGATATTTTCACGGGCGTCAAAGGAATCGATCTGGTGATTCTGGACGTCATGATGCCGAAAATGGACGGCTGGCAGGTATGCCGCGAGATACGAAAGATCTCGAATGTTCCGGTGATCATGCTGACGGCCCGGGGTGAAGAACGGGATGAATTGAAAGGCTTTGATCTGGGCGTAGACGAATATATAGCCAAGCCCTTCAGCCCCAAGATACTCGCTGCCCGGATCGAGGCCCTGATCCGTCGCAGCAGCGGCTATGCCAGCGTGCAGACCATCTTTCTGGGGGAACTGACGATTGACAAGGACGGCAGAAAAGTCCTGGTCTCCGGAAAGCCGGTGGAATTAAGCTTCAAAGAATACGAACTCCTGACCTATCTGATCGACAACAGCGGCGTCGCCCTCTCCCGGGAGAAGATCCTGAACCAGGTCTGGGATTATGACTATTATGGCGACACCCGGACCATTGACACCCATATCAAGAAACTGCGGCAGAAGTTGGGAGACTGTGGCGACTACATCGAAACGGTAAGAAACATAGGCTATAAATTCGAAGTCCCCCGGAGCGGAGTTTCAGAATGAAAAGCAGCATCCGCCTCCGGCTGTTGATTATCATGGGCAGCCTCGTAGCATTCGTGGTTGTTTTTGGCTGGCTTTCCAACAGCCTGTTTCTGGAGCGCTTTTATATCTATTCTAAAAGCGACGCCCTTTTGCGCACTATGGACACCATTAATCAAATCTACAATTCGGACGACAGCCGGGATCTGGAGACGGAATTGTACCGGATGCAGGTAGAACAAGGCATTCAGGTTATGATATTCGGCAGCGGATTGGATATCCGGTATGTGACGCTGCCTAACCCGGCCAATCTTACGTATTACCGCAGGACATTGCTGGGGGGCGTCGACTTGCTCGGATTTGCGGCGCGTTATGCGAATAATCATGCCTCCGCCTACGAAATCAGCCGGAATTATGACGATCGGCTGAGGACGGAATATCTGGATTTAATGGGCGTGTTGGATAATGGCAACTATGTGCTTTTGCGAATGCCTGTGCAGACGATAACCGACAGCGTAGGCATCGCCAATCGCTTTTTGCTTCTCACAGGCGCCCTTTGCCTGCTGCTGGCTGTTTTTATCAGTATATCGCTGTCAGAGCAAATCGCGAAACCGATCCGGGCTGTGGAAGATATCGCCAGATCTATGTCAAACCTGGATTTCTCCCGGCGGATCAGCCTCAATTCACGAGACGAGATAGGCTCCCTGGCGTCCAGCATCAACTCGCTGTCCAGCCGTCTTCAGGAAACCATAGAGGAACTGCGGGACAAAAACCGCCAATTGGAAGACGATATCCTGGTCATCTCCAAGATGGACGAGCGGCGCAAAGAGTTTCTCTCCAGCGTTTCCCACGAACTGAAAACCCCTATCGCCCTGATCCAGGGTTATGCCGAAGCGTTGGAGGAGCACGTTGTTACCGACGAAGAGAACCGGGATTTCTATTATCATGTGATTACCGACGAAGCGGACAAGATGAACGCGTTGGTCAAAAAACTGATGAATTTAAATAACCTGGAAGCCGGCCAGGATGAGCTCAATCTGGAAAGCTTCGATATCGTCGCCCTGACCCAGTCCGTTATCCAGCGGGGTAAATCTCTGCCCGGCGCGGAGAATCTGGACTTTCATCTGGTAAGTCCGGAAGCGGCCCGTGTATATGCCGACGACTTTCTTATCGAAGAAGTCATCTTCAACTATATCACCAATGCCATCCATTATGTCCAGGGCCGGAATCTCCTCCGCATCACGGTGCGTGAGATACCGGAGGGCGCGGGGGCTGCTGCGCCTGCCGCTTCGGCTACGGCTTCTCCTGCTTCGCCTACCGCTCCAGCTACGGCTTCGGCTACTTCTCCTGCCGCAGACAGATCCGGCGAAACCAGCGGCAAAACCGGCGGCAGCATACGGGTAGAAGTGTTTAACAGCGGCAGCTATCTGAATGACGAGGACAGAGAACGGGTTTGGGAAAGCTTTTATAAAGCGGACAAATCCCGAAGCAGGGAGTACGGCGGAAGCGGCATAGGCCTCAGTGTAGTACGGGCGATCATGGAGCTGCATCAGTGCCCCTACGGCGCGGAGAATATCGAAGACGGCGTAAATTTCTGGTTCGAATTGCCTGCCGGCTAATTCTTTCATTACATTATAATTAAGACGTCCCGATTACCCTACTTTAAGGTAGGCACAGATTTTGCTTACGCAATATTTCCCAGGTTGCAGTTCAGTGCCGACTCAGTAGGTGGCGGGCGGGCATGTTTGCCCAGGCTACGGTAGGAACATGAAGTCGTGAAACACAGGCTTGGCAGTCAATGAAGCCGTAGAACCACCCGTGA
>WRMS01000141.1 GCA_009777025.1 Clostridiales bacterium | reverse complement strand
AAGCTGGAATAGCATCATGGAAATATTATTTGATAATTCAGAAAATACAAAGAAATACATTGAATAAATATAAGAAAGGGAGAGATATTTTATGAAAAAATGATGCTCTTGCTTTTTTACGATTTAATGATAAAAGCTTATCTTTTTATATAAACATTCATTTATTGGCTTTTTAATGATAATGAATACCAATTGAAACGAAGCGATTCTCTTGACATCATCAGGGAAATCCGTATACTAATCTTGGATGATATATTATCATCGATAAGATATAGGATACAAAGGTGGTGTGAATATGAAGTATCCCTACCGATCCCTATTGATTCAGATTTCGCAAGGCGTGGCCTTTGTCAAATTAAACAGCGCTGCGAACCTGTATACAATAACGGATGACCCGAAAAGAGAACTGAGCGACTTTCTACTCAAAGCGCGGGAAAACAAAAGGATCCGGGTGATCCTCCTCACGGGAAGCGGCCGCATATTTTATGTGGGCGGAAACCTCAAACCAGAAAGAACGGCAATAGCGACCGGCGATAGGGAAAGGGGGCAACAAAAGCCGGATCTGCCCTCGATCATAGAGGATATCCATAAACCGGTCATCGCGGCGGTGAACGGCTATGCCATCGGCGCCGGCGTACATCTGGCGCTTGCCTGCGATATTCGTATCGCATCCGAAAATGCGGTGTTCTACTTTATACAGGCGAAGAATCGCAGTCAGTATACATCGCATCGGGTAGACGCGGCGGAGGCGCTGCAATCCGGCGTCGTCACAAAAATCGTAGAAGAGAAAGCATTGATCGAAACGGCAATGCGGATTGCCAGGTCCATCGCCAATGGACAAACGCTCAGCCTGGTCTATACGCTGCTGCAGTACGACGCCGGCTAGGCCAACTAAGCCGATAGTGAACAGTCAGTGCCTACTCTGGTGGCGGGCGGGCACATTTGCCCGGCTACACGTCACATTCGTGTTCAACATCAGGCTTTCAGATTGTTTAGCCTAACGGCTCAACGTCCTTCCGAGTATAGCCCGCAAGTCTCCAAGAAGGACCTTCGCCTGAACCCCCTCACGGGTGCTTCTACGGCTTCATTGGCTGCCAAGCCTGTGTTTCACGACTTCATGTTCCTACCGTAGCCTGGGCAAACATGCCCGCCCGCCACTTACTGAGTCGGCACTGAACAGTAACAGCTGTCATCGACAATCATCCTATCCAAAAAGAAAATATTGTATATAATGGCTATATATGGTATTCTGTGAAAGAACGAGTTGGGGAAGTGGTTATGGGCGCAGCTCATGTTAGAAGACGGAGGCCTTTTCAGTGGAAGAACAGGAAAAAATGTATTGGGCGGCAGTACAAGCCGGCTTACCGGAGGCCACGCGCAGGATTGTCCAGCAGCTGATTTCCTATTATGGTTCGATAGCGGCGTTCTGGCACGCCAGGGATACGGTTCCGGTTTCCTCTCTGACCAACCAAATGAGGGAAAAACTGATCCGGTTACGGAGCGCTATACGCCCGGAGAAGCTGTGGGAAGACTGCCGGCGAAAAAAGGTAAAGACCATAGCTTGTATCGAAGAAACGTATCCGCAGGAGCTGCTGTTCTTTCCCGACTCACCGGTCATTCTCTATTACTATGGCGAAACGGCGCTGCTTCGCCGCTCTTCCGCAGGCGTCGTCGGCAGCCGGAGATGTACGGCCTACGGCCAAAAAGTAGCGTTCGACTTTTCCCGGGTCCTGGCCGAAGCGGGGTTCTGCATCGTCAGCGGTATGGCAAAAGGGATAGACGCTGCAGCGCATGAAGGCGCGTTAAGCACCAAGGCAGGAACGATCGCCGTTCTGGGCTGTGGCGTGGACATCCCCTATCCGCCGGATAACAGGAAACTATATTGGCGGATCCGGGAAGAAGGGCTGGTCCTCAGTGAGTTTTTTCCGGGTGAAAAGCCCTTACAATGGCATTTTCCCTTACGAAACAGAATTATCAGCGGCTTGAGCCGCTTCATCCTTCTGGTGGAAGGCCAGGCAAGAAGCGGCGCGTTGATCACCTGTAATTGGGCTGCCGAGCAAGGAAAGGACGTCTGGGCTGTACCGGGGCCGGTTACCAACCCTTACAGCATCGGACCGCTGTTATTAATCCGCGACGGCGCCATGATGGCGATCACCGCGCAGGATATACTCGGTGCGTATCGTCCGGAGAACGGCCGGAATCGCTTGAAGCAGGCGAAACCGGCGCCCGGATCAGATCAAAAAGGCCAGCCGGCAGGCGCCGTTCAGTTGCGCCTTCCTGTGACGGACGAGCCTTCGCGAGGCGCTTTGTCCCCGGAGGAACGAACGCTTTATGAAAGCATCAGTTACTATCCCGTTCATATCAATAACTTATTGGCCCGGTATGACGCGCAATCCGATAAACATGTAAAAACGGAAGGAAAGCTCTATTTGGGCTTGACAAAACTGCTGTCTTTGCGTTTAATTGAGAAGTTACCGGGAGAGTATTACCAAAGAATTTAGGATGGAAATTGCCACCGAGAATCGCAAAGAATATCCTATAGGAATACCTTTCAGGATTCGTACAGAGAATACCCGTTCAAAGAAGGTGATACAATGTCAAAAACACTGGTTGTCGTGGAATCCCCCGCGAAAGCAAAAACGATAGGCAAATTTTTGGGGAAGAAATATACCGTGAAAGCCTGCATGGGACACGTGCGGGATTTGCCGAAAAGTCAATTTGGCGTCGATGTGGAAAATGATCTGGCGGTGAAGTATATCACAATCAGAGGCAAAGGCGATTTGATTCAAGAGCTAAAGAGTATGGCGCAAAAAAGTGATAAGGTCTTACTCGCGACAGACCCTGATAGAGAGGGCGAAGCCATCGCCTGGCATCTGGGTGAGATCTTGCATGTGGACGCCAGCAAGGACTGCCGTATCGAGTTCAACGAGATTACGCAGAAAACGGTGGTAGACGCGGTGAAGCATCCGCGGCCCATCGATTTTCATCGTGTGGACGCCCAGCAAGCCCGGCGTGTATTGGACAGGATCGTTGGCTATAAACTTAGCCCGCTGCTTTGGAAAAAAGTGAGAAAAGGACTGTCTGCCGGCCGGGTCCAATCTGTGGCTTTACGCTTGATATGCGACAGGGAGAAAGAGGTCCGCGCCTTTATCCCGGAGGAGTATTGGGATCTGAAAGCCCGTCTGGCGAAAAATAAAACTCTGTTTTATGCCAGACTGTATCAGATCAACGGAAAAAAAGCGCATCTTGGCGACAAAGACGATGTGGAAAAAGTCAAGTCGGATATCGGTAAAGAAGATTTCGTCGTAAAATCGGTCAAGACCAAAGCGCAGAAACGCAATCCGGCGCCGCCTTTCACGACCAGCAGCCTGCAGCAGGAAGCGTTCCGAAAATGCGGTTATACCGCCAAGCGAACGATGCTGATCGCACAGCAGCTATACGAGGGACTCGATCTGAGCAAGGACGAAGGGACGGTCGGCCTGGTCACCTACATTCGTACAGATTCTACCAGAGTCAGCAGCGAAGCGCAGACAGAAGCCCTTGCTTACATTAAAGAAACCTATGGCGCGCCCTATGCGCCGAAAACACCGCGCGTCTATAGCCGAAAAGGGAGGATCCAGGACGCCCATGAAGGCATCCGGCCCAGTTCTGTCTATCGCACGCCGGATTCCGTTAAGTCTTTTTTGTCCGCAGAGCAATACAAGCTGTATAAACTGATCTGGGAACGCTTTCTCGCTTCTCAAATGTCCTCGCTGGAGCAAGACGTCACCACAGCGGATTTTCAGGCCTCGTCCTACACTTTCCGGAGTACCGGTATCGTAGTTACCTTTCCCGGCTTTTCCCGTCTGTACGAAGAGGGAAAAGACGCGAAGTCCGGTAGCGACAGGACGGAAAGCGAAGAGGAAACCGCAGTGAATCTGCCAAAACTGACGGAAGGAGAACTGCTGCCGCTGAAAGAATGGGCGGAGAAGCAGAATTTCACCCAGCCGCCGCCCCGCTTTACAGAAGCGTCCCTTATCAAGGCCCTCGAAGAGATGGGTGTAGGAAGGCCAAGTACCTATGCGCCGACCATTGATACCATCGTGACCAGAGGGTATGTGCTCAAGGAAAAAAGGCTCTTTGTCCCTACCGAATTGGGCGATCTTGTACTGGATTTACTCAAACAACATTTTCCGAATATTATCGATAAAGAGTTCACCGCTAATATGGAAAAACAGTTGGATGATATCGAAGAAGGAGACAGCGGCTGGAAGAAAATTATTTTTGATTTCTATACTCCCTTTGCAAAGGAACTGGAGGAAGCGGAGGAAAAAATCGGTCAGGTCGAGTTGGTCGAGGAAGTCACGGACGAGATATGTGAAAAATGCGGTCGAAATATGGTGATCAAGCATGGGCGATACGGTAAATTCCTGGCATGTCCGGGGTTTCCTGCCTGTCGCAACACCAAACCGCTGTTGCATACCCTGAAAGAAGTGAAGTGCCCCAAGTGCGGGAAAGGCGACGTCGTTATCCGGCAGACGAAAAAGAAGAAAAAATTCTATGGCTGCAGTCTATTTCCGGCATGTGATTTTACTTCCTGGAATGAGCCGGCAGGACAAACCTGTCCGATTTGCGGGATGATGCTGGTGAAAAAGCAAAACCG
>WRMS01000140.1 GCA_009777025.1 Clostridiales bacterium | reverse complement strand
TACATCAGTTTTTCGCTGTCGGTTAACCTATCAACCATAAGCGTAAAACTCTATAGCCCAATCCCTTATAGAGTTGAAACGGTCGGCGTACTGCGGGGCGATTCGCAGTCCGTCAAAGCTTTCGGAATTGCTGTAATAATAATCGGCAAGCGCCTGAACCAACGACTGCTCATCAATGACATCGTAATCGCGGAGCATATCGTTTACGGTCTGGTTGAGCGACGTGCAGCGCAGTTCGCCAATCCTGACAATCTCCAATCCATCGAAACTTTCAACAACATATTGGTTGACATTTTCGTAAGGTTCGCGGACAGTTGTGTAAATGTCTATTTGGTCTTCGTTGACGTAACCGGGAAACAGCCCCAAGCACTCAAGCGCGGAGGTATGGCAAAGCACAACGTCCTTGCCGCCGAAAACGCTGTGAAACCATTCGCGGTTTGATGTATAGTTACTGCGGGTATCGACACGCATTTCGGAACGCCTCCTCTTTTTAATACAGCCTTTCATGTACATTGTGCCCCAAAAAAGCTGATTTGGCAAACAAGAGTTTAATTGGCGCCGGGCTTGTTTTTGCTCGTTAGTTTAGCAGCCATATAATTCCATATAGTGCGGTAGAGGCTGCGCCTTTCCTGTCGCTAATGCAGGAAAAACATCCGGATATCCCTGTACTATGCCCACAGGCTGGCTCCGAATAGGTGGCACTAGATGGATTACCCTAATTCCCGATCGCGATGGCTTGTAATTCATCCTATTTTAATCTAAAATAGAGTTAACTTTTTCAACAATGAATAAATGAACCCCGCCCTAGCCTTACCGTCAATTTAGGAAAACCGGAGTTGTTACCATGTATACCAGTCAATGGCGCCACAAATCTAAGCCACGTCTCCGGCTTTATAGCCTGCTGCTGTCAGGCTGTCTTCTGTTGTGCTTCACCGCCCCTCTATATGCGTCTGTCCCTCAGGACGGCTTCGGCAATTCTATGCTCAATGTTGCGGATAACGCATTGGGGACGAATATCGTCATGCGCGGCTACTCCGCGTTCCCACCGGGCGTATCCGGTTCCAGCAAATTTTCCGGCGGCGTCTTTGACGGGCAATATCTGTGGCTGATCCCCACCAGCGCGGAAGTCGTGGTGCGGGTAGACCCCTACGACGGCAGCATGACAGGCTATGATCGCTGGCCTTCCGGATTTAACAGCAGCGTACAGTACAAATTTCGCAGCGGCGTCTACGACGGCGCAGGAGGGATTTGGCTAATCCCCTTTGCGGCAGACAGCGTGATACGCCTGGATATCGCCAGCGGCGATATGCGCGCCTTCAGTAATTGGCCTAGTGCTGCCATTGCGGATACCAATGGGAAATTTATCGGCGGCGTCTGGTATAACGGCGTCTTGTATATGGCGCCATACTCTGCCTCTTCTGTCGTGGGTCTGGATCCCGCCACAGGAACCATGACCGCTTATCACAATTGGCCATCGGGTTTTTATGACAGCACGGTGAAATTTATCGGCGGCGTGTTGGACGGCGCAGACTTCTGGATGATTCCCAGTAATACCAACATGGTAGTAAAAATGAACTTGTCCACCGGCGTTATGGACGGGTATGATGATTTCCCAGGAAATATTGGCGCCTATGACACGGAGAAATTCTCCGGGGGCATATTGGACGGAGCGGGCGGACTCTGGCTGGCGCCCAATATGGCCGATCAGCTTGTCCGCGTTAATACGGCTTCCGGATCCATGCAAGGTTACAGTGGCTTTCCTTCACAAATTTCAAGCAGCCAGCGCAATAAATTTGCCGGAGGCGCTCTGGTCGGCGGCGATATCTGGCTTGCGCCCAACAGCGCAAAAGCTCTTGTGAAAATAAATCCTGCCAACGGCGCCATGACAGGCTATGACAATTTCCCAATCGGTATCTCTTCGGATCTGACAGCAAAGGCTGCCGGCGCTGTATTTGACGGCGCCAGCCTCTGGCTTGTTCCCTACAGCCTGGATTCCCTCCTGCGTATTACCTCAGGATTGGATTTTATGCTGGCCGCAGACGCCGGTGAACGCGTCTATGCCCCCGCGAGCGTAACCATACAGGCGGAAGGGAGCGACATTGCCTCTTTGGCCTATTTCCGGCTGCCAACCTGGGACAGAATCTCAATCACACAGTACAATTTCGATAGCTGGTTTGGGGTCGCCGCCGAGGGGAATTCAGGCTATTCCTTCGACATGACTATCTCCGCTGACACAAACGGGATATATTGGGTTCGCGCCATGTTTAATGATGGCACAAGCGCCATCAGAAGCATCCGCATCGATACGATCTATACACCCTGCTTTTTCATCAGCGGCGTCTCCGATGGTGCGTTGCTTTACAGCGAAGCGCTGGATACCCCGCACGGGATCCCACTGGAAATAGACGGCAGGATCGTTGCAGACCCTTCTCTGGGCTATCAGGAAGTCTCCATATCGGCAAAAGCAGTCGACGGCTATAACATCTCCGGCATTTCGCAGATCTATGTTTTGCTCAATAATGCGCAATACACAGACGCCCGCTATAACACCCTGCAGTTTACCTATACCAGGAAGGAGACGGTCCCTCCTCCTGTTCCAATCGTCCCCCCCCCTACGCCGCCGCCTGCCGATCCCGTTCTGCCTCCTGTCTCCGGCCCTGTCAGCCAGGTTCCGCCGGAAAGCCACCTGCCTGATCTGCCCGTTCCTTTTGCGCCCGGAAGTTCGGCTCCTATGGGAGAGCCTCCTATTCGCGAGCTCAGCCCACGCTTTGAAGCTGTCCCGCCTCCGGAGGAAATCGTTATCGAAACGGAGACCCAAAGCCTGGCGCCCGAGACCGACGCCATCGACGTGGTTACCGGTAAGCGAATGGTGACCTATACCCTCAGCACCATCGCCCATGAGAAAAACATGACCGCCTATTCTTACCGAATCGTCGCCCGTCCATCGGCGGAATTGTTATTCAGCAACGGCTTCATACCCCCGTTAACTGAAGATAGAGAAATTACCTATACTGTGCTGTATAAAGCAGTGGATCATGGCGCATATCAAATCTATGCCTCTGGCATTCCTGCCTCCTCTCCTTTTGCCTTGTATAACCCGGACGCCCTGACCCTAACGGAAATTGTGCTGCTGTTTGATGAAGTGCCTTACGGATTCGCCCGTGGTAAAGAAATCCGCTTCACTTACGAAGTCTTGGAGGAAGGCTTCAGCCATTCCTACCACACTTCCCGGAATATACAAGAATTTCAGGTCTTTCCCAACACCCCCGTACTGGAGGGACAGATTTCCGAACTGGAGCGGTTACTTGACGAAATCAACGATCCGGATCATTTGAATACGCTTAACGATACCTTAGCGTTCGCTCTGGGGGTCCTCTACAATCCAAACGCAACCGAAAGTGATACTGCGGAAGCCATTTCTTACATTAACGAAGTGATGATCCGCGTCGATCCTTCACGCAGTCAGAATTCGGTCAATGGAACGAATCCGTTCAAAGACATCCCCATCGCGTCTTTTTTACTGATGCTGCTTTCCATGCTCTTTATGTTTCTGGTACGGCTCCGAAGAAGAAAGAAAGACGCCAACCGTGCTGTCAATGCCGACGCCTGAACCAGCGCTGCTCCTCTTCCCTGAGAATTGTGCCTATATAAGGACCTATGATATGGGCAGGTTTTGAATAGACACAGACTTAGCGGTTATAATCGCACAAATTAGAGATAATGCTGGAATACAATCGCATAAAAAGGGATGGCGACGTTTATTCCATCCCATTTTGGCTGACTAAGTGAAGCCCCATGAATCTACTGAAGTATGAATCACGATAGTAAGGCAAGACTGGCGCTTGGGTTTTTCAACCCAAGCGCCAGTCTCTTTTTCGGTTAGCGCAACCGCTTCGTTCAGTCGCGCGCAGAGTATACTAGTTCTCCAGCGCGATGGTCACATTCAGATCGCCGTTTGCCAGCGTCTCTTTCCAGTTGAACTCGTCGCCTGTATCCAAATCCTTGAGCCAATCGGCTCTTGCCTTTAAATCGTCTGTCAGCTGATAGTTCAAGTATAGGGCGTCCGCACTGCTCCAGGAGTTATAGAGGGCCGTGTCGCCGCCATTGATATAACTTCCGCCTTGCACGTCTTGTGAACAGACGAAGGTTGTGCCATCCAAGGCGTAGAAGGTGACGGTGAAGTATTTAAATACCGCAAGGGTCACATTGGTAGGTTTCGTGATGGGCTTCGTTTTCCAGTTGAACCATTCGCCGGTGTCCAAATCCTCCAGCATGTAGGGGATGGCTTCCCAAGCGGCGGGTAACTTATAGTTGATTGCCATCATGCCGCCTTCATTGCTCCAGGAATTGTACAGTTCGTGGTTGGCGCCGTCGATAAAGCCGCCATCGAAGACATATTGCTGATGGACAATGGTTATGCCGTCCAATGCATAGAAGATGACCGGATAGGCGCTGGTGGTCTTTTTGGGTGTGAAGTCGTCAAACTTTTCTGCGCCGCAAAGCTGGCATCTGTAAATCGTATAGCCTTCTGCGGTATACGTGGGCGCGATTGTTTCCACAGCAAGCCAGTCATGGGCCAGCTTCTCAATGACTTCGGTCTTCGTTTCCCCGCAGACTGAGCAGGTAAAGGTCTGCTCCCCTTCTTCGTCGCAGGTGGCCGCTTTCGTCTGGGTTCCGCTGCCCCAGCTGTGGCCTAATGCAGGCGTCGGGTTGCGCCGCTCTTCTTCGTTGCAGTTTGCGCAGCGGTAAAGGTCATAGCCCCCTTCGTCGCATGAGGGCGCAATCGTCTCC
>WRMS01000139.1 GCA_009777025.1 Clostridiales bacterium | reverse complement strand
GATGACGCGGAACGTCTTTGGCTGGCCCATTCCTCCGTACCCGGGGAGAGAATTATCCGAATGGGCGAGAAAGACAATTTCTGGGCTATGGGGGACACCGGTCCCTGCGGTCCTTGCAGCGAGATCTATATCGACCGGGGAGAAGCCTTTTCCTGCGGCCCGGGCTGCGGCATCGGCCAATGCGATTGCGACCGTTATCTGGAGATCTGGAACCTGGTCTTTATGCAGTATAACAGGGACGCGGACGGAAACCTGACGCCCCTGCCCAAGCCAAGCATCGATACAGGCATGGGCCTGGAACGCGTTACCGCTGTCATCCAGGACGTAGAATCCAACTATGATACCGATATCCTGGTCCCGATCATGAAGGCGGTTGAGGAGGTCTGCGGCAAACTGTACTACAAGGATAAGAGAGGTTTTCCCTTTCGGGTGATTGCCGATCATATCCGATCCTGTACCTTTCTGATCAGCGACGGCGTACTGCCAAGCAATGAAGGCCGCGGGTATGTCCTCCGCAGAATTCTACGCAGGGCGATCCGTTTCGGGAGAACGCTCGGTATCGAAAAACCATTTATGTATCTGCTTGTTGAAGCGGTGATCCGGCAGATGGGCGACGCGTATCCGGAATTAAAGGGAAATCAGGCGTCTATAGAAAACACCATGAAAAGGGAAGAAGAACGCTTCCGGGAGACGCTGGATACAGGAATCCGGATGGCCCAGGAACTCATTGAGAAAACAAAGGCGCAGGGAGGAAGCGCCCTGGATGGTCAGCAGGTATTCAAACTGTATGATACCTTTGGTTTTCCCTTTGATTTGTCTCAGGACATCGCTGAGGAAGCCGGGCTTTCCATTGACAAAGAGCGCTTTGAGGAAGCCATGGAGCGACAGCGCCTGCAATCCAAAGGCGCCAGAAAAGACGAGGGCGCCTTTGATCTGGCTCTTTTGGTCAACCGCCTATATCAAGGATCGGCAACGGAGTTCGTGGGGTATGATACGCTTTCCCTAAGCGAACAGGCGGATATGATCCTCCGGGAAGAAGAGCTTACGGAGGCAGCCAACGAAGGGGAAACGGTCCTTCTTCTCTTTCCTAAGACGCCTTTTTATGCAGAAAGCGGCGGTCAAGTCTCCGATCGCGGACAAATCAGCGCTAAGAACGGGAAAGTGGAAATCACAAGCGTCACGCGTCTGCCCGACGGAAAAATCCTACACGAAGGAACCGTACAAGGACAAATCAGAAAAAACGAAACATTTGTTCTGCAAGTGGATACCGATTGCCGCAGTTTGACGCAGGCGAACCATACCGCAACCCATCTTTTGCACAAAGCTTTGCGAGAGGTTCTTGGCAGCCATGTCTATCAAGCCGGTTCGCTGGTCGAGTCCTTACGGCTTCGTTTTGATTTTGCCCACCCCGAACATATGACCGAAGAAGCGATTTCACAAGTTGAACACAAGGTTAACCAAGCAATCGCTTCCGCCTATCCGGTCAGTACGGAGATTGTGCCGATAGAAAAAGCAAAAGAACAGGGCGCGATAGCCTTGTTCGGCGAAAAGTACGGCGATACTGTCCGCGTGGTATCGATAGGAGACTATAGTAAAGAATTATGCGGAGGGACACATGTGCATAATACCGCGTCTGTCGGTCTGTTTAAAATCGTCAGCGAAGGCGCGGTCAGCGCAGGCGTCAGGAGGATAGAAGCGGTTACCGGCGCCGGCGTTCTTGCTTTACTGGATGAAAAAGAGGCGCTGATTCAGCATATGGCCCAGTTATTAAAAGTACCTGTATCGGCATTAGATAAACGGATACAAAATCTGCAGGAGACGAATAGGGCCCTGGAAAAAGCATTGGAAAAGGCGGAAGGAGAGATCGCCTCCTTACAAAGCGCCAGTAGCATGGACCGCATACTGAACATCAGCGGTATTCCTGTGATGATCTCCCGGGTTAAGGCAAGGGATAAGGAGAGTTTCCTGAGTCTATCCGATACGTTCCGGGATCGCTTGGGAAGCGGCATTGTTATATTGGGTGCTGAAATCGAAGAAAAAACCCAGTTTGTCGTTACCGTTTCCCCGGACTTGGTAAAAAAAGGCCTGCATGCAGGAAAACTGATCAAGGAGATCGCTGGCGTCGCCGGAGGAACAGGAGGAGGTCGGCCCGCTATGGCGCAAGCCGGCGGTAAGGATCCCGCTTTACTGGACAAAGCCTTGGAAGAAGCAAAAACGATCCTGCTAAATGAGACGGAATCACTGTCTTTTTCTCAATAATTGTGATAGTATAGTGTAAATTAAGCGCCTCGCCCATATACAAGCATTGAAGGTAGTAGTTTCCATTCAGGAGGGTCATATGGATAAGGATGAGAAACGCCAGAGCGATCCCAATATGGATCAAACCGTCATGTTTAAAATTAAAACAGAAACTGAGACCAGTACAAAGGAAATCCTCCGGCAGGTTTTCCACGCTCTGAAAGAAAAGGGCTATTCTCCCATCAATCAAATTGTCGGTTATCTTCTGTCGGGCGATCCCGCCTACATTACGAGCCATCAAAATGCGCGCAATATGATACGGCGTTTGGATCGGGACGAACTGCTTGAAGAATTGGTAACAGAATACCTTAAAGATGTGATCCGTTGATCGGGCTTGACGTAGGCGACAAACGAATCGGCGTTGCCGCCGCGGACGAACTGGGCCTGACGGCGCAGGGTTTGCCTACGATTATACGGCATAAACCCGATGACGATCTGGATCAGGTCATTCGGATTATTCAGGAAAGAAAGGCCTCTCTTCTTGTGGTAGGTTTTCCTAAGAATATGAATGGCAGTGTTGGTTTACAAGGAGAAAAAGTCATCGGGTTTGTGGATTCTTTGTTATGCAGAATGCGGGAGAGCGGGCTGGATGAGCCTGCCATCGTGTATTGGGACGAACGACTTACGACCGTAGCGGCGCAGCGTACGCTTCTTGAGGCTGACCTATCCCGGAAAAAAAGAAAAGGCGCAGTGGATCGATTGGCTGCAGTATTGATACTCCAAGGGTATTTGGATCGGGAATACCATAAACGAAACAGCATCAAAAACGCAACGATTGACAACAATACGCATTGAACAAGAAGGAGTGACATCATGACGGAAGAAATGGATATCCTGGAGAATGACCATATTACTTTAGTGGATGAAGACGGTATCGAACATAGCTTTGAAATGCTGGACGTCATTGAGTTGGATGGTTTCCAATATGCCGTTCTTCAGCCCGAGGATGAGGATCCGGATGACGACGACGAACCGGAAGCGATTATTCTGAAGATAGAAACAGATGAAAACGGAGAAGAGATCCTGGTGGATATCGAAGATGATGACGAATGGGAGAAAGTCGCAGACGCCTGGCAGGATATCCTGGAAGCAGAAGATACAGGGGAATGAGGTCGAAAGTGCAGTATGCCGAATCCTGACAATATGGAAGAAGCAATCCAGATAGAAGATGTACAGCAGACAGAAGGGCCCGCTGAATTCGGGCCCGATACCCTTGACCCGGATCAGCAGAAAAAAAAGAAACGCGCGCTTCCCTTTGTTTCGCTGCTGCTGCTCTTACTGGCGCTCGGCGCGGCGGGGGGTGTTTTTGGCGGCAGATACTTGCAAGCCCAGAGGAATAATTGGCTGGACGACCTCGAACCGGTCAGCCCTCCGGGGGATCAGGAGATCATTTTTACCCTTGAGCGGGGCTGGACCTTATCCAGGACGGCGGAAGCGCTCTATGCCAATAATCTGATCCGCAGTGCGGAAAGCTTTATACGCCTGGGCAAACAGGAAAATCAAGCGGAATCCTTGAAAGCGGGAAGGTTTTTGCTTTCCTCCTCGATGAGCAGCGCCGAGATTCTGGACGAATTGGTGAAGGGAAGCGTACTGACCGCCAGATTTACGATTCCGGAAGGCTATACCCTGCGTCAGATCGCTAAGGTTTTGGATGAAAAAGGGATCGCGAAAGAAGAAGCCTTTTGGGCCTGCGTCAGAGACACCGAGTTTGACTTCGAATTCCTGGAAGGATTGCCTGCGGATGAACACCGCTTGGAAGGGTATCTCTTTCCTGACACCTACATTATCGAGTTGGATGAGCCCGTAGAAACTGTCCTGGCGCGCATGCTGTCGCGTTACGCGGAAATATGGGCGTCCTTGCCTACAGGCGATACCGGCTTAAACGACAGAGAAATGCTCATCCTTGCCTCCATCGTCCAGAATGAAGTGAAGCTGGATGAGGAACGACCGACGGTAGCGGGCGTGTTTATGAACCGTTTAAACACGAATATGCTGCTGCAATCCTGTTCCACCGTCCAATACTATTTTGAAGAACCGAAATTTCCCCTTCTTACGGCGGACACGCAAATCGATTATCCCTACAACACCTATCTGTATTCCGGTTTACCGCCGGGACCCGTCGGATCGCCGGGCAAAGCCTCGCTGGAAGCGGCTATTTTCCCTGAAGATACGGAATACCTGTACTTTGTGGCCAGAGAAGACGGCAGCGGGGGGCATTATTTTTCCAGGACCTTAAGCGAGCACAATCAAGCCAGTGCCCGCGCCAAAGCGAACCGGTAAGCGGTAGTAGCCCTACAAAACCAATGACAGCGCATTATCTCAGTAAGTGGATCATCTTATGAGGTATCCTACTACAGAAAAGTGTCGGAGCTTCCGGCGAAGGTGTCCCAAATTTTCCGCCCCAAGGTGTCTAACTCCGCCGACATATGCATCATTGTCGCTTATACATAAAGAGATGTATAGGTGATCAAAAAAATTTATACCTGTGCGGTTGAAAACTAAGCAGCCATGATCTCAGGCATCGAAAACGAAAGCGAATGTGTTCGCAGCCATTGATCTGTTTCGTTATTGAGCATAACCATTGTGATGGAAGCCAAAC
>WRMS01000138.1 GCA_009777025.1 Clostridiales bacterium | reverse complement strand
AAATCTGATCCAGACGTTCATCCCAGGGAATCAGTTTCTTCTTTTTCGTCCTGTCCCGGGCTAAACCTTCCCCGATTCCTTTAAATTGACCGGTCGCCATCCAGGCGTCGATCTCCTTCGCGGCTGCCTCGATATTCCATTTCTCCTCGCCTTTTTGAGATCTGATCTGCGTCTGTTCGTCGTTGCATACGGCGATAAATTTGTCAGGATGCCGTTTGACGATATCCGCGTTCACTTGGTTGCTCATCCCGACGGTGGGTTTCAGTACGCACATGTCGACACCGTACTTCTGCATATGATAGAGTAGCATCTCCGAATGATCCCTCTGATTGCTGAACTGCCCAAACGTATGGGTGTCCATCATAAAAATACCTCTTGCCAAACCCATTTGTGTCACTCCTCTCGATTACTGGAAAGTTAAACCCTCGTGTTTCTTTATATGTATTCCTCCTTTCTGGTTTTCTCGTATTCTACACCGATGATCAAGACCACCCTGTCAGCGCTGAGCCAGTATCGACGACAGGTGGAAGACCCTTGATCAGATAATCACAGCCCACATAGATAAAAGAATCTACGCCTATGGCTTTGCTTTCCGATACCAGCGTATCGGTCAACTGCCAATCCCATTCTTTACCGCGTAAAACGAGTTGTAATTGGTAAGGCTTATTTACATAGGGCGCACACATTTTTATTTCTTCACTGACAATCGAGTATATGGATTCTTTGTTCCCTTCCGCGCAGGTATCAAGCGCATTTAGTCGATCCGGGCATAGTGTATTTCCCAAGCCAAAGAGAATCTTTGCCGCTTCGACGGAAGCAGCCTCATCCGCCTTTGAATGCAGATGCAAATAGCGTCCCCAGGCGGCAATCGGTTCGTAACGATGCCATTCCATATAGCATAGAAGCGGCTGAACAAAATCACATGTCTCTGCGTAGGCATTGGCATAATCCTGACCGCAAAGCTCGGCGCCCCAGGTGGGGTATGCGTTCGCGCCAAAGGATACATCATGTGCCGTGACTGCTTTGCGGAACGCCATCAGAGAATCCCTCACTGTCTTTTGCCTGAACCGGATTAAGCGCATTACTGCATCACTCTGTGATAATTCGCAGAGAAATGAAAGGATACCTTTTTCCGCGGCTTTCAGCAGAGATTTGCTATCTAAGGCGCCCATCGCTTTCTCCCATAATGCACGGTCAGCAATAACGTCGCTGCGGGGGATGCCCGCCGCTTCCATGCGAGCCTGGTATTCCGGAATATCCACTCCCTCATCAAATATTCCATCCAGATAAGCCGGGTG
Source organism: Clostridiales bacterium (assembly GCA_009777025.1). Classification (GTDB taxonomy): domain Bacteria; phylum Bacillota; class Peptococcia; order DRI-13; family UBA5745; genus WRMS01. The sequence continues at coordinate 3,622 of WRMS01000138.1, read as the reverse complement.
CCGGTAACGCGCATGGGTGACACAAATTGCTTCCGGCTTGTACAGTTTACAGAGTTTCTCCATTTTCGCTATCAGCACTTCATCCATTGGGGAACCCGGCAAATCGATCAGGTATTGGCTCTCCCAGCTCTTTGACAGCAAGTTTTCGATTGGCTTTGAAGGCCCGCCGCCACCCCAAAAGGTACTCACCATAAATTCAATATCCGCATTTAATTCTCGGAGAACCTCCACGGCTTTTTCCTGCGCGTCCGGGATAATCCCACCCGGGCCGGAACGAAGAATAAAGTGATCCACTCCAGCTTCTTCCATCAAACGCTTCGCGAAGTCAGGCGTCGCTGCGACAGCTGCCGGTTGGCAATAGATACCTCTTTTCCAGTCCTTCATTTTCCGCTATTCCTCCTTTACTCTATTATGAATCGGAGTAGTCCTGCCTGTTTCCTGTCCAAACAACTCGGTGGATTCAACATTTTCGCAATAAAATGCATATACATTGTATATTATAGTAACATAGAGTGAGCGTTTTATCCATACCAGATTCCCCTATCTTCCTAATGCCCGGGAACTAGGTGGCATGCGGTCAAGTGTCCCGGCGCTATCTCCCGTAGCAGCGGCATGACTTCTTTGCATTGTTTTTGTGGATGGGGACAACGCTGTTGAAAAGGGCAGCCCGGCGATAAATCAATAGGATTTGGAGGTTCTCCGTCCAGTACATGGATTTTTTCGCGGCGGTCTTTTCCTTGTTGAAAAACCGCCTGTAGTAAAGCTCTCGTATACGGATGTTTTGCTTCGCGGCCTAATTGAACGCTTGGCATGCTCTCCACGATAAAACCCAGATACATAACGACGATTCGTTCACTGAAATGGTTTACCAAAGCAAGGTCATGCGAGATAAAGAGTAGGGAAACCTCATATTCCTGTCGCATATGATCCAGAAGGGCGATGATGCGTTGCTGGATCGACACGTCCAGAGCGCTTGTCGGTTCATCACATATCAGTAATAATGGCTGTAGAGCCATTGCCCGTACAATAGCGACCCGCTGAAGCTCCCCTCCGCTGAGTTGATGGGGATACCGGTTTGCATACTCCTCCGGCAGTCCCACCGATAGAAGAAGCTGGCGCGCCTTATCGCTGGCGTCCTTACGGCTGAGGATCTTGTGATTCACAAAAGGTTCCCGCAAAAATGCTCCGATTTTCATACGAGGACTGAAAGCGCCAGCGGGGTTTTGGAAGATCATTTGCATTTGTTTTCTAAGCTGACGCAGAGCTTCGCCTTGCAGCGTTTCGATCGCTTTACCCTGAAAGCAGACTTTTCCTTTTGTTAATGGTTCCACCCGGGCAATCATACGGGCAAGGGTACTTTTGCCACAGCCGCTTTCTCCGACAACGGCAAGGCATTCGCCGGCGTTTATATTCAGGTTTACTCCATTAACGGCATGTAAAACCTGCTTGCCGGGCAGGGGGAATTCTTTATACACCTCCTGTACTTGCAGAAGCGGCGCAGGAATGCGTTCCATCGCTAGCGTACCTCCAACTTAGGGACAGCGTCCAGAAGCTCTTTTGTATATTCACACTGTGGATGGAGAATGATATCGTCGCGTTCGCCCCATTCTACCAAGCAGCCATCCCGCATCACAGCAATGGTATCCGCCATATACGCGGCGACGCCGAAGTTGTGCGTCACCATAATGATACTGGTTCCGAAACGTTCACGATAGTCGAGCATTTGCCGAATGACCTGCGCTTGAATGGTTGCATCAAGAGAGCTGGTCGGTTCATCTGCCAACAGCAGCAGGGGCTGGGCATATTCCGATATAGCCATAGCAAAAACAATCCGTTGACACATTCCGGCGGATAGTTCAAACGCATAGGCGTCCATTACACGCTCAGGATTGGGGAGGTTAGCGTCTGACAGGGCGGCAAGCGCGATGCGCCGCGCTTCCTTTGCTGACAAGGAAGAGTGGCTACGCAAGCTTTCGATAAACTGAAAGCCAATCTTCCGCTTCGGATTAAGACAAGCACGTGCATTCTGAAAGATCAGCGCGATTTGACTGCCTCGTAATCTGCGCATCTGCTCGGGTTTTAGGCCAATCAGATCGTCATTTTGAAAATTGATTTTTCCTGAGTTAATTTTCCCGCCAGGCGGCAAGATCCGAATCACCGAACGGATCAGTGTAGATTTGCCGCTCCCGCTTTCTCCCACAATGACTAAAATCGACCCTTGCGAAACCGAAAGGCTTACATGGTTTAGCGCAAGGTTATTTTTATTGTAGGAAACGCTCAGATCGTTGATTTCTAGAATGCTCTTCATTGAACCCACTTTAGCATAGATGTCTCTGCTCTTTCCATTCTTTTTCCTTTGCACCGCATATGTTGAGCGTGAACGCATTCCGTTGATTCATAACCGCATAGAGCTTTACACGCAGATGACAAACCTCTATAATGAAGGATGCGACCCATTGATCAAACCGTCACGGAAAATGAATAGGGGAAAGGGTTTTTGCATGATCTTAGAAATCGTAAAGCGTCTGCTGTACTTGCTTGGCGTATTGATAGGCGTTTCCCTCTTTACCTATATCGTCATGTCGTCGGCTGACAGCAGAGCTTCTTTCGCTGAAATGGGGTCCCCTATACCATTTTTCTCGGGCTACTTTGCCTGGCTCCGCGACATTTTCTTTAGCGAAGGTGCAGGCTTCGGCGCCGGAAGGGGCGGTTACTCGTCCAGAGCGGCATTGCTCTACTTCAACAGAATCATTCCCGGTACCATTCGCCTTGCGAGCGCTTCACTGGTTCTCGTCATCGCTTTCTCCATTCCCCTCGGTATACTCTCGGCATTCAACAAAGACGGGATATTCGATTATGGTATCAGAGCGCTATCCTTTATCGGCGCGTCCATCCCGAATTACATCCTTGCGATTATCCTGATGTTTGGATTCGCAGTGAAATTACGCTGGTTTCCGGTTATGGGCAGCGCTGAACCGCGGAGTTTCGTTCTACCATTGTGTTCGCTTTCCCTCCCGCTCATCTCCCGTTACATGCGGCACATCCGTGCGGCGACATTGGAGGAGCTAAGCCAGGACTATGTCATCGGCGCTATAGCGCGGGGGGTGCGGCAGTGGCGTGTTATGCTGTATCACGTGTTTCCCAACATTCTACCCTCCATTCTTTCCTTTCTCGTTGCTTCCATCGGGCATCTGCTTGGCGGGGTCGTGATCATCGAGACGATCTTTGCCTGGAGAGGAATCGGGGTACTGGTAGTCCCCGCCATCCGCCAGCAGGATATCCCCGTGATTCAAGCGTACGTCCTGTGGATGGCTATTTTTTACATTGTCTTCAGCGTTGTTATCGATACGATCAGTCAGTTGCTTGTGCGGCAAACCCGCCGAAAGAAGGCCGTATAATGTGGATTATGCGTAAGCTGCGCTTATCAATTCTGCTATTTCTTGCGTTGGCGCTTATATTCCTGGCTGTGTTTGGCCCATCTCTGGCGCCGCAGGATCCGAATAAGATCAATCTGATGAAAACACTACAACCTCCGGACAAGGAAAACCTCCTTGGTACCGATCGCCTGGGCCGGGACATGCTTTCCCGCCAACTATTCGCAGCGCGCAATTCGTTTGCGCTG
>WRMS01000137.1 GCA_009777025.1 Clostridiales bacterium | reverse complement strand
CTTCTGCTTCTTTCCCCGGTATAACGGGATTCCGTTCTTCCGGCGCCGTCCCGGACGCCTTTTCTCCCTCCGCCGTCAGACGCGGGTTATGCGGCGGAGAAGGGGAAGGGGAATCGGAAAACGAAGGCCCGACAGGGCCGGAACCCTGCACAGCCTTTGTGCTTTGCCTCCCTTTGTCCTCCCGTTCAAGCAGTAACCCCGCAAAAAAGGCTTCCGCCATATAGGCATTGTTGCCCCGATAGCCGGCGCCGGCTGCAGCTTGATCTGCCAGGCTCAGTATCCGTTGAAGTCTCGCAGGTCCAAGTTTGCCGCATTGGTCTACCATCCGCCTTCGCTGTTCACCGGCTGCCACAACCAGCTCTGTATCGCTCCCGCAAAGCGACATCAGCAGTAAATCCCGGCAGTAGCCCGCGAACTCGCTCAATATCTGCTTCGGATCAAGGCCCTGGGTAAACAGGCTCTCCAATTCGTCGAAAAGAGTGCTCGCTTCGGCGTCGATGACAGCCGAAAGCAAAGAGGCCAAAGCTTCCTGCCGCACCAGGCCCAATATTTCACAGGCTTCCTCCATGCGCAATACGCCCAAGGTATAAGAAAGGCACTGGTCCAGCAGGCCGATGGCGTCCCGGAGACTTCCGTCCGCCTGGCGGATGATTAAGGATAAGGCTTCCGGTTCCGCTTCACGATCCATGCCGGTAAGGATTTCCTGCAGGCGCTGCCAGACAGCGTCCCGGGACAGTTTTTTAAAATCAAAGCGCTGGCAGCGGGAAAGCACGGTTTCCGGCATTTTCTGCGGTTCTGTCGTAGCCAAGATAAAAACCACATGCTCCGGCGGCTCTTCGAGCGTCTTCAGGAGCGCGTTAAATGCCTCTGTTGTGAGCATATGGGCTTCATCCACGATATACACTTTATATTTTCCCGCAGCCGGCAGATAGCCTATCTTCTCTTTGAGATCCCGGATTTCATCGATACCCCGGTTAGAAGCGGCGTCGATCTCCAGGACGTCCATGGCGTTTCCCCGGGTTATACTCCGGCAGTTCTCGCATTTACCGCAAGGCTGAGCGCCTTGCCTGTCTGCGCAATTCAGCGCTTTAGCCAGAATTCTTGCCGCGCTGGTCTTTCCCGTTCCTCTGGGTCCCGCAAATAAATAGGCGTGACTGATCCGCTCCTGCAGTATGGCATTCTCCAGTGTCCGGCGAATCGGATCCTGTCCCGTCAATTCCTCGAAATCCTGCGGCCGCCATATCCTGTATAAAGCTTGCTGCGTCATGCCTGTATTCCTCTCTTGCCTGTGAGAATAAATCGCCCAAGGCTTCGCTTTTTGGATAAAGAGCGAAGCTCATCTAAGTATAGCAGTATTGCGGCGCAAACAAAAGTCCGCTGGCGTTTTTATTTGCATTATTCGCCCAAGTGTGCTACTTTAATAAATACACCAATAGATTTTTTCAGGAGGTTATTCATTTATTTTGAACAAACGCTTTACCCGAATATATAGCCTGCTCCTCGTTTTTCTTTTGTTTTTCGCCTTCACAGCCGGTATCGGCATCGTAAATCCCTCCCTGCCCGCTATTGCAGCCGAACCCGACCCCTATAATTCTACCGTCTATCTTATCGTGGATACAGCCCTGGCGGACAGCCGGGATTATGTGGAAATGGAAGTTGTGCTTGTCGGCACAGGCGGCGGCCTGGTGGCGAACCGCAGTGTTTTCTGCGCCTCTTCCCGGAAAGAAGACAGTGTTTCTGTCCGGGGAAATTCGGACGGTCTGGTTAACGTATCCATCTCCAGTTCTCTACCCGGCGTATCGCAGGTCGCGTTCTCTTTGGTGTCGTCGGACGCCGCGTCAAGATATCTCCGGGGGGAAATAAGCTACAGCGACGCAAAGATTGTGCAGACCAGTGATGGCCTGGACACGTTTTCTGTTTATTTCATTGCGGGAAGCCTGGATATCGAAGCCTGTGAAATAGAATTCGACAAAGATACCATTGCCGTCACGGACTACCGATATTCCGACGTCGCCATCGGCACAGTGTCTCTCCGTACAGAAATCGATCAACCTGTAGCGAATCAACGGGTCACCGTGTATTCAAATCATAATGGGATCCTACTCTATCCGGCCAGCAGCTCTTCCGCAAACTTCGGCGAAGGCGCTTCCATTACGTTGACTACGGACAGGGACGGCAGGGCAAGCTTTGTCGTCAAGGGATATCAGACAGGGGACGCGGAGATCATCTGCCGTGTGGGCAGCGAAGAATTCAGCGAATTCCTCTACATCGATATAGCAGAAAATGTCTTCGATTTCGAAGAGCCGTACCAGGAGGATGAGGAAGAAGAGGAAGAAGAGGAAACGCCGGTCATTAGCAGAGCGCATACGAAAGTGCGCATTTCCAAGCCGATCGCTTATGAATACGGCAGTAACGGCCGCTACAACCTGCCTGTGACGGAGGACGGCTGGGACAAGATCCTTATTGGCGGTATCGCCATGTCCGCAGACGAAGAGCCGATCCGGGAGCAGCATCTGGTACGGGCCTATACTACTGCCGGCAGTCTGGACAAAACGGAAACCCTGACCACCAGTCTGGGCGGCGCCTTCTCTTTCGGTCTGAGCTCCAAAGATATCTGTATGGGCCGCTACGCCATAGGCCTGGGTACTGTCGAACAATTAAAAGCTTACCTCGAAGGCAGACTCAGCGCCGAGGGCTGTCAGCTTCTGGATACAGGCTCTTTCTCCTTTATCAGCCACGACTGGAATCAATACATCATTTGCACCATCGGCGAGCAAAAAGCCATCATCAATCATCAAGAGGCGCTGCTGGACGTCGCGCCATTTATCCGGGACGGGCGAACCATGCTGACGGCCAGGCCAATCGCCGATACCATCGGCGCCGTCGCAAACTGGAATCAGGCCAGACAAACAGCCAGCTTTTATGCTCCTATCGGTAACTATACCATTTCCATGAAGGTCGGCAGTACCACGATCGACCGGACAGAAACCTTTGTCGCGCCCAGGCAGTATCATAGCGATGTGCCCGCCATGATCGTCGAAGGCCGCACGGTGTTGCCCTTAAGAGCTTTGGGCGAAGCGTTCAACATGCGAACGATCTATGATGATTCCTCAAAAATGGTGGCTGTCTATAACACCCGCGTTGTCCCCTATGATCCGCGGCTCGATCCCGACAGCCTCTTGTACGACCCGACCATGGATCCGGATAGCGACGAGTATATCGAGCGATACTAAGCGAATCTTCGTTCAATCTTTGTTCAATCTCTGCCTATCCCGCCGAGGAACAGGTCCGCCACTTGCTCCCCTGCCTCAGCCGGCGTGCTGTCTTCCCATCCCGGATTGCCCCATGGCCGGGCCAGGTTCATCACTGCGCCCATCAAGGCGCCAAGGAGCAGCTGGGGGTTCACCCTGCGGATTTCCCCCGCCGCAACGCCGGCGTCGAGGATCTCTTCCAGCCACGCAAGCCAGCGGGCATTTTGTTCGAGAAACAGCGCTTTCAGGTCCTTCATGCTGCCGCTGACAGTGGCGGGGTTGATGTCCAGCATCTTGTGGCAGTTATGCCGGTGATGGAGTATAACGGCTTCCACCATGGCTTTTAGCTTGGCCCTCACCGTTTCTTCGCGATCCACCGTATCTTTCACCATATTGGCAAATTCTTCCATTTCATAGCGGATGGATGCGGATATCAGTTCGTCCTTACTGCGGAAATATTCATACACTGTCCCTTTGCCGATACCGGCGGCAGCAGCGACCTCTTCGATCCTGGCGCTGAAGATCCCTTTATCGCCGAAAACCTCCAGGGCTGCCCGAATAATGTCTTCCCGCCGGCCTTCCCGGCCTTTTTCTTTATACGTGGTCATCTCCCGGCTTCCTTTCTAAGATAAACTTCGCCCATATCCCAAGCGGCGAAGTCTCGGGTGAATGTTTTACGCGGCGCTGCGATTCCGCAGCGCTAGTGACTGATCTCCTCAGAAGAAGCCGTGCCCAGCTTCCTGCGGAAAAGCCTGCCAACGAGGCTGGCGAAATCTTCCGCATAAATGTACATACAAGGAACAAAAATCAACGTAATTAAAGTGGCGAAGGTGAGGCCGCCCGCAACGACCGTGCCCAATGGCGCCATCATTTCTTGTCCTTCCCCGAAACCGATCGCGATGGGCAACATCCCTAAAATGGTCGTCAAGCTGGTCATCATGATCGGCCGCAGCCTCGTAAGACCCGCTTCTACGATAGCCTCCTCGCGGCTTTTTCCTTTTTCCCGCCGTAAGATATTGATATAGTCCACCAGCACAATCGCATTATTGACAACGATACCAACCAGCATAATCGCGCCGATCAAAGATACCACATTCAGCGTCCTTCCCGTGAGAAAGAGGCAAAGTATCACGCCGATAAAGGTTGGCGGCAGAGCAAACATGATTACAAAGGGATACAAAATTTGCTCGAACTGAAAGGCCATAACCATATAGACCAACGCGACAGCCAGCCAAAGCGCCATATACAGATCATTGAAAGCGTCCATCATCTGACGGTTGCTGCCGCCCATTTCGATCTGGATTTCCGGCGGGATATTCATTTGCGCGATCGCCCTTTGTACATCTGCGGAGACCTCCCCCAGGCTCCTGTCTTTGACCGAGCAGGATACGGAGACTTGCCTGCTTTGGTTCATCCGATAGATGCTGACCGGGCTGGTTACGATCTCTATTGACGCGATATTTTCCAAAGGGATCAAGCTTCCGCTAGGCGAGGTGATGGTCAGCGCCGCCAGGTCATTGAGGTTTTGCCGATAGCGCTTGTCCATGGTCAGGCGAATATTCAGTTCCTTGCCGCCTTCCCGCAGCTTGGTCGGCGCCACGCCGCTGATGGCGGAGGATACCAGGGAAGCTACCGTAGAAGAATTCAGCCCATACTGGGAGGCTTTCTGGCGGTCCACTTTGACCTCGATTTCC
>WRMS01000136.1 GCA_009777025.1 Clostridiales bacterium | reverse complement strand
ATTGCTGTTTGCGCTCCATGACTCACTACCAGTGGATTGGCTTTCTCCTTTCTGGGCGGGGATTCCACCCGCTAATGTAGGTAACCTTGCTCGGTCGCTCTGTCAGTTACTAAGGTTCCGATAAGGCTTCCGCTGCCGGTTCGGGCGCAAACACCGGTTCCGCCGCCGGTTCCGCCGCCGGATCTGCGGTTTCCGATAAAAATAACTCATCTGGCGTCTCTTGCGCTACGGGAAGAACCCCGTCGTCCTGCAGCACCCTGGTCAGCGCCGCGATGGCCACTTCCAACTGGCTGTCGTCGGGCTCACGGGTAGTCAGTCGCTGGAGCTGCATACCGGGCCAGCTGATTGCCGCTACAAGCGGGTTATCCGGCTTCCTGCCGGCAAGGCGGATCATTTCATAGGATATCCCGGATATCAGCGGCAGCAGAACCAGCCTGCTAAGTAAACGCTGTGTCATCGTGAGCGGCGGCAGCATGGAGTAAAGCAGGATGCTCACCACGATGACCAGCAGCAGGAAACTCGTTCCGCAGCGAGGATGCAGCCGGCTCATTTCACGGGCATTTTCAACGGTGAGCGGCTTTCCGCTTTCATACGTAAAAATCGTTTTATGCTCGGCGCCGTGATACTGAAACACCCGCTGGATGTCTTTCAGTCTGGATATGCCGATCACATACAGTAGAAATATGCCGGCGCGCATCAGGCCTTCCAGTACATTCTGCACACCCCGGCCAGGCGCCCACCTTTGGATAATCTGTGCCAGAAAGGCTGGCAGAAGGAAAAACAGCACCACGCCGAGTCCCAGTGCCAAGGTAACCGTTACCACAATCTCCGTATTGGTCAGCTCTTCTTCTTCCTCGCCGTCAGCAAGGGACTGATTGGCGGAATAGACCAAAGACTTCACCCCGATAAGCATGGAGTCCACCAGGGCAACCGTTCCCCTTACCAAGGGCCAGCGCAAAAAAGCAGGCCGTTTCAAAGTCGGCTTGATCTCCCAAACCATTGTTCCGATATTGTTGGCAGCCTGCCGCGTAGCGATCGCCATGGATTGCTTGCCCCGCATCATGACGCCTTCTATCACGGCCTGTCCGCCATATGAAAATTTTGATTCATTCATCTATTCGTTCCGCCTAACATTCTTACAGGATTTCAATATGAACCCTTCCCCTATGTTAAAACAGCGCCCGCAAATTGTCAATCATGCAGGAAAAGCAAACAGGAAAAGCATTGGTTGTAAACAGTAGGGTTTGTACGTATAATATTCCTATCATACGTCGCTTTCGCGAGCGGCGTCCGGCATGCGTGCAGCTTAGCAAGCGGAAAGGAAGGCTTGTCATCATGAAGCCAATTATCGGAATCACGATGGGCGACCCGGCTGGCATCGGAGCGGAAATCACCATGAAGACGCTGGCAAATAAAGAGATCTATGATAACTGCAATCCGGTTGTCATCGGGGACTACGAAGCGCTTCTTGACGCGAACAGATTCTGCGGAACCGATCTGCGGGTTCACCGGATCCAGGATGTCCGCGAAGCGCTAAACGAATGGGGAACGGTGGACTTGATTGACCTTGGCTTCCTCACGCCCGGAAGCTGGGTGTACAAAAAGGTTCAACAGCACTGCGGAGAAGCTTCTTTCCAGTATGTCGTCGCAGCGATCCGGCTTGCTATGGAGGGCACGCTCCACGCAGTCGTCACCGCCCCGATCAACAAAGAATCCTTAAATCTGGCGGGGCACGCGTATAGCGGCCATACGGAGATTTTTGGGGAATACACCCAAACGAAAAACTATGCTATGCTTCTGACCAGCCATACGTTAAAGGCTATCCATGTTACCACGCACTGTTCTATGCGCGAAGCCTGCGACAGGATTAAGAAAGACCGGGTTCTCGCCGTCATCAAACTTGCGGATGAAGGGCTCAGGCTGATGGATTTTAAGCAACCCCGCATCGCCGTCGCCGGCCTCAATGCGCACAGTTCGGAAAACGGGCTTTTTGGACACGAGGAAGAGCAGGAAATCCTCCCGGCAATCGAAGCGGCAAAGGCGCTTGGCATTAACGTGGAAGGTCCGGCGCCACCGGATACGGTGTTTGTGAAATGCCAGGCTGGGCAGTACGACGTCGTCGTCGCCATGTATCATGACCAGGGGCATATCCCGGTCAAGCTGAGCGGATTTAAGCTCGATCTGCAAACCAATCAGTATCTTTCGGTGAGCGGGGTGAACTGTACCATCGGCTTGCCGATTATCCGGACTTCCGTCGACCACGGCACCGCTTATGGCAAGGCAGGAGAAGGCCGTGCAAACGAAGAAAGCCTGATTGACGCGATACACACAGCGCTCGTCATGGCCAAAAATAAATGGGGAAAGGACTGAGAAATAATGGATAAGGATTGGGAGGCTATCCGGGAGCAGGCGGGGAAATACGCAGAGGACAATATGTACAACGGATTGAACTGCGCGGAATCGGTTTTTGACGCATGCATCCGCAGCGGCGCTTTGGATCTTTCTTTAGACGCGGTTGCGTATATGTCCGGATTTGGCGGCGGCGTCGGAGCTTCCGGCTATACCTGCGGCGCGCTGACGGCTGCAGTACTCGCCAACTGTGTGGTACACGGCAGAAAGAACCCCGCCGCTATCGCGAAGGACGTCCGGGGAAACGAGTTAAAGGAGCGGATATATAAACGCTACAATAACCTGGCAGCGGCATTTGTCTCCGCTGCCGGAAGCGGTTTGTGCCGGGAAATCGTAGGACAATTCCCAGACGGCTACAAAGACCCCGATTCCAGACCGAACTGTGTACGCATCTGCGGCGAAGCGGCTAAGATCGCGGTGGACTTTTTGCAAATCGAAGAGGATGAAGTGGAGGATTTCGCGTACGACTGGTCTGTGATCGGCATCAAGGGCTGGACAGAGAGATAAGAAAAAAAAGAACCGGCGCATCGGCTGAATCGCTTACCACCGCGCCCGGTTCATAGTGGGTGTTTGTTAGTAGACGGTTATTCCAAGACGGTCATTCCAGACCGTATCGGGTCTTAAACTGTTCCACACGGCCTCTAGCTAACACGGTCCGTTGTTTACCCGTGAAGAAAGGGTGGCACTGAGAGCAGATTTCCACTTTGATCTCAGGGCTTGTGGAACCGGCTTCGAAGGTATTGCCGCAGGCGCATGTCACTTTGGCTGTATAATACTTAGGATGAATATCTTGTTTCATAACTCTCTCACCTCTTTCCAAGGGTCAGCCGACCCGCATTCCAGATAGAAAGTATAGCATGACCATCCGTCATATGCAAGTTTTTTTTCGATGAGGAGCGGCACAGCCCTGCGGAGCCAGGATTCTAAACCAAGAAATGCGAGGGTATGACATTGATTTCTAGCAAAAATAGTTCTCACTTTCTGACCGTTTCTATCATTTTATTGCTTATCGTTAGCATTGCCCTTCTTTTCCTTTCCGGCTGCGGTTCTTCCGGCAATTCTTCCGGCGACCCTCCTGATAACGAGCCGGCGTCTTCCGATCCGGTCGTCATAGCAGAGCCGGCGCCCATCAAGGTCACCGACTTTATACTGGATGATCTGCTATCCCACGGTTTGCCGGTGATCCTCAATTTCGGCGACGACAGCCCTGAGTCTCTGGACACCTTAGCTGCTCTTACCTACATCAATCAAGAACTTGGGGAATACGTCATGATCTGCTCTGTGGATCTTGCCGCGAACCCGCAGGGTAAGGAAGGATATCCCGTACAGGTCATCCCCAGCCAGTTCTTTTATACGGAAGAGGGCAAGCCGATTTCCCTCCCCATGGATATCGGCATTCTGATGAGTACCTTTTTGTCGGTTGATACGGAGGAACCGGTTTTCACCGTTCATGAGGGACCGTTAACGGTGGAAGAATTTCTGACCGTTCTGGATTTTATGGGCGTGATCACCCTGGCCTTTCTATGAATGAGTTGGGTCTGTGATAGACGCCGCCTTACGCATATAAGGCGCCATAGAGCAAGTCCCGGTCGCAGATCATGACGCTTTCCTGATGGCAATGCGCCATGGCTGCCAGGAGAATTCTCAGCCCCCAGGGCAGCACATCTTCGCGCCCCGGCATCATCCCCGGCAAAGCAAGCCTCTCCGCAGCAGACATGCTCTCCAGCAGGACGATTTGTTCCTTGATTATCGAGTCGCTTAGTCGCAATCCCAGCAAAGCTTCCGGATCGTAGTCCGTCATATGGAGATGGATGGCGCCAAGGGTGGTCGCCGTACCGCCAACTGCGACAAGCACAGTGAGGCTACCTTTTTCATCCATATTTTCTATAATACCCCAACTATCCTGTAAAGCGGAGAGAATCTGCCCATCGTTCATCGGTCTTTCCAGCAAACGCAAGCAGCCGACGGGAGCGCTGACCCCCTTGATTTGCTTCGTTTCCTTTTCCGCTTCCGCTCCTCCCATCCGCCAAATAAGCTCGGTGCTGCCCGCGCCGATGTCCAGCACCAAAGGGGATAACGACGCGTCTATCGTCTTAATGCCTTGTACAGCGCCTGCATAACTCAGGCAAGCTTCGCTTTCACCGGTGATAATTTCCAGATGAAATCCGGTTTTCTCTTTCACCTCTGCAGCGAAAGCGTGACCGTTATCCGCCTCCCGTAAAGCTTGCGTCCCCAGAAGACGAACGCTTTCCACAGGATACGCCTCAATCATTTCCTTATACTCCATCAACACTGCCAGCGTTCTGTCCATCGCGTTTCTGCTGATATGGAGTCTGCCTTGGCCCAGGCCTTCCCCTATCCTTGTCGTCCGTATCTGCCGAACCAGCGTGACTTCGTCCTCATCATTAATTTCCACAAGGATGAGCCTGCAAGCGTTCGTCCCGATATCCATGACAGCCCGATTAACGCTCATTTTTGTATCCTTTCTCCTAAGATGAGCTGCGCCCATAACCCAAAGCTGCGCAGCCTTAGGTGAATGCTACATGGGGCTCTGCCCCATACCCCGTCGGGATTCGCGCACATGTCGCTCATCCCTTCCGCTTTGCGGCGCTGCGATTCCGCAACGTTAG
>WRMS01000135.1 GCA_009777025.1 Clostridiales bacterium | reverse complement strand
GACAGACTCCCATCGTAATCTGTCTTGAAGTATATGAAATTCATCAACTCCGGATACCGTTTTTCAGGTGTTAACCGCCAAGTATGACCAATCTTCACAATGTTATTTTATTGAAAATGCAAATACATAACCGCCCGTTAAGCAGTTGGCAGGATTATTTCTTTTGAGGCCTCCTGTTTGGATCAACCCATTCCAGGTTTTCTCGCGCCATGCCAAAGCGTTCCGCCCCTTCCGGCACTGTGAAACCAGTGCGTGGGGGCGCGTTTTTCGCTGCCTCCGCAAATTTCTGTTCTCTCTCCTCCGCCGTTAACGCGAAATCCAGGATCTGTTCGCCATAACGCTGCAGGTATGGCTGCCACGCTAAAACATCCGTAAACGGCAGTACAAGAATGCGCCCGTTTTCAATTCCTTCTTTCAAAATAGTTCCAAGCTCGACCGGATCAATGCCTTGCGCATGCATTGAATTCAGATGCGCGATCGTGCCTTCCGATATATGATAACCGGTGTTACGAAGTTGCTCAGGGCGAAACTTCTCTGCATTGCCGATATTTGAATTGATATTGCCAGGGCAAAGAACGGTTGCACCGGCGCCATAAGGCTTAAGCGCGGCGTCATAACTGTATATGAGACTATTCACCGCCGCTTTTGCAGCCGAATAGGGAGCAACTCCGGCAAACCCGCCAAACGCACCCATCGATGAAGTAGCCGCTACATGGAACTCTTCCTTAAACCCGTATGCCTTGATCATACGCGGCACAAATATCACCAGTCCATTTACTACAGCGTCCAAACAGACGCCCACAACCCAGTCATAATCGTCAAACGTGGAAGCCTCCGCCGGGCCAAACGAGTTAACGCCTGCAGTCTGTATGAGCAGATGTGGCGGTCCGCCGAAAACGGATTCGAACCGATCTGCGGCAGCAGTATACTCCTCCCTGTTTGTCAAATCCACTTTTAACGCAAGGACGTCGGATTCTTTCGCGCCGGAAAACGCCATGATTTCTTTTACTGCGCTATCGAGCGCATCCTGACGGACGTCGGCTATCGCAACTTTCATACCCGCTTTCGAGAATACTTTCGCCTGACCAAGCCCTCCGCCTGACGCCCCGCCAGTGATAAACGCATACTTGCCCGCAAAATTCCTCATAGATGTACCCCCCTTTCCTTATCTCCGAGTAGGATACCCTGCTGATGCAATCGTACTCCTTTCTGTATCGCTTCTGTTTTCATCGTTTCCATAACATGTAATACAACAAAATATCGCTACTTATAGAGATTATACCACATTTCTATATCATTTTTGACTTTTGTATCATAATAAAGGGCCAAAAGGATCCCTGCCGAATAGCCCCAAATTTCAAGAATATCCCACTTCATTCGTACAGCATCAGGTTGGATAATTACTCAGTCAGCGCAGCAATTGCCGCTTGTGCAAGAATCGTATCCACATAGTAGGACGCCGTGAGGAAATGGAAGTCCATATCACCGGCATCAACATAATACTTACGGGGCGGTCCTGGATAAAACGAAATGATTTTATCAACAGCACCGGATAAGTTGCGAAAGGTGACCCTTAAGTACGGACTGCTCCATTCAGGCAACTGGTCGGAAATATATTCATCATACCGCGCGCGGCTAAGGGTTTCTATTAACGACATGAAATCGTCATAATCGGCTAACACGCCGCCTATATATGCGGCAACGCGTGTGGGAACAGAATGATCCAGGGTAAACACATACTCCTGGGTATCGGAGGATAGTATGATTTCATGTACATCCTCGAGATTAACAATATATACACTTCGATCCATAAACTCGTAAAACTGCATACTCAACCAAGGCAAATCAGATTCGTTTACACTATAGATTATCGGCATATCCTCGCGCATGATCAGCACGTACCCAGACTCGTCGGGTTCGCTTGCCATGAGAGTAAAGTTGGCGCTCTTACCATTTACGTGCAATGTAGCATAAGGATAATCCATGCCAAATTCCGCTATCTGCTCTTCATCGGGATAGATCGCGATCACATCAGAGGCTTTAAGGCCGAAAATGGCTGAAAGGGCGTCGCTGCCGTATCCATTATCCAGCGGTCTATGGACTGGGGCATAAAGAAAAAGGCTGGTAGATCCTGCAGAGCTTTCTTCATCTGATAAGTGCGGCGCAATGATCACGTCGCCAGTCTCTTTTCGCGCCAAGCCTCCCAGAACGATCTGCTGCACTTGCGTTAAGTCTTCATCACTGCCCGAGGTAATAGTACGATCCAGATATCCTGTCTCAGGTAACATGTAATAGAAGAGGCGTTGTGCGAGTACAAGATATATCTCGGTTTCTTCTACTACCTGGACATAATGGTAGCTGCCATCCGGCGAAAGATCTCCAATGAGCAGCGTCTTACTAACGCCGTTTGCGTCGGTAATGGTAACGGAGACTTGCGGTTCGTCAAGACCAAATGACTCGTACGCATAGGATTCTTTACGTACAAGCTGATTCGCTTCTAGTATGAGATTCGGAGCCAATATACCGCTTGCTCTTGAGGCGTCAATGGGCAAGTCTTCGTGCCCTTCCAGGAAAGCGCCGGACTCCTCACCGGCGACTCCCGGCAGCCTGATCAGTGTGAAAGATGCCCCGTCGAGCAGGTTAAATTTGGCTTTCACAATAGGCGCATCAAAGCCTATAACAGTGAAAAGCACTTGCTCCGGCTGGGTTCTATATTCGTCTGGAGGCGGTAGATCACGCAATGTTATGATTGCAACAATGACGCCGCCGACCAACGCAATTAATGCTACTGACGCTATAATTCGCTTCTTTATTGAAATCACATCCGTATTAAACGAATCTTTGTTAGTAACTGACACCCTCAAGGCATCAATTTAAAACAAGAAGTCAAAAGTGTCAGTTGCTAACGCTGCGGAATCGCAGCGCCGCAAAGCGGAAGGGATGAGCGACATGTGCGCGAATCCCGATGGGGTATGGGGCAGAGCCCCATGTAACATTCACCTAAGGCTGCGCAGCTTGGGTTATGGGCGAAGCGCATCTTAGGATACAAATATACGCTCGCCGTTGTTCTTTTCCATGCCATTCTGCAG
This sequence comes from Clostridiales bacterium, assembly GCA_009777025.1. Lineage (GTDB taxonomy): Bacteria > Bacillota > Peptococcia > DRI-13 > UBA5745 > WRMS01. The sequence goes on along the minus strand of WRMS01000135.1, from coordinate 2,064 downwards.
TGTGGCTACAGCCTTATCATAATTTAAGTCAAACTCAAAGATATCTTCAAAACTCTCGCTAATTCCCACATATAACTTGTTGTGTGTATAAAAATCATACTCCTTGCCTAAAGGCATCGCCTCAGTAAAAACGCCAAATGCCGAGCCCAGCAGCATAACGATATACTCCGAATATATCGCATAGATAAACGGCCTCTCACTATACTTGTTCTTAAGCAAGCTTCTGAAATACTCCAGCCTGCTTCGCTGTATGCTGTCCAACATATTATACTGTCGCGCGTATACTACGGCTACATAGAGATATTTCTCATATCGCATTTTGATCATTCGCGCCTGCGAGTGATGCACGATCGTATTCATGGCCGTCCTGTCAAGCAGTTTATGGATGGTATCTTCATAAAAAACGGTGGGGAGTTTGATAAAATACTCATAGTTATGAATCTCATGCTCAATTTTATCCACAAGCGCCTCGAAGGCTTCCATAGCCTCAGCGTCAAAGCTGCTGTAATATTCATACATCACCAGTTCAGCGACCGCATCTTTTTCCTTATTGACGACTTGTCCCGTCATTACGCCGTAGCTTCTGCCTTCACCCTTTTCCAGATAGATCGGTTTTTTTATATGGGTAACCGCGTCATATATGCCGGCAATGGTGTCATATATTCCGGCTTGCGCCATGTATTCTCTTGCTTGAAGACTGTAGGTCCCTGTTAGGATAAGCTCGCTCCATGCGGGGATTTCCATCGGGCCGTCCGAAGCTGCAATCAAACAATAGTTCGAGTCGATCATATAGGTGGGATTATTAAATATCGTATAAGCGGAATCCAGTAAGTACTTGATTCCTTTTCCATTTTCTAAAGCCATTATTCTATCCCGTGTATGCATAGCACAGACTCCTCGCATTAAGATACGTCTATTATGCCGGATCAGTCCTCTTCTCCCGCTAAAATACTATCGTCAATATTTCTTCCATTATATCAGAATACCGGCTGTTGTTCCATGACAAAGAACTCTGTAAGCACGATCGGCACAGGCCAACAGATATCGCGATACTGATGTCTCCTCCGGTTCTCGTTCAGCCAAATATGAACTTCCTGATTTTCTTCAGATTTGCAGCCGGGTTAAGCCGCAGCACCTGCGAAGTGATGGCCGATTCCGCTTCCTCCGCAGTGACGCCGGCTGCCTTGTCGAATACGTCCTGTGGCCAAAACTGTTCCGTCAGGCAAAACACTGTGGAACTCCAGCCATAGGCTTCGCCGTACTTGTTTCGCTTTTGCGACTCACCACAAATCGTGATATACAAGCCCATTTGCAGGTCAACCAATGCTTTTTCAAACCGTGATTGCCCGGCCCTGTCGAAGCCGCCATGCGCCTTTATTTCATGGAAAGGCAATTCTCCATGCGCGGACAGCGTATCGTATATACGCTTGGCATTATGGCTGTACTTTCCATCTTCGTATGCTTCTGCGAACGTCTCACCGCTTCGCCTTAGGGCGAGGAAATACGGATACCAGTCCCGCGTGATAAACCCGCCTTTGCGAAAGAAGACTTTGCTATACGCGACGTCGTCGCGCTCCGCAAGCACGCGCATACGCCACGCCCAAGGGTCGGTGTCCGGGTCGCCCGTGTGCCATTGAATAGGGCTTCCGGGCGGCGCATTCTGCCAATCAAAGTCGATAAGCCCGAACACGCCCTCGGTATTGCCGCCGAATATGCTGAACCCTGCCTTTAGGAGTTCATCGCAGAAGTCGTTCCAGTTCTGAATCATTTTTCAATACCCTATCTTTGGCTGTCTTGTGGCAGCGGTGCTCGAATGGCGCATATGGCGCAAACACAGCCCTTGACAATGTACACACAATAGTATATACTTATCGTGAGGTGATAAGTATGCCCACAACAAAGATTTTTAACAATGGCAACAGCCAGGCAATCCGTATTCCAAAGGAGTACCGCTTTGACGAAAGCGAAGTAAATATATGCAAAGTAGGCTCCGCAATCATTATATACCCATGCAATGATCGTTTTACCGTCCTGATGGAAAGCCTCCATGCGTTCACCGACGAT
>WRMS01000134.1 GCA_009777025.1 Clostridiales bacterium | reverse complement strand
TTCACTTTACCCTGGCCGGTCCAAAGCTCCATCATGCTGTTGGTGACGGTGGTGAATCCGGATCCGCAGATACGGTTCAGGGTGTATCCCGTAGCCGTCGAGGTATCCAGATCGGCTTTCAGCGCCAGAAGGCGCGCCAGGTTGCCGCCTTCGCCGGCCTGGTCCATTACGCCGGCAATGACGCCGTCCACGTCGCTCTTGCCCAGCCGGGAACGCTCCATAGCCGCCATCATGGGGACAATCGCCAGATCGGGAAGCTTAATCTCCTGAAATTCCTTGCCGTTTTGACTGGAAAAGGGAGTGCGGGCAAAACTGGTGACTACGACTCTTTCCATTTTGACATCTCTCCTTCATTGCTTTTCAAATTCTGCCGTACGGAGAAATTGTAGCATGATCACGAGCATAAATCAAATAGGGCGGGCTGGTAAACCCGTCCGAATCAGGCTATAATTAGTTGTGGGCGGCAGTCCACTTTAGGAAAAGAAGGAGGGCGTGCACATGAAAATCAAAGCGGCAATTGTTTATAAACCCAACGACCCCTATGTCATCGAAGAGATCGACCTGGCGGAACCAAAAGAAGAGGAAGTTCTGGTGAAAATCGTCGCCAGCGGTGTTTGCCATACAGACGAATCCATTGTACACAGAGAAAACTCCATTCATCCCGTCGTGCTCGGCCACGAGGGCAGCGGCGTCATCGTCCGCGTAGGCGACAGAGTGCATGGCTTCGCCCCCGGCGACAAGGTAGGACTGTCCTTCAGCTACTGCGGTGAATGCTTTGCCTGCGTCACCGGGCGGCCTTATCAGTGCGAGCAAAACGGGCGGCTCAATTTCGGCGGGCGCGCTTACGACGGCACAACCCGGCTGACGAAAGACGGCCTGGAGCTTTCCAACTTCTTCAACCAGGGCTCTTTCGCCACCTATGCCGTCACTCACCAAAAGAACCTGGTCCATGTGCCCGATGAAATGGACCTGCGCCTGGTCGGCCCCCTTGGCTGCGGCATTCAAACCGGCGCCGGCGCTGTGCTGAACTGCCTGAAGCCGGAACCGGGCTCCTCCATCGTGGTCTTTGGCTGCGGCGGCGTCGGGATGAGCGCCCTCATGGCGGCGAAGATCTGCAACTGCTCGCCCATTATCGCCGTCGATACCGTGGATTCCCGGCTGGAGCTGGCGTTGACGCTGGGCGCTACCCATGTGATCAATGCGAAAAAAGCCAATCCCCCCGCTGTCGCGAAGGAAATCACGAATGGCAGGGGGACCCAATATGCTGTAGACGCCACCGGTACAGGCGTCACCGCCCGTTCGGCGTTGCAGTGCACCCATTACTTCGGCATGCTCGCCGTCGTAGGCGCGGGCGGGGAATTCACGCTGGATATCGGCAGAGACCTGGGCGCCCGCGTGATTACCGGCATCACAGAAGGGCGAAGCATCCCCACGGAATTTATCCCGCAATTGATCCGTTTCCATCTGGCAGGCGTATTCCCCTTCGACAAGATGGTGCAGTTCTACGATTTCGAAGACATCAATACCGCCGCTAAGGACTCCCTTTCCGGCAAGACCATCAAACCTATCCTCCTGATGCCGGATTGAACGAATTACCGCAACACGCCGATCACGATATACCGCGCGTCATCGAACTCGTAGGAACAGGTCGCCAGCGCTACAAACCTGTCGCCTTCCTCATAGGACACGCTACTTTGAAATGTCGTATGGTACGCCGCATACGCCAGGAGGGAAGCCAGATTCTCCGCATACATGAAGGCCCTGTCCCGCCATTGGCCGGCGCCGATCACACAACCGTAAACAAGTTCAATGCGGTAGCTTTCTTCTTCCGTGTATAGAAACAGATAAGGGTGCTGTTTAAAGTACCCTTGTTTTTTATAGCCATCCAATCCGCCAAACATCTTGCCGGACCGCATATGATGCCCATAAATCACTGTCAAGGGGCCACTGAAATCCGAAGCGGTATTAAAGTCGATGAATAGGGATCCGTTCGCGTTCCACCGCCCGTCGGGCAGATGATCCAGATAATAGCTGTAGTCCTCCGCCGCCATAACCGGGTAATCGATGACGGTATCCGGACAGTAGAGCCATGCCGCGGAATCCGGATTGATCCGCCGCAGGGCTTGGAAATCGATATCCTGCAGCGGGATCTCCGCCGCGAAACCCGTCGAGGCGTAGGCATACTGCGCCTGCATCCTGGCGGAGTTCGCCGGAGCAGGCGCAGATTTTCCTTTGACCCGCTCGCGCAGATCCGTATAAGCCGTATCGCCTTCCTTATATGCTTCCTGTGTTTCCCGCAGACGGATTCCCGCAAAGGCCATCAGGCTTATGCCCGTGATCAGCATCAGGACCGCCAGGATCCTTCCTCTCCTCATATCCGGACGCCGGCCTTTTTCCGTTTTCCGCTTAAGGCCAGATAGGCTGCCGCCGCAAGGGACATCGCACTACCGCTGGTAAAGAGCATACTATAGAATCCGGGGTTTCTCGCATCCCCCGTCTTTGGCATGCCCGCCTCTACCTCTTCATTGGGGTCCCTTCCGCCGCCAGGCGGGCCGTCACCGTAAATGTCGCCCGTTATGTCGTCTTCCTCCTCCTCGTCCGGCTCCTCGACGGTTATTCCGCCCGGCCATACCGGCGGCGGTACTTCTTCCTCCGGTTCCTCTTCCGGCTCAGGCTCTTCTTCCGGCTCCGGCTCTTCTTCAGGATCCTCGGGTTCAGGATCCTCTGGCTCCGGATCTGGATCTACAGGTGTACCGCCCCCGCTGTACCGGTTGATAAACACATATGAGGTGACCTGCCGGTTCATATCGTTCGTTGCCACTCTCGATACCATTAAGACCCCGTCTTCTTCAGCTACGGTATCCGTTATCGTATAGACCGCCGCATCATAGGTATACCGGCTTGCCCCCCCGTTGATCTCGGATACTTTATAGTAGTACACGCCCGGTTCCCGGTAGCTCCAGGTTCCGAACCAGCCCTCCCCCGATCCCGTGACGTGAATGATTTTTTCACCATTATCACTGCCTTCCGGCATGGGATTCGCGGGATCCTGCGCCGCCAGCTTAAAGCTGAAGGAGATGTTGACGGGCGGGTTGCCGGTTACGGTTTTTTTCACCGGGAGATCGGTCATCAAATCCGGATCGCTTGGCAGAAACGCGTAGCTATTCCGGAACTCGATAGGCGCCGCTTTATCATTCTGCTCGTCATAGGCAAAGAGGAGGACCTTTAATTCCACGTCCACATAAACCTCGAGCCGGTACACCTGCCTATCGTAGATAAAACCTGTCTTTTCCTCTTCCACTGTCTGAAAAAGGATATATTCATAATAACCCTGCTGATTGTAGGTGATCGGGCCGATCTCTTTGCTGTCGGTTCCCGTTATGCTAAAACTGTAGCCTGCCGCTGTGCTTCCCGCCGGCATCGGAACCGACAGAAGCGGGTTGGAGGGAGACAATCTGTAGGTAAACGTAGCCGTGCCAATCTCCGAGGCAGGCGGAAAGCTGAACACCTGATTCACCGTTATCATAAGCGGGTTTTCCGCAGCATACAGAGCCAAAGGCGTCAGGGCAAGCAAAAGCGCCGTGATCAGGATGATCCCCCATGCCGCCTTTCTATAGCCTGTGTGTCTAGTCTGCTTCATTTAGTCTGCTCCCGCTGCTGTCCGCCTTATCGATACACCACGCGTACCATGCCTTGGACAGCGTTTTTCATCGTTATTGTAAGCAGTATGCCCGCCGTCAGGAGCGGTACCTGCTGCCAGGGGGGGTATCGCGCCAGGATATCCCAATCCATCTGGCCTTCGATCCGCACCCAATCCAATCCATTGCCTGCTCCCCGGTTTGCAAAGGGATCCGCGTAGGTCTGTTCCGTGATTCGACCGACCAGGACGTCCCTCCCATTCGTGCTATCCGCCGAGCAGGTGGTGAGCAGCAGGAGATGGTCCCCTGTCGTCACCCCAATGTCCCTATAGTACATTGCTTTCGCCAGCAGGTAGTCCAAATGCGCCTGCCTTTGCTCTTCCCCTACGAGATTCGCCCTGAATATCCCAGTGTCATAGGCGTCCGTATGGAGAAAGGCAAAGAACTCGATCCCATAGTCTTTCCCATCGAAGTACAAATTCCCGTAACGGTGTTCATCGAATACCGCTTTATTTTTAAAGCTTCCGATCTGGCCGAACATGACGTTTCTGGCCATGTGATGCCCGTATAGGATACTATTGTAGTCACGGAAATCCTGACTGTTCCGGTAGTCAGAGAAGATGGACCCGGTCAGGGAATATCGCCCCTCCGCACTGGTATTGACGTATTTCCAATTGTCTTGCCCTTGCGTTATCGGATAGTCAATATTGGTTCCGAACACGCTGATCCACGCAAATACCTCTTCGTTGAGCTCCTGCAGTTCCTGAAAACTCTTTCCTTCATTCTCCGCCGTGGGCTTATACACCGCATAGTTCGCGCGGTCGGCGTCGCGGTAGAGCTGTTCCGCGTCCCAGAGAGCATAGCCGGCGAACGCGACGAGCAGCACGATGACCGTCAGCAGCATATAATCTATGATGCTGTGGACAACCTGTATCGCTTTTCTCGTGCGCGCTGCCGCCTTCATGCCTCTGCGATATCCTTTCCCATGCAGTCTTTATCAATGCGTCTGCGCCTGCGGCTGCGTCGCGTACCTCGCGTTCCTGCGGAGCCGGACCATCACATACGCGGCGAAGCCGAGAACCGCCAACCCGATCAGGATATAGTAAGGCATATTGTCCATGGCGATGCCCGTGATGGGGATGTATTTGTAGGTGTTGGTGAAGGTCGCCCAGTTCAAGGGTTCGCCGATAAAGGCTGTTTGAAACGTTAGTCCGGACGGCACTACTGTCGAGTAGGGCGGGAAACCATGATCGCCACTCTCCGCACCTTTTACGATGCCGGTATATTCCCTAGACGAGTTCGTCCCAGTCAAGCCGCCGTTGAGCATCAGTTCATAGGACGCCGTGTAACCGAGTTCTCCCTTCTCTTCAATCGCAATGGCTGAGCCTTCCGGCGCGTCTACCAGCGCCAGCCACTGGCCATGTTTAAGGCTCACCGTCTGCGGAGTGCCGGAAACGAACAGAATATAGTCTGCGGGATCGCCAGCGCCAGCCGTCTCAAACGTTCCGTTATTCGTAGACACCACATAGGTCCGCACAGCTGGCTCGCCCACCTCTTCCAGGACGAAGGCGCGATATT
>WRMS01000133.1 GCA_009777025.1 Clostridiales bacterium | reverse complement strand
ATGGAGCTGGGATAGCCAGGGGATACGGCTTTGCCGACAGCTATGCCGCCGCCAAAGCCACCGTTTAGTTCGCTGCGACCGCTGAGGATGATGTTGTTAAGGGTCAGCGTGGCGCTTGCCGGTACTACGAAATGCCGCCCGTAATCATTGTTATCGTAAGCGCTGTCGCCATTATACGTGATAACATGCGTAACACTATCAGGATAGCTGGTAATCGTCATCGTTCTGTCGTCGGGAATTCGATAATCGCTATGGGTTGCTCCCGTAACAACGGAAAGGGCTCCATAGGTTATCTCAAAACTAGCTGTAATATAGATCGTCGGCGTCATGTCCATATTACTGATAATTGTATTCAACGCATCCTGTAATTCTGTTTCGTTGCTTACGTTATATGAAGCTGTCGCGACGACGCCCATAGGCAGCCGCAGACCGGCATTGCGCTGAACGACGCTTTCCTCTTCGCCCAGTTCTATGACGTCCGTGAAGGCCCGGGCGGTGTAGGGCGGATCCTGATCGCTCAGGGCCCAGTCGATGGCAAACAGGCACTCCACCGTCATGGCCATAGGCATGAGGTATTGGACGCCGCTGATGGCGCCGTCTTCCAGGCCCAGCACATAGCGGCCAGGCGTCAGTCCGGCGAAAAGGTACTTGCCGTCGGCTTCGGTCAGCGTCTGCGCGACGGGCAGGGGGAATAGGCTTTCCGTCTGTCCTTCTAGAAGCGACAGGCGATAGGCGTCCAACTCATCTGCCTTATATAGGGATACCGGAAAGCCTGCCAAGGGAGACTCGACTCCATTATAGAGGCCGTCCCAATCGGTGGGCTGTACCATGCCATTCCCGTCTATCCATAGAAAGCCGGCGATGCTGCTTTCCATACTTAGGACGTCGAATCTGATGGTTACTTGTAAACCCAGGCCCCCGTTGACGTCTTCCAGAATCTGATCTTCGGCAAGTTCGAGTATTCCCGTGAAAGCCAATGACGGTAGATCCTCCCGGTCGGCGCAGAACTTGTTTTCTTCTGTCCTTGCTAACGGGAGCAGGTATCGCTTATCGCCTGCCTCAACAGCGCCTAGCCCCAGGACATATTCGCCGGGCGGAAGGTTCTCAAAGTAGTATGTGCCGTCTTCGGTTGTTGTCGTTGTGTCAATGGCGTCGCTCAGGTCTTCTGCGGCATAGAGGAATAACGGATAATCCGCCAGAGGGTATTCATCGGCGTTAAAGTATCCGTCCACATCCGTTTCGGGGGCGTCGCCTTCGCCGTCTACCCAGAGGAAGCCGCTGATGCTGCCACTAGAGAGTGGCTCTTGTGGCTCCTCCGGCTCTTGTGGCTCGCCCGGCTCAGACCCGGGTTCCTCTGCTTCTCGCGGCTCGTCCGTCCCCTGATCGGGGTCGCCCGGGTCTTCCGGCGCTTCAGGCGCCTCAGGCGCAGTTCCTGGGTCTTCCGGCGTCTCGAATCCTTCTATCTCAAATTCGGTTTCGGAGAAAAACGCAAATCCTTCCCCCGACGACGGCATTTCATCCAGATCTGGGGCGCTAAAAGCAGGCAATAGGCCGAGCAGTAACACGATTGCCATCAGTTTCAATAGAAATCGGTCAGCACGACGTCGTTTATGCTGTTTTTGTTGTGTATTCGGGAATCTTTTTTCCACGCTATATTTCCACGCAAGCCGCCATCCACATGGCAACCTGCGACTATCGGTAATTTTCCTCGCTGAATAAGCGGAACAAGCTATTGTTGTCGCAGAAAGAGAAAATATAAATCTCTACTAGGATTATGGTTGCTTTTTGCGAAAATACAACAGCCGGATTTACTTTTTATTGTCTACTTTATTTTACTTATTTACCATATTTTTCTTTATAATCGCATGCAATTATGGTACAATAGCCGTATGGCGTTGCCAGAACGGTGGCGGCTGATCCTCCTGAAAGGGGGGATGCCTATGATATGTGCATTGGTCTTCTGTCCATTCGGACAAAAAAGAAGTAGCCGCCAGATTCACCCGTCTTCGGCTACTTAAGTAAAAGTATTCGAGGGTCGGCCGTCACCGGCAACGCCTCTTTCTATGCCCATTTTAACCACTCAACATAGGGTTGTCAACTGTGTGTTACTTCCTCTTGTGATTGCTTCCTCTTTCCTACTTTATGTCGACAAGATCCTCGCGGATCCAAGCCCGCAGACCGTAACTGAATTCCACATGATACCAGTCGTCGCTCACTTCGACAATGACAGCCGTTTCACTGGGAAGAAGAAGGCCGACGATGTCGTGATTGGTACCCGGCCCTTTGCGCAAATTGGCGTTGTTTCTTCCTGTCTGCAGCGTGATGGTTTTGCCAATCAGGCCGTCTTCGCTATCGCTGCCGGTATCATTGCCGGCGTCGCCTCCGACGACTGTCTCATTGCCTGTTGCGCCTGTCCCTGTGCCCGTACTCGTTCCGGATCCCGCTCCCGTGGAACCGCTGCCGGCGGCGCCGGCTTGCGCAGCCTGGATCTCCGCTACCGAGGGCATCCTCGACAGGGCGTCGGCGGTCATCGTAATGGTAATCGGTTCCGTCTGGCTTACGTAATCCACCTTAGCGCCAAAGCACTCCGAAACGAAACGCACCGGCACCATCGTCCGGCCATCCCTGATATAGGGCGCCCTGGCCAGGGTAACCACCACATTGTCCACCTTTGCCAGCGTGGATCCCGGCCACAGCACAATCTCCCTGCTGCCCATGATCAAGGTTACGGTATTCTGCGTGCTGTCATACTCTACTACCGCGCCCAAGCCCTCGCTGACAAAACGCAGGGGGATCATGGTTACATTGTTCACCAATTCAGGCGGTGCGTCCAGGATCATGGCAATCCCGTCTTTGATCGCGACAGGATCGCTCAGTGTCACCTTTACCACTCTGTCGCCTTGTGTAACAGGGTACTCAGGCGATACTTGCACCGGGTCGGAAACGGCCTTGATTTCAAAAGACTTCGTATTCATCCTCCTGATGCTGTTGCGCGGCGTGACTTCCATCAGGTAGTTTGCCGCCGGCGGGTTATGGATGCCTGCCGCCGCGGAGATAACGATGGTCAGATCAAAATCAGTGGAAAATCCGACGCCCACAGGCGTGTTAAAGATCAGTTCCCTGCGGGTCGTATCGACAAGGACGCCTGCGCATTGCTGCCCGTTGATGGTAATGTGCTGCGCCGCGATCGCGGAGGGCAGCACCGTTCCACTGGGGAAGATGACTGTAAAGCCGATGATTGTGCCCGCTTCCGTCAGAATGATCGTGTTCCTGGCGAAGGTGAAAGTCCAGGCCCCGATGGCGCCGGCGCCGTTAGGCGATACGGTAACGCTCGGGTCTTTATCATCGGCGGGGATATAGGTCTGATCCGGCGTCCGCTTCATGCTAAAGGGGAAGGATTCCACTGAAGCCGGGTTTTTCGTGGTGCTGGCAAATAGTCTGACGTCCACAATATCCCGATCCACTGTCACGCCGGCGCTCGCTGCGATCACCACGTCCACAACGGTGTTTTCGAGATAATTCATCGTGGGAGACAAAGGCAGGATCAGCCTTGATCCGACTACCACGGGACTGAAGCCCGTCATCTGGTTGCCGTTGATCGTTATGGCTTTCTCATCTATCATCTGAGGCAGCCGGAAACCGCTGGGGAAATCCAGGATAATCTGGTCCACGCCACCGATGAGCTGGCCGCCCCGGTTGGTGGTGAAACGGATGCTGATTTCTTCTTCCCTGTATCCTCTGATCGGCGTCGTTGTGACGTGCGGCCGGGAAACCCCGTCATAGGTCACAAACTCAGAGATCATAAACCGCGGGGTCTCCACCTGGACGGTTTCTTTCGAGGTATTCACAAAAAAGCTGTATTCTCCGGAAACGCTTGGATTTTTCATAATATTCGAACTCAAGTTCACACTGACCAAATCCCCCGCCGCAATCGTCATATTTCTGGGGATTAACACCGCCAGTAAGCCGTTGGAATAGCTCACGCCGGAGGAAGGCACGCCTTGCACACTCGCATAACCCTCCATCCAGCTCATGCTGAAGCTATATTCGGAAGGAAAGCGGATTTGCACCATATCGATACCGCCTGCCAGCTCTGCGTTGGTCCTGAACGAAATCTGATACCCGCTGTTTTCCCCTATCGTCGCCCGTTCTACCGTAATCACCGGATTGGATATACTGCTGCTGGCCGAGGCTAAGGCTATGCCCTGCGTAAAGACAGTGATCAGGAAAACCGTCACCAAAGCAACACTTATCGATTTCTTCTTCATGGATGATCTCCTTCCCCTTCCCTTCCTATCCTTTGCGTAATCCATCTGCGTAACGAATGCCGCAGGCAGGCCGGTTTCACTACATCATTATATCATATACCTTATCCTTTATGACGGGATTTGCGCTTGAAAAGATCGCAGAATGTGTGACAAAAAGCAGATTTCATAAATCGTTTACAATCGTTTACAATCGAGAGCATATTGGACAGGCGGCAGGGCATAACCAAAAACACCTCCGGATCCGGCTTCCCTAATGCAGCCGATTCTCCGGAGGTATTTTATTTCATCACTCTTAGGTTATGGGCGACAGCTTATGTCAAATCGGGTACTTATAAGAATACAGGCTGCGGCCGCCTTTGAAGGGTCCCTTCATCAGTTCTTCGATCAGCTTCGGATCCATCTCCGTCATCTCCAGAGGCAACTGCCCGGGAGGATAAGCCGCGAGGATTTCATCATGGATCTTGCAAATGAAATCCAGCAACACTTCCAGGCCTTCCTGGGCTTTGGCGGGATCGGCTTTCGACTTCGGGTAACCGACGACGCCTTCCGGATACTGCCGGACTTCCAATGGCCCTAAGCCGGCGGTGCAGTGTCCGGGCAGCGGCCACTGATAGACGTCGCCGCCCAGGTCGATCGTCTTCGGACTCAATACATGTTTCTTCGGCCAGTTCGCCGTGTCTTCCATCTGCTCCTTATGGTTCAGCTCGGGAAACAGGGCCATCGCGTAGGAGGTCTCCACCTCGTCGGCATGACGGAAAGCCGTCTCAAACGGGGTGTCCATCACGTCGAACTCTTTCGCGCGGAGATACTTGGCGATAACTGTCGGCCAGTTGACAAACGCAAACATGCAGGGAACCTGCGTATTTTTCACGAAAGTGTGGATGGAGTTCGGAATGATGTATTCCTGACCGTGGCCGTTGAGCAGGATCATCTTGCGGAACCCGGCGTTCCAGTAGCCGGCGTAGACGGCGCGGAGGTAGTCGGTAAAGGTCTCCTCCGGAATCACGATGGTGCCGGGCATCCCGA
>WRMS01000132.1 GCA_009777025.1 Clostridiales bacterium | reverse complement strand
TCATTGTGCATCGTTTTTTCCTTTCAAGGCCGCCTGCATCGCCAGCGCTTCCACCGTTTCCTTCACATCATGCACCCGCAGAAAAGCGGCGCCCGCTTCCGCCGCCCAAAGCGCGGCTGCGAGGGATCCGCCCAGGCGCCGGGCAGCGTCCGGGTTATCCGTCGCTCTGCCAATAAAGCGTTTTCGGGATGCGCCGATATACAGCGGATTCCCCAATTCTCCTACACTATGGCAATGCTGCAATAGCGCCAGATCCTCTTCCGCCGTCTTGTTAAAACCGATCCCGGGATCCAGGGCCATATACGCTTCCGGCAGGCCGGCTTCCCTATAGTTCTCCTTCATGCAAGCCAGATCCTCCATGACAGCCGCAAGGCTGCCCCGGTCGTCCGTTGCCGGTCTATGCATGAGAATCAGCGGCGTCTGACAGGCTGCCGCCACCTCCGCCATGGCCCTGTCGCCGCCGCTAACGTCGTTGAGGATATCCGCCAAGCCTTGCCCCAGCACCCTTTCCGCCAGCGCCGGCTTGTCCGTATCCAGGGAGACCAGGATCCGCGGCTTTCCGCTTTCCTGTAGTTCCTTAAGGGCTGTGAGTACAGGCAATATCCGCCTCTCCTCTTCCTGTTCGCTTATCGCTGCGAAACCGGGACGCGAGGATTGTCCCCCCACGTCGACGACCTGAGCGCCTTCTTTCATCATAGTCTGAACTCGCGCAAGGGCGGCGGCAACAGTATCGTAGGAACCGCCGTCCGAAAAGGAGTCCGGCGTCAGGTTGAGTATGCCGACAACATAAACAAGGCCCACGGAAAAAGCCAATGAAATATCCGGCCAACTCCACCGGAGACAGCCGGATGCGTCCCTGTATGCTTTACATGTACGATTCTCCATAGGTTTCCTCATACAAAAAAGGTTTTCAGGTTAGGCGGGATAAATCATAGAACGGGACTTACGTACAGATCCTCATGAATCCGCGCCTGCCGGCATGGCTCCCCCGCGACCGGCGGCAGCGGCAAAGTCTTCCGCTTTTCCCTCGCTCTGCGTATCCTTGGCTACTTCGTCTTCATCCGCCCATTTTTTCTCCAGGGCGCCCCAATGGGGTTCCGGCTTATTCAATCCCGCCGCTTCGAAGATCGCGTTGACTTCTTCTGCATTCAGGGTCTCCCTTTCCATCAGCGCTTTTGCCAGTGTGTGCAGTACGTCGATATTCTCCTGTAAAATGGTTTCCGCGTCATGGTAGCACTCATTCATGAGCAGACGGGCTTCCTTATCGATGGCTTCCGCCACAGACTCGGAGTAGTCCCGGTTTTGCGCGAAATCCCTGCCGAGGAATACCTGCTCCTGCTTCGCACCGTAGGTCAGCGGTCCCAAGGCTTCGGACATGCCGTATTCGGTAATCATCCGCCGAATGATTTTAGACGCTCTCTCCAGGTCGTTTGTCGCGCCTGTGCTGATTTCCTCCAAGACCAGGCTTTCCGCAATGCGTCCGCCCAGCAGAGTCTTCACTTCGTCGACCAGCTTACCTTTTGGGATATACTTCGTATCCCGGTCCGGAAGCATCAACGTATACCCGCCTGCCCTCCCCCGGGGAACGATCGACACTTTATGAATCGGATCGGTATGGGCCAAACGGGCCGCCACCAGGGTATGGCCCGATTCATGATACGCTACCAGCCGCTGGTCATAGACGGTGATTTTTCTGGATTTTTTCTCCGGCCCGGCGATGGTTCGTTCAATCGCTTCCTCCAATTCAATCATGGAAATCTTCTTTTTATTCCTGCGCGCGGTTAGCAGCGCCGCTTCGTTCATCAGATTGGCCAGGTCGGCCCCTGTGAAACCGGGGGTGCGTTTCGCCAGCACGGTTAAGTCCGCTTTATCCTCCAAGGGCTTGCCTTTACTATGTACTTTCAGGATCGCTTCCCTGCCGTCCAGGTCCGGCGCGTCCACTACCACCTGACGGTCAAAACGGCCCGGCCGCAGTAAGGCCGGATCCAGGATATCCGGACGGTTGGTTGCCGCGATGATGATGATGCTCTCATTGACCGTAAATCCGTCCATTTCAACCAGCAGCTGGTTTAAGGTCTGTTCCCTCTCGTCATGGCCTCCGCCCAGGCCTGCGCCTCTTTGGCGGCCAACCGCGTCGATCTCATCGATAAACACGATGCAGGGGCAGTTTTTCTTCGCCTGGTCAAAGAGATCCCTGACACGGGAGGCGCCTACCCCTACGAACATTTCTACAAAATCCGAACCGCTGATACTGAAGAACGGCACGCCCGCTTCTCCCGCCAAGGCCCTGGCGATCAAGGTCTTTCCCGTGCCCGGCAATCCGACCAGCAAAATGCCTTTGGGTATCTTTGCGCCGATCGCGATAAATTTGTCCGGGTTTTTCAGGAAGTCCACGACCTCCTGCAGTTCTTCCTTCACTTCATCAATTCCCGCAACATCGTCAAACGTAACTTTCTTCTTTTCAAAGGATTGCAATTTCGCCCTGCTCTTTCCGAACTGCATTGCTTTTCCGCCGCTTTGGGTCTGCTGCAGCATGAAAAACATGAGCACGATCAGAAGAATCATGGGAACGACGCTCATAAATAAGTTAAGAAATAGATTTTGTGGCACAGCCTTCTGATAAAAGGGGATATTTTTCTCAATGAGCAGCGCCGTAAGCGTTTCATCAAAAGGCGGGCCCATCAATTCAAAAGCGACGCCATTGTCCATGGTGCCCCTGATTTCTTTCACATCCGATTTCTGTACCATACTGGTAATGCTGGCTACCCGTCCCTGGCGCAGAGCGGTAATAAAGGCGTTATAGTTCCCGTTAAACGGGTCCGGATCCATCGGCCTTCTGCCCAAGCTATTCATAAAGGAAAACATTAGAAAGCCAATCAAAATGATAAACGCCAGATTTCTTATCACAATATTGCGATACATTCGATTCACTTTAAGACTCCTCCCGGCTTTATCCAATGGAGGCTAGCCCTGATACGCCCGCCGCTATGCCAACGGAACCATGAGCCTGAACCCCTGCAGAATCAAGTCTTCTTCTATTACAAATCCAGCACACATCGCCAAACCACGCGGTATGGGCCGGCTACTGTCTCCGCGCAAAAGATAGTTCGCGCATTCTATAATTATATCATGCATACTCCGGCATTACAACTTTCGCAGGAGGCAATTTCATCTTGTTTTTCTCTGTTTCACTCAGAGTTTTCCCAGAGTTCAACACTTCGCCTTCATCATTTCGTCTACAAAAAAACATGGAAGAAGAATTGAACATCTCCGGTTCGCGATTCGCTCCCTAATAGCACCTAATGCCATTAAGAAAAATCTGAGATTCTACGACGTAGCTGTGTCAATTCCCCTTGTTAATTTCTCAATCCCTGCAACTGACCAGTAGCGGTTTGCGTGAATCCGGGTTCCGCCCGAGTCCTTGACGAAAATGGACTCCGGCTCGCGCGTGTTATCCACAATACGGAAAAGGTCACATAAGGTAAGCAAACGCGGTATAGTAGCGAGCGATTTCTTGTACCGGCTGCGAATCTTGTCAGGCGCGACACTGTGACCGCCGTTTAGTTCGCGACTCCGTACACGAAACACATTTAACTCCGCGCTTACTGTCAGAACAAATACGCCCTCCATGCGAAACCCAGCTACCTCTGCTCGTGCCAATAAATCCAGGTTGCGGTCGGTGGAAAGGACCGTTTCGAAGGTGAAGGAACGACGTTCGGCAAGGCAGAACTCATGCAGTCGCTGTGCTTCTTGCGCCGCTTCAAGGTCGCCGAAGCCACGCTTTACCTTGATATCGTCGGCGTTGATATATAACCCAATCATTGGCCAAGCGGGAGCAACGGTGCTTTTGCCCGAACCGTTCGGCCCCGCAAAAACCAGAATCCGGGCTGTATCAGTCGAGTTCATAGACTCTCCTGCCGTCCGGGTATGCGAGATAAGGGCAATTCAACTCATCGTCAAACAGTGCTATCGGCGCGCCGTTCTCAACGGCGCTATTCAGTTTCGCCTTGACGGCGCTGCGCATAAGAACATCTTGCGGGTCGCCGTCGAGTTCGAGTGCAAAGGGAATCGATCGGCTTTGTGCGACGCGGGTCAGAAAAATGTTAATGCCCGTACTCAGATTCATCCCCAAGGCATTGAGCACCGCTTCTGCGTTTTTCTTGGTTGTATTGTCCACACGAACGCTTACTCTCGTTTCGGTCATTGAAACCACCTCTGATTTAGTATACTCCCATTGTACATCCATTGGGAACACATTATAAAGGGTTGAGAAGAGAAAAATTCAAACGCAGGGTAACAATTTTGAAACCCTGCGCTTTTTTGTTGCGATACTGTTATATTGTCGCCGGTCATTGAAGGAGCAGATCGCGCACTGCCGGGCTAACCTTCATTTGCTTCGGTTATGCGGATCAACCTCAGCAGCATTGCCGCGGTCTCCGCCCTTGTGGCATGCCCTTTCGGGTCGAAAATGTTGCCTGGCTTACCGCCGATAATCCCCGCTATAGAGAGCTGCCGAACCGATTCTTTCGCATAAGCCGCCACGCTGCTTTCATCCAGGAAATCGGGATAAGCGAGAGCCTCAGGCAAGGAGATACCGGTATCAGAGGCATAATTACATAGGATGGCGGACAGTTGTTCGCGGGTGACCGGGTCATCAGGCCCGTACAGCCCGCCGCCATAGCCTACGACGATATCCTTGGAGGCAGCCCATTTGATTGCGCCGGCATACCATGCGCCTTCCGCGACGTCGGTGAAAGGATTGGATAGCCCGCTGGGGTCAGGGCTTCCTTCCATACGGTGCAGGATCGCGACGATCATGGCCCTGCTCAGGCTTGTGTTGGGGCTGAAGCGCATTGGCTGCGTACTGGTTCCGATCATAAGCCTGCGGGCGTATATCGCGAGGACGTCGTCGTAGAACCAATCGCTTTCCCGGACGTCCTCGAAGGGGTTCTCGACTGTTCCGCCAAGTGGTGTTTCGCCTTCCGGGATATCCTGTTCGATAGCCTGGCCCGTTCCCGGTTGTTCCGTACCCGGCTGCGTCGTTTGCGGCGATTCATAGCCCGGATATTCCCCTTCCTCGATGCTACCGCCACTTTGCCTGACTGTAAACTGAAGGGCGATGGCCGCCGCGATCCCATTATCCCCGCTCACGCTTACTGTGGCATAATACACGCCTGTCTGCAGCCCGGTCGTCGGCGCAACGCTAAAGATTGCGCTGCCACCTGCCGCGACGCTGTCCATGCTTGTGTCGGACAGGGTGAAAGCGGATACGTCGCCGCTGACGTCGATGGCCAGAATACCGGATGGTTGGCTGCCTGTGTTGGTCAGGACAACGGTCCTGGCGGACTGCGGGCCATAACCC
>WRMS01000131.1 GCA_009777025.1 Clostridiales bacterium | reverse complement strand
CAATACGGTGTGTACCGTCCAGGGCACCAGCGCCGCCAGACCTATGCCGCCGCAGTCCATCAGGTTGGCGCGACGATATTTATTTATTCCAACTTTCTCGCCCATTTCAGCAATGACGTCGCCCAAAGCTACCATACCCACGGCGATTACGCCGGTGATCCAGGCCATGACGCCAATAGACAAGACGATAACAGTCTCCGTGCCCCGGACGCCCTTGGCAAGCTGAATCAGCTTCAAGCCGATGATCTCAATAGATCCGCTCTTCTCCATTATCCCCAACAGGCAAAATACGCCGTAGAGCATCATGACGGTGCCGGCCGCTCCGGTAATAGCGGTCACGAAGTGGCCGCCTACGCTAAAACCGCCGGGATAGTTGAAAATGTCCGAGAATTGATAGAGGCCGGAAGCGAGGCCAATGATAATTCCCGTCAAGCTGCCGTATGCAAGAGCCACAATCAGGTGCTTCCGTAAAAAGCAAAGTGTGATAATAACAATGGGCACGGCCAGCATGACAAAGGACAAAGGATTGTACGACAGTTCACCCATCGCTTCCGTGCTGAGCGTTCCTCCCCTGCCGCCCAAAAGCAATTGTACTATAAATACGAAAACTGCCGCAGGCAGGGAATACCAGACCCGGGTGCGGACAACGCCGCCCATGTCCGCGTTCTGAGAGCCGGCTGAGGCAATGGTGGTATCGGAAATAGGCGCCAGATTATCGCCGAAAAGGGCGCCGGAGACCAGGGCGCCGGCCATAAATCCTGGATTTACCCCCGTCATAACGCCCACCGGAAATAAAATGGGGAAAGAGACGATGTTTGTCCCCACCGAAGTGCCTGTGGACATAGAGAGGACGCAGCACACTATAAACGCAAACGCCGAAAACAGGCCGCCCGTAAAGTTGGCCTGGATTACCGTGGTCGCCATTGTTTGGATCAGGCCGCTTTGGGACACCAGCCTGCCGCAGATCGAAGCTAAAATGACGGCTACGGAGATAATGCTGAAAATGGGACGCCCGAGCCCCGAGACCACCGCCTCACCATATGCGAGCTGATTTTTTGCGAAGGGGACGCCGGCAACTATCGCGACGAAGAACGCTATAACATAGCCATTGACATTGGATTGATTCATGCCGGCAATAACGATGAAAATGATGGCAATAACGGCGGGAATGAATTTGCCGAATGCTCCAAGATGAAATTCCAGTTGTTTATTTTGATCTTCAGACACAGTACTTTTCCACCTTTCTTTAGTTCAGTTGTCCTATTCCAATTCAGTAGTTAAACGTTAACCGATATCGTCCGACAATCTCCACCTCCCTAATGAACTGAATCCACTGCTAAAACTCTTACGGATTTGATTAAATACCATTCCCTTGGTTAAAATCAAAATCCGGTAGTAGTATAACCTCATGTATAGCCTCATGTCATCCGTTTTTCAGCAATCTCCGCTCGGGAACGGCACGTCAGCGCTCCCGTCGGGCAAACCCGGACACAGGCCGGTTCCATCCCTCGCCGTATCCTCTCGACGCAACCGTCGCATTTGATTATTTTGCCTTCCCGATCATAAGAGGGAATACCAAAGGGACAGGCAGCGGCGCAACTGCGGCAGCCGATGCAACAGTCATTGTCGTATAGGGTGAGATGTGTCTTTGAATCTTTATATAAACACCCGGCCGGACAAGCTATCACACAGGAAGCATCGTCGCAATGAAAACATGCTGCGGAAAAATAACCGCATTGAAATTTTCCGGCCGGGCTCATTTCCTCATACTCAAAAGCGCTGCGAAAGGGCTGCTGCCCTTCCGTGACGTCGTTTTGATCCATGCAGGCGACTGAGCAGGCGCTGCAGGCGCAACAAAGCGCTGTATCCAGATCAAAGATCACTTTATTGTCATAATGCGCGTTATGATCATTCATTATTATTTTCAAAACCGATCTTACTGTTCATGATTTTTTGTTCCCTTCCGCCCTCTTTCTTACGGCACAGCGCGTGGTGCGGTAGCCGGGAAAACCGGAGTACGGATCATTGTTATCTCCATCCACAAGGCTGTTGACGTCCGCTTCGCTGTATCCGTGGTAAAGATGTACCACTCCTTTCAGCACTTTCCATGAAACATTGGCTTCCAGTTCCAGGACGCCGTTTGGAGTGGCGAGTTCCACGGCGTCTCCTTGGGCTATCCCCAAAGCGGCGGCGTCCTCGCCGCTGATATCCAGGGCGGGATTCGGCCGGAGGCTGCGCAGCCAGGGAACCTTGTGGAGCCTGGAATGAAGCGCGCCGGGCAAACGCGGGCCGGTATTGAGCAGGAATGGATATGCCGGCTCGTCCCAGTGATTGCGTGAATCCACATAGGTTGGCAAGGGATCCAAGCCGGGGCATTTTGCCGCGATAATATTTGAATATATCTCAAATTTGCCGCTGGGCGTATTGTAGCCCCGTTCGGTGAAAGCCCCCGGCACATACGGCTTCACTGCGACATCGATCAGGACGGGCAACGGACTGGATCGCAGCTCTTCCACGGTAATCGGCAGATCCTGCAAAATATATCGGATACATTCCTCATAGCCTGCTTCCAGAAGGGGGTCGCCCAGTTTCATCTCCCGGGATAAATCCGATAGTATTTCAACATCGCTTTTGGATTCATATAAAGGCTCTATGACCGGATTTGTATACTGCAGAAAGCCGCCCGGATATGCTTTGAGCTCACCCCGCTCAAAGGAAGAGCAAACCGGCAAAACGATATCCGCGAGCTTTGCTGTATCGGTCAAAAACAGGTCGGTATCCAAAAAGAAATCAACCTTGTCAAGGGCTCTCTGAAAAGCCCCGCTGTCAGGCATGATCCGATAATTCATCCCCAAGGCAAAAATCCCTTTTATAGGATACGGCGTCCCTTCGTTAATCTGCCTGGTAAGGTCGGTGATCTGGCACTCGTTGGTCAGTTCGTTCCACAAAGGATATCGCGCCGCCCCAACCCGCGGTCTCATGCCCTCAATACTCGGGCGGGCGGCGTTGATAAATTCTTTCTCCCGGGTCTGAAAGCCCGCCGCCTGGTAGTTATACGTGAAGCTGACCGGTATCTGCCCGCCCAGGCGATCATAGTTTCCTGTTATAGCGCTGAGAGCCATCACGGCCCGGTAGTTCTGATAGCCGTTTTTGTGATGAGCGAGAGGAGCCGCGCTTTCGTTGATTGCCATAGATCCATTGTGGCTCATCATATAAACCGCAGCTTCAATATCGGTGCCGGGTACGCCTGTGATGTTTTCCACAGTTACAATATCAAATTGCTGAACGTACTCTTTATATTGTTCAAAGCCGAATACGTGTTTATCTATATAGTCTTTATCTATCCAGCCTTTGTCTATCAGCAACTTTCCCATCCCTAAAGCCAGCGCTCCGTCGGTACCCGGAAAGGGGCGCAGATGCAGATCGGCCAGCTGCCGGGAAGCCGGGGTGATTCTGGGGTCTATTATTATTACCTTCATCCCTCTCGCTTTTTGAGACACAACCGGCTTGAGAGCAAGATGCCTGGAGTAATAGGCGTTAAAGGCCCATCCCAAAAACACGCCCGCGTTGGCGGTGTTGGCAACCGAGAAGCGCCCCACGTTGGTATCCCAAACCATGAAGGTGGAAGTCTGGCAGGTGCTGGATTCAGTGCCGTAGTTCGGCGAGCCGAAATTGTAAGCGAAACGATGCAGGTAAGGCCGGTACCATTTGGAATAGCCTGAGAAAAACAGTACCGATTCCGGACCGTACTTTTCTTTTATTTGTCCCATTCGTAAGGCTATTTCTTTGTAAGCTTCTTCCCAGGCGATGGCTTCAAACTTGCCTCCGCCCCTTGGCCCCAGGCGGCGAAGAGGGGTTTTCAGCCTGTCCTCCCGATAGACGTACTGACGACCGCCCAAGCCTTTCGTACACAGGACGCCGCTGTTTTGCGGATGCTCTTTGGTTCCTTCGATCTTGATGATTTTGCCGTCCCTTACGTAAGCGTCGACTCCGCAATGAAACGAGGGTGAACAAATATCGCAGATTGTCCCGCGCACCTGGATCCCGGTCTCCTCTCCAGGAATCTTAGCCTTGATAAGCCTGTCGGTTTCAGTCATCTCCCAACCCCCATTTCATCAGCTCTTCGAAATTGCGGCGTCTTCGGGTGCTATTAAGTATACACCCGTTCGCCGGCGCGCATTACTCCTGTTTCAGACTCCGCCAAAATTCCGCCAGGGCAGCCTCGCAATTTTCCCGCACTTGAGCTATATCCCACGCGGCGGCTCGCTCGATATGGATGCCGGCCGCCAAAGCGACGGTGACCTCCAGCCTTACGCACAACTGCCTGGCAATGGGTACCGCCGCCTCATGATCCAGATGCCCCGGCGCAGGGACGGCCCAAATATCACAACTCAAACCGCAGCCCGTGAGGCTGGCGCGCGGCACTGCCAGAACAATTCCGCCCACATGCGGCGTCTCTCCGCCCGTCAGGCTCCCCGTCCAACCTTGCCCCGTATCCCATAATTTAAGCCATACCCGGTGTTTGCCTTCGCCGGCGCTGATTTCGTACAAAAACGATTCCTCCTATATTCCCCGCCAGGGCACAAATTCTTTATGCTCCAGCCCAAACTGCATCAACACCTTGCCTATCACATGCTGCACCTGCTCCTCCGCGCTGTCCAAATGGTTATAGAAGGTGAGCATGGGCGGCACTACGGCGCAGCCGAATTCCGCCGCCTTTTGCAAATTATGGATATGCACACGGCTGAAGGGCATTTCCCTCGGTACCAGCACTACTTTTCGCCCTTCCTTCAAGCAAACGTCCACAGCGCGGATCAAGAGATTATCCGAATAACCTTGAGCCACCCCGGACAGCGTTTTCATGCTGCAGGGCATGACGATCATTCCATCCGTTACAAAGGAACCGCTGGAAATGAGCGCGGATAAGTTGTTGTTATCATAATTATAATCCGCAGCTTCTTTTACCGTCTCAAACGGGATATCCGTCTCCACCTCAAATATTCTGAACGCGCCCTCACTGACCACCAGATGCGTTTCCATACCTGGATGCTGTCTTAGGGCTTGTAATAAGCGGTATCCCATAATTACGCCGCTGGCGCCGGAAATTCCTACGATTAAGCGCATAATATAACCTCCTATAACAACAAGAATTATATCAGCCGGCGCAACAGGCGGCGTGTGTTTTCCACTTTTTCCCAGGCCATTGTTCCCGCTTGGATGAAAAATGGGTTATACTTGACGGAAGTCAGGCCGATGAATAAATCATGACCGCGCACGTTACGGTACGCAATGAGAAATTACTTGAAATAAAACGCATGAATACAGCAGGAGGGAGCTTGACATGAAATACGGGATATATTTCGCTTATTGGACGCACGAATGGTTTGCGGACTA
>WRMS01000130.1 GCA_009777025.1 Clostridiales bacterium | reverse complement strand
AGGTCGGCAGATTTCGCGAATTTAATATCAAGGGTGTTTCCCTGCTTTTCTTAAGCGCCAGGCTCTTTTCCGCGCAATCCATATCGATACAGCCTGACGCGTTTATGAGTTGGCGCCTTGCCCAGAGAGAAATGGCCGGCGAATTGACCCGCATACTCCCGTTTGCGTATTGAGTTGGCGTCACAGATGAAAGGGAGAGAAGACGAATGAAAATTGTGGATTATACAACCTATGCCGTTTTTGCCGGCTACCGGAACCTGATCTTTGTAAAGGTGTTCACGGACGAGGGGATTTACGGCGTAGGCGAAGCGACAGTCGAATGGAAAACCAATGCCGTACTTGGCGCTTTCGAGGATTTACGGCCCTATGTCATCGGCGCGGACCCCGGACGGATCGAATGGTTATTCTTTGAGTGCTTCCGCCAATCTTACTGGCGCACGGATCCTTGTACCCTCTCCGCGATCGCGGCCCTCGAAACGGCTTGTGTGGATATCACAGGCAAAGCTTACCAAATACCAGCTTATCAACTGTTTGGCGGCAAAGTCCGCGATAGGATCCGCATCTATACGAACGGCTGGACCGGAAACGCCAAAACGCCCGTCGAGTATGCCGAACGCGCGAAAAGAGCTGTGGAACGGGGCGCCAAAGCGTTGAAATGGGATTTCTTCGGCATGAGTTATCTCACCATCACGCCGGAAGCGATGGATCGCGCAATCAAGGTCATGGCTGCCGTTAGGGAAGCCGTCGGGCCGGAAGTCGATTTGCTCATTGAAGCCCACGGACGCTTTAACCTCCATACTGCGCTGAAAGTGGCGAAAGAAATGGCGCCTTTCAAGCCCTTCTTTATGGAAGAACCTGTAATTCCCGATATAGTCGAAGATACGGTAGAGATGCACAAATACAGCCCCGTGCCCGTTGCTGCCGGCGAGAGGCTGTTTGGCAAAGCCATGTTCCGCGAGCTGATACACAAGAACGGTGTGGATTATGCGCAACCCGATCTCCTGCATGTGGGCGGCATGAATGAATTGAAGAAGATCAGTATTATGGCGGAGGTACAGAATATCCAAATCGCGCCCCATAACCCCGGCGGTCCTGTCGCTACCGCGGCTACGCTTCATGTGTGCGCAACGATGCCGAACTTCGAATCTCTGGAAATGCTCCGGGATGTACCCTATCGAAGCGAGATTTCCACAGAAAAGCTGGTGATCGAGGATGGGTATTTGCTTGTCCCCGACACGCCGGGGCTGGGAATCGATATCCTTCCGGAGGAATGTGCAAAGTATCCCATGCGGGTTACGCCGCAAAACCTGTTCAGCGGCGCTTTTTAGTTCAAGCCACCGGCTTTGTCATACAAATCTCGTCACAGTTGGGAAACTTAGGGCAGTTGATGCATTCCAGCCACACTTTCTGGGGCATGTTTTCTTTATCCTCCCTGATGAAACCGCAAGCGCTGAAGAATTCAGGCTGGTAGGTGAGGGCAAAGACCTTCTTGATCCCTAAATCGGCGGCTTCTGACATCAAGTCGCTGACAATCCGATACCCTATCCCTTTTCGCTTATAGTTTTCATCCACAGCTACCGTGCGAATTTCTGCCAGATCGTTCCACATGACATGCAAAGCCCCCATAGCGACGACCCTGCCTGCATCCTCTGCGATGATAAAGTCCCGGATGTTTTCAAATATCTGATGCCTGGATCTACTCAGCATTTCCCCCTTTTCTGCATAATAATTAGCCAACACATAGATCTCTTCGGCATCATAAAGATTGGCTTTTCTATATATCATTTTTTGCTCCTCTCCTTCTCCCCTTATGAATGTATATTATATGATAATGCATTATTTTGCAATAGAAAAATAGATATGACAGGAGGAGTTTCTTCATGCAGATTCTGGCTATCTGCGGCGCGGCAAATAAATCCCGCAATACCGCAACTATGCTGCAATGCGCCTTTGACGGCGCCATGAGCGTCTCCGGCGCTTCCGGTGACTTCGTCTACCTCTACGATCTCGCGTTTCATGGGTGTTCCGGTTGCCACTCATGCAAGCTGCTTGATCAACGCAGTTTTGCCCGCTGCGCCATGCGGGATGATTTGAGCCCGGTGTTGGAGAAGGCAATTGACGCGGACGTCCTGCTGATCGGCTCGCCGATCTACTACAGCGACGTAACCGGGGAAACCCGTTCCTTTCTCGAGCGATACCTATTTCCCGGCATGACCTACAACAAGGACCGCATACCCACATACCCAAAGCGCAGCAAGGTAGGCTGGGTATTTACCATGAATGCGCCGGGCGAGTTCTATACCGAATACTTTGAGAAACTCTGCGCCCTGACGGACCGGATCATCGGGGAGTCGGCGTATGTTATGGCGTATCAGACGCAGCAGTTCGAAGACTATACCAAATATGCGGCGACGATGTTCGACGTAGATATGGTGAAAAAGCGCCATGCCGAGCAGTTCCCCAAAGACTGCGAAGAAGCCTTTGCTATGGGGAAACGCTTGGCGGATAGCGCAGCCGCAAAGTAGTATCTCTGTCAACAACAACATCCGCCGGATGCCAAGCAGCGTCAAATTGTCCACGCAACTTGACGCTGCTTTTTTGTGCGGTAATTCAAGATCTGCCTTATCGTAGATCTTGAATCATCCCCTTTTTTGCGGCAACAATATGAAATTGTCGAAAAAAAGCTTGACTTTCTCTGACCTTTGTTGCATACTGATACTATGGTCAGAAATGGTCAGGTTTTCTTTGTTTTTTAAATACTGATCGCTGATTGAAGACGTGAATCGATTCGGGATACATATAAGGAGGTGTTCCTATGAATGCGAACAAATATACGCAAAAATCCAGAGAAGCGATCGAACTTGCGCAGAGCATAGCGCTGGAGAAGCACCAGCAGCAGATCGTCTCCGCACACCTGTTGACTGCCTTGTTGACACAGGAAGACGGCTTGATCCCCCGGCTCCTGGAGCAATGCCAGGTTGACGCCGGGCTGCTGGCGCAGCAGGCGCAACGGCTGATCGACAAAATACCCGGCGTACACGGCTATGAAAGCAACCTTTCCATGGATTCGGGACTGGCAAGGGCGATCATCAAAGGAGAAAAAAGCGCTCTGGAGATGAAGGACAACTATGTCAGCACAGAGCATTTATTCCTCGGTTTACTGCAGGAAGGCGATTCGGACGTCCGGGATCTGCTCAGAAGCGAGGGTATCACGAAAGAAGCCTTTCTGGCTGCGCTGAAACAGGTCCGAGGCAACCGCCCGGTAGACAGCGAAAACCCGGAAGACGCCTATGAAGCGCTGCGGAAGTATGGGCAGGATCTGACGGTGCTTGCAGCGGAAGGTAAGCTGGATCCCGTGATCGGCAGGGATGATGAAATCCGCCGGGTCATGGAAATCCTATGCCGCCGGACGAAAAACAACCCCGTCCTCATCGGGGAACCCGGCGTGGGAAAGACGGCTATCGCGGAAGGACTGGCACGCCGTATCGAAGCCGGCGACGTCCCGGAAACCTTGAAAGGCAAAAGGCTGATCTCCCTGGATATGGGCGCGCTGATCGCCGGGACAAAATACAGAGGCGAATTCGAAGAGCGCTTGAAAGCCGTTCTGAAAGAGGTCTCCGACGCCGACGGAGGAATCATTCTGTTTATTGACGAACTGCATACCGTCGTCGGCGCGGGCGCGGCGGAAGGCGCCATGGACGCAGGCAACCTGTTGAAGCCTATGTTGGCAAGAGGCGAACTGAAAGCCATCGGCGCCACAACCCTCGACGAATATCGCAGGCACATTGAGAAAGACGCGGCCCTGGAGCGGCGCTTTCAGCCGGTGATGATCCTGCCTCCCTCTGTAGAAGATACCATCTCCATACTTCGCGGCTTGAAAGAGCGCTACGAACTCCATCATGGCGTCCGGATCAAAGACAGCGCCCTGGTGGCGGCTGCCTCGCTGTCCGACCGCTATATCGCCGACCGCTTTCTGCCTGACAAAGCCATCGACCTGATGGATGAAGCCGCCGCGCATCTCCGGACAGAAATCGACAGTATGCCCTCGGAATTAGACGAAATCACCAGAAAGGTTATGCAGCTTGAAATCGAGGAAGCCGCTTTAAAGAAGGAAAGCGACCTGATCTCACAGGAACGCCTGGATAAACTGCAGGCGCAGCTCGCGGATCTCAAAGAGGAAGCGGCTGTGATGAAAGCGCAGTGGGAAACGGAAAAAGAAGCGATTGACAAAACGCAGGCGCTGAAGCAGGAGATCGAGGATGTGAAACAGCAGATCGAGCGGGCTGAACGGGGCTACGATTTGGAAAAAGCGGCGGAGCTCAAGTACGGCAAGCTCATTGCCCTTTCGAAACAGCTTGAAGAGGAAGCGTTCAGACTGACAGAGAAATCTCAGACGGTCTCCCTTCTGCGGGAAGAGGTGCGCGAAGAGGACATCGCGCAAGTGGTGAGCCGCTGGACCGGCATTCCGCTGTCCAAACTACTGGAAGGGGAACGGGAAAAGCTTCTCCATCTGGATATGCTTCTGCACGAAAGGGTCGTCGGACAGGACGAAGCGGTGCAAGCCGTAGCCGACGCCGTGCTTCGGGCCAGAGCGGGCATCAAAGATCCCCGCCGTCCCATAGGCAGCTTCATCTTCCTTGGCCCCACCGGGGTTGGCAAAACAGAGCTGGCGAAAGCCCTCGCCCTTGCTCTTTTTGACGACGAACGCAGTATGCTGCGGCTGGATATGTCCGAATACATGGAGAAGCATTCGGTTTCCCGGCTGGTTGGCGCCCCTCCCGGTTATATCGGCTATGAGGAAGGCGGCCAATTGACCGAAGCCGTCCGCCGCCGTCCCTACTGCGTCCTGCTGTTGGACGAAATAGAAAAAGCCCACAGCGACGTCTTCAACATGCTGCTGCAAGTGCTGGACGACGGGCGCCTGACCGATTCGAAGGGCCGCACGGTTGATTTTAAAAACACAGTAATCCTCATGACCTCCAATATCGGCAGCCAGGATATCCTGGAGGCTGAGGGACGGTATGAAGACATCAAAGCCCGGGTCACCAGCCTCATGGGCCGCTACTTCCGCCCCGAGTTCCTTAACCGGGTGGATGAAACCGTGGTTTTCCACGCCCTTCAGGACGAGCAAATCAAAGACATCGCCGTGCTGCTGCTACGTGAAATGGAGCGCCGCCTCGAGGAAACGGCAAGGGTATCCCTTTCCTGGAGCGATGACGCACTGCGGGAGCTTGCCCGCCTGGGCTATGATCCCGCCTACGGCGCGCGTCCCCTGAAGCGCATGATCCAGCAAGCGGTTGAAACGCCTCTATCGCGCTTATTGCTACAGGAGAAGGTGAAACCCGGCGGCGACGTTATGCTCCTTCTGGAGGAAGGCCGCCTTGCGCTCATTCC
>WRMS01000129.1 GCA_009777025.1 Clostridiales bacterium | reverse complement strand
GCGATCTGGACATGGCCGGAGATGAGGCGCTGATAGACAGCCGCTTCGTAGACAGCTAGAGCTTCTTCGTATTCGGCGTATACCGGAGCATAAGCCTCCATCTGACTTTGGTAATTCGCCCAAGCGCTTTCGTAGTGCGCATAAGCAATATACCACTCAGCATGTTTTTCATAGTACGATTCCAAGCGTTTTATGTATTGTGGGAGGAGCCAATTGTAGACGTTCAGGTACGTGGTATACTGCGTAAAGGCGGGTTCCCAGCTGAAAAACGCGGAGCGATAAGCATCATAGTAAGGCATGAATACCTCATCCCACACCTTGTCAAAGCTTGCATGGTAACTGGGCGCGAAAGAAGCCCTGACTGAAAGATGCATCGCCCGTGCGGCAAACATGCAATCCAGGATATGGTGCTGTTCGCTGGCATACCAATCAGGATCCCATTGTCGACCTGTATCGAATCCTAGAGCTATTGTGCCGCCATCAAATTGGGGGCCGGTGCGTATGTCTACCACACCGTCCGCTCTGACCTCCCCCATGCCGGGCGGCGTTCCTATGACGGCGCTTTCCAGTGTAGGTGCAGGCGGCGAAGAAGGCAGAGTAGGCTCTGTGGGTGGCGTAGGCTTTACCGGTTCCTCGGGTACATAGATGTATCCCGGTGGCGTGGGTTCCACGGGTTTGACCGGCTCCACCAGTTCCGCATCCTCTAGGCTAAGGGCCCGCCCCGAAAACCGCTCGGCGATGTACCGGGCGGAGGTGATGTCATATTCCGGCTCCAGACAGACCAAAAAGAGGTTCAGGCTATCGCCGCCGTCCAGGCCGCTGGGGATATATACCTGGTTTTGGGTAATCGCCTCGCTTACCTTTCGCCAGCCGCAGAGCTGTACCAGTTCCTGCCTGTTCATCTGCTGCATGGCCGTCAGAGAAGGCAGATTGGCGCCCATGGGTTTGTAGACCACATAGCCTTTAAGCCCCTCGCCGCTGTAAGCCGGCCATTTCAGGAGGGCGCCGCCGCCCGGCTTAAGATCTTCTCCCCGGACGGCGATAAAGGTATGGATATACCTGTCCGCCGGCAGGGTGTCGTACGTCAGGGAAACAACGGGCGCCAGGGAAACCCGGGAGGCGCCGGAGACAAATCGCCCGAGTTGTACCCCCGCACTTTCGGCAGCTTGAAAGGTCGCCGTATCGATGAAGGCATTAGAGAGGGCGCTATACTGCCGGGGCGCGAGATCCGCCATATACGGCTGACTCATGATCTGCGCCGTCAGGACGGAATCCTCCATGATCCCCGGGGGAAGGCCGGAGAGTTCGGGCAGCTCCTTGACGAGCATCTTAATTGCCAGGGAGTCCGGCACCTGGGGCTTTATCTCGGAGGGGACGCTGACGGTGACCGCCTGGGACCAGGCGCTTTCGTTGTTCCACTCCGGGTCGTCCCAAGCCGAGACCCAATACTTGTAGGTACAGCCTTCTTCGATTTGATAATCGTAATACACCAGATTGGGCTCCCCGGGGGTGTTGGAGCTCAGGGTAAACTGCGTGGTGGAGATGCTACCGCCGATGAGTTGGTCATAGGCGCTCACCTTTTTCGGGATTTCTTTAAACGAGGGCGCCTGATCCAACAGCTCGATCTGGACAGGCGCGTCAGCTTCCGCCGCAGCAGCAGCAGCAGCAGCCGCGGCTGCCCGGGCTTCCTCCTCCGCTTCGCGGATTGCCTTCAGGGGATTGTCGTAGGGGATATCGGCGATACGCACCGGCGCACCGAATCCTCCCGCGCCCACAGCTACCGCCCGATAAATCGTAAAACGAACCGCGTCTTCGGATTCCGTAAAGACAGGCAAAATGATGCCGTTTCTTGCCATGTTTGCCTTGTGGGAAGCCTGTACTCCTTCGGAGATAAATTCCATATCCATAGCGCGGATGTTGGCGAAGCTTTCTGCCGTGAAAGGCGTGGCGAGGTTTGCGTCCGCAAAGGACGTAGTCAGGGTCGCTGGTGGCATGGTGGCGCCAGCAGTTTGCGCATTGGCGGCTGTCGGCGTTTTAGCGGCTATGTTGGCTGTCGCGGCCATATTGGGTCTTTGGGACATCGTGGCAGACGTAGGTGTCATCAGCATCGCGCCCGGCGGCATCGTGGCAGACGTAGATGTCATCAGCATCGCGCCCGGCATTGTTGTAGCGCCGCCCTGAGCCATGTACTTGCTTGCGGAGATAATGCCTTGGGATAGCTTTTCCGCTACCTTGGTTGAGAGCATAGCCGAGCCGAATCCCGGCGCGTTCGGCGGCGTCACCTTATACACTACCTGGCGGGCTGAGTCGGCGTTGATGGTTAAAATAGCGGAGTATTCGCTTTGTCGCCCGAAGATATCCAGAGAGCGTATACGGTACTGGGCGCCACGGCCATTGTCCACATCGTCTTCGTAGAAGACCACGGATTCCATGAAACCCGCCCGGTCGTCCAGCATGTGGGAAATGGCGATGGGCACTTCGTTGATCTGGGAAAAGTCGCTTTCCCCATCCAGCTTACGCTCGATATCGTAGCCGATGATGATACCGGATTCCGGCATCATGGTCTCATCCCAGCGCAGCAAAACCCTGCCGTCCATCCCGTATCCATCGAGCCCTTGGGGCTGGCTGAGCAGGAATTCCACGCCATAGATCAATTCCAGATAGGCGCTGACACTGCCGTCCGGGACGGTGACCTGGTAGATGATCGGGACGCCTTCTTCCAGGTCAAGGGAAGCCAGGTCGTCTCGAATCAGGAATTCCGCCGCTTCGGCAAAATCCGCGTCCACATAACTCAGCGTAGCGAGCTGTTGCCGGGCTTCCATGACCTGCTGGGCAACCTGGCTTTGCTCCCTTACCCGCATCATCGCCGCTCGTCTTTCCTGCGCCGTCAAACTGGCGTAGGGGCCTGTATGAACGCTCGCCATCATACTGGCGTAGGGGCCTGTATGAACGTTTAACGCGGCTTCTTCTAAGGCCTCGTCATCCATAAAGGCGATAAAGGCGGTGCTTCCGGCCAGCAATTGGGTCTGGTTAACCGACAGCTTTTCCCATAGGTGCGATTGCATGGCGGCGCCGCTTGCCACGCCGCCGATCTGCCGACCCATCATCATGACGGGCTGGCTGATGACCAGATCCATTTGGGGAATCTTCTGGATATAGTCCATCTCGTTTGATGGTACGATGATCAGATTTTCTTTCAGCCAAGCGAAATCTTCTTTGGCGGAAAACACAGGGATGGGAGCAAGGGTAGCGGCGCGATAGTATCGTTCGTTAAACTGGGCTTCGCTTAAGCCTAAGCCGGTCAGTTTATCCCGTACATCGGCTTCCTGATACAGTCTTTGGATGACCTCTGTATCTTCCGCATCGTAGAGATGGCTGATCTCCGGCCTTTTGAAGATCGCAGCGGCCTGCTCTGCGATGACCTCGGGCTCGCCGTCTCCGATGATGCGGGTGATTTGGTATCCATACTCCGGCAGCCAGTCCGCTTCGGGCATCAGATGCAGGAGCGATTCGCCGTCTTGCCATATCCCTTTCAGATTGATGGACGGCAGCATCAGCTCACCGTTGTATTCGTCTTGCCCATTGCTCATGAGATTGGCGTTTGCCCAGGGCGTAGTCGTCAGATTTTGGATCGCCGACTGCACGGCCGACAAGGACATGCCTTGCCGGGTGAGGGCCATGGACGCCGCCGAAGACGAAGGCGCTGATAGCGCAAAAGCAGAAGCATCGGCCGAGTTTGTTCTTATCTCTGCGGTGTTTCCCTCTTGCTGGGAATCCGGCTGATCGGACGCCGTATCGGCAATGGTAGGCTCGCCCGAGTCTGCTTGCGCTTCCTCGATTGCTCGTGCTTCTTCGACTGCTTCTGTTTTTTCGACTGCTTCTGCTTCTTCGACTGCTTCTGCTTCTGCGGCATCTGTGGCTGTCGCGGCATCCATGGCTGTTGCTGTATCCGTGCCTTGGACTGCATTGTCTACAGCACCATCGTCTTCGTCTGCCTCTGCAGGCAGCTCAAGCAAATAGACTTGCCCCGGCATTTCTTCGATCCATGCCGTAATCTGCCTGTCCAGCTCGCTGAGATTGTTTAAGGAAAGCCTGGAACTTACAATGTCCGTAATCGACTCCGCTTGGATGATTTCCTCTGCAATAGCAGGGTTCTTCAGCAAGCTTTCGATGCTTGGATTAGCACTGCGTAGCAGCTCCTCTAGGTTCTGGGGCTCTGGCTCTACATCGGGCGCTAAAGTATAGCTGCGGTTTGGTAGATAGCTCCACTGTTCTTTCGGGATAAAGGCGCCAAAAAACCACAGGCTTCCCACAACAAGCACTATGGATACCGAGGCTGTAACCCCAATTGACCTGACCTTATGCGTCCTAAACTGGTCAGCTATCCATGTGCCCAGCGACTTGCTCTCTTTTTTCATCTCTTCCTTCACCGCTTGCTTGCCATTTCCCTCGCCCATATTTTCACCTCTTTCAAAAGTGGAAACGTGTTTCGTCCGGATGCTTCACACTCATATACCTATACCCTACTTTGCATATAAGTATAACAAAACCGATGAGGAAATAATGTAATATAGTGGGGTGATTTTGTGTAAAATTCGTTGAAAAGGGTAAAAAACAGTGGTTGATTTTGTCACAAAACCAACCACCGCATAGAAAACTGCTCTGTTTACCTATTAACTCCTTTACGGTCTGCTAAATCAAGCTACAGGGAATAAAGCAGTTTTTGCTATCAATCGGCATAGGTTCGTCGCACATGCAGACGATGCCACCGCTCCCCCGTTCGAGCGGCCCATTGTCCAGTATGGAAAATTTCCTCACGTCCCGGTTGTCCGGGTTTGCCGATTTCTTGATTTCAAGAGGATGGAGGGAATTGCCCCGCTCTACGATGAGGTCGATTTCCTTCCCGTTCGCATCCCGGTAATAGCTCATCGCCACCCTGTCTTGGGAATACGCATAGTTTTTCAGCATTTCGATGACAACATGGTTCTCGAAATAATGACCGCCCGCCGCGCCGTTCATCAGCGTATCTTGTGACGGCCACATCGAGAGGTAGGCAGCCAGCCCCGTATCCAAAAAATACAGCTTTGGCGTTTTTGCCAGGCGTTTCAGCGCATTGTTGGCATAGGGCCGCAGTAGATAGATGATCCCCATACCCTCTAGAAGCCGGAGCCATTCTTTTGCGGTGGGCTGCGCAATCCCCGCAGCATCCGCAAGCGTCTTGTAGTTCACCTGCTGTGCAATGAGTGCCGCACAGGCGGACAGAAACATACTAAAACGCAGCGAATCCGTAATACCACCGAGTTCCGCCACATCCCGCATGAGATAGGTATCGACATAGGCGTTGTAATACTCCTGCCGCTGCTCCGTGTCGGCGCCGACCAACATCGGCATACCACCCCGCCA
>WRMS01000128.1 GCA_009777025.1 Clostridiales bacterium | reverse complement strand
GGCTTGCGCTTCGCCATCCGCGAAGGCGGCAGGACTGTCGGTTCCGGGGTGGTGGCTTCCGTCGTCATGTAATGGCGGATCCCCTGTAAATCATAAGCGGACAAAACAAAACCAGTATAAAAGCAAACACAAAAAGAGGACTGTTCCCCGGCGATTGTGGCCAAGGGGCAGTCCTTTTTTATTCTGCTTGGCGCCTGCTTTCTACATGGTGATGATCCTGTCGCATAGCCTCTCGACATGGGCGCCGACATGGCTGACCAGAATGATCGTCGCAAGGGAAGAACGATGGTAATTCTCTATACTATTCAACATATCGTTGATCGAATCCTGATCGATGGCTGAGAAAGGCTCATCGAGCATGAGAAGGGCCGGTTTTGCCGAAAGCGCCCTCGCCAGCGCGACTTTCTGACTTTCGCCTCCGGAAAGCTTTGTGGCGTTTTTTTTCGCCAAATGCTCGATAGCAAGCATCGCGAGAAGCTCGTCGACCCGCTGCCGCCGCTCCCCCCGCGGAAGCCGCCTCAGTTTAAGCGGATATTCGATATTGGCGTAAACCGTCCTGTTGAGCAGCATCGGCGTCTGAAAAGTCATGGTAATCGATCGGCGCACCTGCTGATTCAGGCGCTTGCCGTCATAGCAAATCTCCCCCTGGAAACGATCGTCGACCCCAGCCAAAATACGCAAGAGCGTCGTTTTGCCTGTACCGTTTGAACCCACAAGCGCAGTGAAGCTTCCTGAGGGAAAGATCTCAGCGGGAATATCCAATTGAAAGTTTGTATGGGACTTTTTCAAGTTGCTGACCTTAACTTCCATACTTCAGCCCTTTTTCCTTAAAAGAATACGCAATCCAATTGATCACGCTGGACAGCAGGAGCAGGATAATTCCCAGCGAAATGGCTAGCTCATATTCACCCATAGAGTTATATTTGGAGATTGTCGTTGTCATCACATTCGTATGTCCGGTTATATTGCCGCCCACCATCATCACCGCGCCAACTTCGGAAATAGCCCTGGAAAACGCGGTTATCACATAGATAAACAGGAATTCTTTCAGCTCGCGTATCGCCAAGGTAGCCGTATGGATCCCGCCAGCCCCCAAAGTTTGCGCCAATCTCTTCACACTACGTCCGGACTGCTTGGCGAGTTCATAGGTCATCGCCGAAATCAGCGGAAAGATAAGAACGGTCTGTGCGACAATCATAGCCCCGACGCTGTATAGCAGGTTCAGATAGCCGAGAGGTCCCCGTCTGGCCAGAAAAAGCATGACTAAAAGCCCGACAATGACAGAAGGCATACTCATAAAAGTATTCAGAAGGCGAGAGACTACGCTCTCGCCTCTGAATTCTTTGAGTCCAAGAAACATAAACAAAGGAACCGCGATCATCGAAGCGATTATCGTCGCCGAAAAAGAAACAAAAAGCGATCGAAGAACGATATCGGCAAATGTGCCGTCAAAGCGTAGTATTATGCCTATCGCGTCAATAAAGCCACGCGCGATGTAATCCATTCTATAGTCCTATCCTAGTACGCGGGTTTATAGTTCGCGAAGAACAAAGGCTTCCCGTATTCGGAGACGCCGTAGTCGTTGATCAGCGCCTGCCCTTTTTCCGACAGCATCCAGTCGGAGAATTGCATGGCAGCCAGATAATTGATCTTGTCATTTTTATCGGGATTCACCACCATGACGCTATATTGATTCAAAAGCAGGCTGTCGCCTTCGCATAGAATTACCAGGCTCAGTTTATCCAAATTCTTGAGATAGGTCGCCCTGTCCGTCACCGTATAGCCTTCCCTCTGCTCGGCGATGGTCAGGGTGGCGAGCATACCGGTTGCGGCTTCCAGATACGTCGACGCGTCGGGCGTGATCCCCGCCTCTGTCCAAAGGGATTTCTCCAGGGTGTCTGTACCGGACTTATCCCCTCTGGATACAAATACAGCGCCTTTGTCATGAATCGCTTTGAACGCATCCAGCGCTTTATTGCCGGCGCTTTTCACCCCTGCGGGATCGCTTTCCGGACCGACGATAATGAAGTCGTTATACATCAGCTCGTTGCGGGAAATGGCGTCGCCCGCGCTCATAGCTTCCAGTTCCTGCACGCGGGAATGCACCAGCAGCACGTCCGCTTCGCCGTCTGTACCCATCTTGATTGCCGCGCCGGATCCGACGGATATAGGTTTCGCCAGTATACCCGTGTCTTTCTCGAATTCAGGCAGCAGGAAGTCCAGCAAGCCGCTGTCTTGGGTACTGGTCGTCGTCGCCAGGATCAATTCCTTATTTGACGCCATCGGAACCGGCAAGATTTGGGGAACCTGCACCGTCTTCGTCGATCCGTTCCATTCCAGCGACAGACCGAAGATATTCGCCACGCTCCTGATCTTGACATAGGGTATACCCCCCCGGACAACAAGGCTCAGATCGTAGGTAGACGAACTGCCGTCGACGGTGGTGCCCGCCGCTGTTGCGACGGCAATCTTCCCATTTATGAGTACAGCCGTTCCGGTCTGGGCGTTCCATCCCGTCCTTATGCCCAGTTGATCCAGAAAGCTGAGCGGAACCATGGAGTCGCCTTGGTCGCTGAGGTAGGGCTGCGCCTGAGCGCTGAGTACCGCTGCGGCGCCTTGCGCGCTAAGATTGATGGGCGTCTCCGCAAGAATCGCTGCCGGCATAGCCAGAATCACGAGAAGGACAAGAACAAGGGAAATTGATTTTTTCATAAGACAATAGCCTCCTTATATTTACTGTGAAAAAAAAACACCGCGCGGTACATTCGTTATGCGCGTGTATCGGACGGCGTAAGGTCAAAGCGGCCTTTCCTAATTACGGGAGATGCTTCCGTTTCCAAAAGCACCCTTTGGCCTTTCACCATAGGGGCGTCCCTTTAGGCGTCAAGGCTTCAGCAGCACAATGAATTGGTATATATAGGGGACAGGTATCTCCCGCTATGTTTATTATTATATGAAGTACACCGGCAGATTGTCAAGGATAAAGTCGGGTTCTTGGAAAAATCAGTAACCTCTGTACGATCCATTTTAAAACCTTTACAAAACTATCCTATACAGTATAATGACACTTGGATAGCCGTTTAAGCATCCCGCTTATAGAAAGGAAACAAGCCTATGATTCTGGCAAATCGCTATCATTATCCCGCAGCCTTCCATCAAAAATCTATCGAAATCCTGGAAACCGCGTTGCATACCGCGCCCGCCTATAAGGACTGGATGGCTTTTGATCCCGGTCCGGAAGCATCCGCTGACGAGCGTTACGACGCGATGCCGGAACTCACCAAACAGATCATCCGCGATCACTTTCCTGCGGGACTTGTACCGGGTCACCGGAATCTTGAAGAGGGGCTCCGGAACGACGATATCGAGTATACCTATACCAGCGGAACCACAGGCGAGCGGGTGATCAATGTATGGGATCAGAACTGGTGGAACGCCGCGGAAGCAGCTTCGTGGAAGCTAAACGCGCATTTGGCGCGCCTGCCCTACCCCCAAAAGGAAGCGAAACTTGCCAGCTCCCTGAACGTAGGCATCAGCTGCGAGGAAGACCTTCCGATGGCGCATCGTATGGTCGGCGACAAACTGTATTTGAATGAAAAAATCAATCTCATTCAGTGGCAGCCTCGCCACTATACACGTATGGCTCGCGAACTCAGGAGCTTTCAGCCTGTGATTCTGGAAACGAATCCCTCCCTATTGACCAGACTGGCGTATTGGGCTATGGACGAGGGCGTGGAGCTGTATTCTCCCGCTGTGATCGTCTTTACCTATGAATTCATCTCCGCCCTGCATCTACGCGCTATAAGAAAGGTCTTTTCTTCTGCACTTGTCAGTTCTTTCGGCACCACCGAAACCGGTTTTGTTCTGGAAGAGTGTGAAAAAGGATTTCTCCATCAAAACATCGACTTTTGCAGGATTGACTTTCATCCGCTGAAAGACGAGTACGGCGGACCCGAGCTGGGCCGCATGCTTGTCACGACCTTCGGCAATCCTTGGAATACCGTTATTCGTTTTGACACCGGTGATCTCATCCGCCTGCATCCCGCCGGCGAGTGCGCCTGCGGACGGCGCGAAGGGCTCATCGCCGAGGCAGTGGAAGGCAGAGTGACCAATTCCACCTTTACCACGGAAGGCGATCTTGTCACCACCATGACCTTAGACCGTACCCTGGCACAGGTGGAGGGAATACGGGACTACCACATGGAGCAGAACAGCCAGACACAATATCGCCTGGAACTCATGATCAAAGGCGATCCCGCGTCGATACAGGACGAAACCCGCCAGGCGCTGGAATCCCTTTACGGAAAGAAGGGCAGTTTTGACGTCCGGATAATGGATACGATCCTGCCCGGTCAGGCGGGCAAGTTCCGCCGCAGTCAGGCAAACTTTGATTTTGATGTGAGAGGATTGTTTATATGAGCGAGGAAAAACCCGCTATCTTGATTGCGGGAGGCAGGCCGAGCGACCCGGCTATCATGACGCGCATCATGGCGCAGGCATTCAGCGGTGTGCAAGAAGCGCTGACGGCCTACATCGGGACGGCCAACGGAGACAATAGCGAATTCTTCAAGCGCATGGAATCCGGCTTGCGGGAAGCCGGAGCGGGAAAGGTTGTTCCGCTCCGCCTGGCCAACGAGAAACCCGACCTGCGCCAAGCCAGAGATATCCTCGCCCGGGCGGACGTGATTTTTCTTGCCGGCGGCGAAGTTGAGGATGGTATGGTTTGGCTCGAAAAGCATGACCTCAGCAAGGATCTAAAGGCGGCGTATCGCGAAGGTAAGCGCTTTATCGGCGTGTCCGCCGGGTCGATTATGATGGGTAGCCATTGGGTACGCTGGGAAGTCCCCGAGGACGACAGCAGCGCATCACTCTTTGACTGTCTGGGCATTATCCCGCTGCTCTTTGATGTTCATGGTGAAGAAGAGGACTGGACTGAGCTGAAAGCCGCCTTAACGCTGATGGGCGACGGCGCTCAGGGTTTCGGGCTTCCTCGTGAATCCGCGGTAAGCGCCGACAGTCAGGGCACACTGGTGAATCTGCATAGGGAATACCTTCTCTTTGTTAATGAAGGCGGCCGAATCCGCGTTAACAATTCGTAAGAAAGGCTATCGAATGAACGAAACCATCGACTTAGATCCTGAACCGCCGGCGCGGCTGAAGGTAGGCATTGCCTATAACATAAAGAAGAATACCCCCTCCAGCCTCCCGGATGCGGAAGCAGAATTCGACGACGCAGACACGATCCGGGCTATTCAAAGCGCATTGGAAAGCGCAGGTTTTAACGTGGGGCTATATGAAGCAACCGATGAACTTCCCCTTCGGCTCATGCAGGAAAAACCGGACATCGTATTTAATATAGCGGAAGGCATGAACGGCCGCGGAAGGGAAGCGCATGTGCCCGCCATTCTGAGCTACCTTCGCATCCCCTTCACCGGTTCGGACGAGACGACGATGGGTATCGCTATGGATAAAGCCCTAACCAAAAGACTTGTGGCGTCCTATGGCGTCGGCACGCCCGCGTACCAGGTC
>WRMS01000127.1 GCA_009777025.1 Clostridiales bacterium | reverse complement strand
ATGGTTACTCTATGGGGCTTATCCCGGGATAAGCCCTCGCCCGGATCCGGCCTTCCCGTCCATCCTCCCGGCGGCATAAGGACTCTATCGTGTATAGCGTACAGATCCGTAGCACTTAGGCGAGGGCTGTCAAAACTCGCCTGCATGAGGGGAACGTCCTGCAAAGAGAGCAGATCCGTTATCGCTTCCTGGACACTCCCATAGGAAACAGGCGTCGACTGCACCGCAATCGCCGATCCGGGCATTCCTTCCCCGTCTATGGCGCGGATCCGGAAGGTATATTCCCTTCCGTTTGTCAAACCGCCGAACAGGTGAACCCATTTCCCGTTTACGGCGTCAAACCTAAGACTGTCCGTGGCATAGCTTATCCATGAACCCTCGCCTATCTGGATCTGATAAACGCCCGCCGGGCCCTCATCGGGATCTTTCCAATGCAAAACGATGGTTCTGTCACCCGGATACGCCGCTACTTCAGTCGGTACACCGGCGACAGCAGAGGCGGCATGGGCGAACGAGGCGGGTAACAGCATCGCAACGCACAGCATGATAACCATCCATCGAAAAGCCTTATGCTTCATTTTCTACACCCTTCCTACGATAAGCGGCTGCTATTGGCAGCAGACCAAGGCTACTGTGTTGACCACGTCTTCTATGCTGCAGCCCCTGGACAAGTCATTGACGGGTTTCGCCATACCTTGCAGGATCGGCCCGATGGCTTCCGCGCCAGCAAAACGCTGCACTGCCTTGTAGGTGATGTTGCCCGCTTCCAGGCTTGGGAAGATGAATACGTTTGCGCGGCCCGCAACTTTGCTGCCTGGCGACTTGGACTGTCCTACGGATTCCACAGTCGCCGCGTCCATTTGCAGTTCTCCGTCAATCAGAAGATCCGGATAGCGCTCTTGCGCGATTTTTACCGCCTCCACGACCTTGTCCACTGCCTCGTGGCTGGCGCTGCCCTTGGTTGAAAAGGACAACATAGCCACTCTCGGTTCGGCGATTCCCCCCAGCTCCCTGGCTGTCTCCGCGGAGCAGAAAGCGACTTCCGCCATTTGCTCCGCAGTCAGTGTGGGATTTACAGCGCAGTCGGCAAATACGCTGACGCCGTTTTCCCCCAATTGTTTATTATCCGAAATCATCAGAAAAGCGCCCGAAACGGACGATATACCCGGCTTCGTCCGGAGTATTTGCAGTGCGGGACGCAAGACATTTCCGGTAGCGTTTTCCGCGCCTGCTACCATACCGTGGCATTGCCCGGCATAGACCATCATTACGCCGAAATACAGGGGATCCTTTAAGGTTTCCGCCGCTTTCTCCCGCGTCATCCCTTTGCTTTCCCTCATCTTGAAGTAGCTTTCACTGAAGCTCTCGAAGTCCGGCGACTTAACCGGATCCACGATATTGACACCCTTCAGATCGGCGCCTACCGCCGCGGCGGCTTTCTTGACCGCCTCGCTATCGCCAAGCAGCGTGATAGTGGCAAATTTTTCCTTCACAATGCATTCGGCGGCTTTCAGTGTTCTTGGTTCCGTGCCCTCAGGCAGCACAATGTGTTTTTTCTCCGCCTTGGCCCTTTCCTTAATTGCAGCTAGTAAATCCATATTTCAACCCCCTTGTGATGATTATTCTGAAAACGATTCTGCTTATATGGTAGAATAAGTTTATCATATCGCATTTCTTTCCGGGTTTCAATCATACAATGCATGAAAAAAGAAAGGATATTCCGAATGACTATTGTCGCCGGCATCGTTTGCGAATACAATCCTTTTCATCATGGGCATATGCTGCAAATCAACAAGTTGCGTCAGGAGAAAGGCGCCGAGGCCATCGTCTGCGCCATGAGCGGCTGGTTTATGCAAAGAGGAGAACCGGCTGTCGTAGTTAAAGAAAGACGGAGCAGAATGGCGCTTGCCTGCGGCGCCGATCTGGTGATCGAGCTGCCGGCCCTCTACGCTACCCGCAGCGCCCATTGGTTCGCTTTGGGAGGCGTATCCTTGCTGGCTGCCGCCGGTGTAACGCATTTGGCCTTCGGCGCCGAGAGCGACGCCCTCCGCGATATGCAGGCTACGGCACAAAGATTAGCATTCCCCGATACTGCCTATCAGGACGGGCTCCGCCGATTCCTCTCTGCCGGGCTCCCCTACGCCGAAGCACAGACGAAAGCCTTAAACTACGGGGAACATCAAAGCTTTGTGCCTACCTTGCCCAACGACCGGCTTGCCCTTGCTTATCTGCGGGTAATCGCGGAAATGAAACTCCCCTTGGAGCCGCTTCTCATCCCCCGCGAAGGCAGCGCCTATTGGGAAACGGCATTACCGGATGAAATAAGCCTTCCCGCCTCGGCATCCGCCATTCGAAGAAAGCTGGAGCAAACTGCGCTTCTGTCTGATGTTGCCGCGTATATCCCGCAGGCGGCCTTGCCTTATCTGGCGGATACGCCCCTTCTCTTTTCCCGTGACGCCGCACCGCTCCAACTGGCACTCCTGCGACGGGCCTCCCTTGACAGCCTCCGTGCTTTGCCCGATATGACCGAAGGGCTCGAGTATCGGGTGCAAGACGCCGCCGGACGGGCAGAAAACTTGAATCAGTTTTATGCGCTGGTGAAAACCAGGCGATACACCTTCACCCGGCTTCAACGCATGACGGCGCATCTACTCATCGACTACCGCGAGAGCCATGCCGCTTATCTCAGGGAAGGCGCCCCTTATCTGCGCGTATTAGGCGCCAACGAAACCGGACGGCAGCTTCTGCACCGGATAAATAAGACGCCGATTCTCCCGCTGATCACCCGAACGAGCCAGATGAAAGCGTTGACCCGGCATAATCCGCACGCCGCCAATGCCTGGGAAGTCGAACGCCGTGCAGCGGCGATGTACAGCCTATTGTCCGGAAGCGACTATACACGGGGCAATCCGGAATATTTCCTCAGCTCGATCATGGTCTAGTAGGGAAATGTATCGCTGATCAGTAAGATCCGTAATTCGTATCCTAGGGCAAAAGGCTTGAATATACAAAAAAGCCGCGGCACATTAAGCCCGCGGCGCTTCGATTTTGCTGCGTCAGACGATCGCTCTCTTCCTCATGAAAACGCGTATGCCAGAGATCCTACTCGCCTTCAGCAATTTCCATTTTTTGGATGTCAATGACGCTGGGCGGCGGCAGATGCAGCCGGATGGCGTCGCGTCCGCTGCGTATCGTCTTCAAGTTCGTCTCCAGTTCTTTTTGCAGATTGGACATGACTTCCTCGGAATAACTGTAGGCTCCCGAAACCAGGTTCTTTGCCTCTGCCTTTGCGTTCGTTATGATCAGCTCGCCCTGGGCAATGGCCTGTTTGACGATTTCGCTTTCTCCGACGATTCGCTGGCACTTCACTTTCGCGCCTTCTATGAGGCCTTCCCCCTCTCGCACAGCGTCGTTGAGAATCCTGTCTTTCTCACGGATCACATATTCGGCGTCACGAATGGACTGAGGCAGGTAGGCGCGGAACTTATCCAGATAATTGTATAGAACTTCTTCATGAATGACCACTTTCCCGGTCATCGGGATCCGGCCGCTTCCTTCAATGATCGATTCAAACTCCTCCAGGAGATCCAGAATATCCATGTGTATTCCCTTCCTTTCCTGCTGTTCCGTTCTGCTGTATAGGATGATAGTAGCTGATTCGCGTATCGCCATAGGTTTTGGTTTTGTACTGAAGCAGCTTGCCCGCATACGTCGGCAGAACCTGTCGGGCGTTGCTTTCCAGAACCAGTACCCCGTCGGCGGAGAGCAGTTTACCACCGGATAGGACCCGCAGCACGGTTTCCTCAAATCCTCTGTTATATGGCGGATCCGCAAAGATGAGATCGAACTCTTGCGTCTCTGCCTTTGCCTCCATGGACGTCAGCCAGCGAGCTGCTTCTTTCCGAAGGATTTGGATTTCTTCTGAGCAGCGCCAACCGCAGTTTGTCAGGTTTGTATGGATCAGGTCGCAAGCTTGCTGGTCGATATCGACAAATACAGCGGATACCGCGCCCCTGCTCAAGGCCTCGATCCCCCACGCGCCTGTACCGGCAAACAGATCCAATACGCGACTTCCCGGCAGCCTGGGCATCAGGCTGCTAAATACCGCTTCTCTGACCATATCCCGTGTCGGGCGCAGGCGCAAACCCTGTAACGACTTCAGTCGACGGCCCCGCGCACTGCCGGCAATTATTCGCATGGTAGGAAGATTGCGGAAATGATCATGCGGGTTCAACTCTCCCCAATCTTAGTCTACTGACCGATTTCTTCGCCTTATAGTATATAACACAGGGCGCGGCAATTCAAGCTGTTTTATCGCAGACTGTTTTGTCGCAGGCCCCACTCGTTCCATTCATGTTCAAAAGCAACACGGACGCCTAAAGCGTCCGCATTGTTCCCATTGTTCATTTTTTTTCGTTTCTTTTTCGCCTTCGCGAAGCCCGACGAGTCGCCGCCAGACTAATTCTTGTCTGCTTCCGCTATGCTGAGTAATCGCAAAAGCATTGCTGCGGTTTCCGCTCTTGTGGCATGTCCTTTCGGGTCGAAAATGTTGCCTGGCTTACCGCCGATAATCCCCGCCATAGAGAGCTGCCGGACCGATTCTTTCGCATAATCCGCTATGCTGCTTTCATCCAGGAAATCGGGATAAGCGAGAGCCTCAGGCAAGGAGATACCGGCATAAGAGGCATAATTACTAAGGATGGCGGACAGTTGTTCGCGGGTGACCGGGTCATCAGGCCCGTACAGCCCGCCGCCGTAGCCTACGACGATGCCCTTGGAGGCAGCCCATTTGATCACGCCGGCATACCATGCGCCTTCCGCGACGTCGGTGAAAGGATTGGACAGCCCGC
The DNA here is from genome assembly GCA_009777025.1 of Clostridiales bacterium. GTDB lineage: Bacteria > Bacillota > Peptococcia > DRI-13 > UBA5745 > WRMS01. The sequence continues at coordinate 785 of WRMS01000127.1, read as the reverse complement.
TGGGGTCGGGGCTTCCTTCCATACGGTGCAAGATCGCGACGATCATCGCTCTACTCAGGCTTACATTGGGGCTGAAGAGCATAGGCTGTGTGCTCGTACCGATCATAAGCCTGCGGGCGTATATCGCGAGGACGTCGTCGTAGAACCAATCGCCTTCGCGGACATCCTCGAATGGGTTCTCGACTGTTCCGCTAAGTGGCGTTTCGCTATCGGGAATCTCTGTTTCGCCGGGCTGCCCTGTCTCAGGCCGCGTCGTATCCCTTGATCCGGAATCCTGATCGTCCCATTCCTCGTAGCTGCCGCCGCTCTGCCTGACTGTGAACTGAAGGGCGAGCGCAGCAGTGATCCCATTGTCTCCGCTTACCGCCACTATAGCATGATAGACGCCTGCCGGTAAGCCGAACGCCGGCTCGATGGCAAAGGATGCACTGTAACCAGCGGCGACACTGTCGATACTTGTCCCGGACAGGACGAAAGCGGAAGCGTTACCGCTGATGCTGATCGTGAGTTCGCCTGTGGACCGGTTTCCGCTGTTGGTAAGGGTAAAGGATCGGGCGTTCTGCCGGCTATAACCCACGGTCGCGTCGGGGAAGGTGTAACTGCTGACGTCCAAAGCGATACGATATTCAGGCGCCACGTACGGGTCAGCAGCGACGGAGATGCTGAAGCTGCTGCTCTTGGTGACGCCGTCTTCCGTGAAGCTCACCGTGACGGTCAGAGTGCCGGGGGTGCTCAGTATCGTGTCCTCCGCAGGAGACGTCGTATAGGTTGCTGCCGAACCGGTA
>WRMS01000126.1 GCA_009777025.1 Clostridiales bacterium | reverse complement strand
AGAAGTCGAAAGCCCAATACTTGATTATTTCAATGTAAGCTCACGAAATTAAGCGTTATTGTTTACCAGCTTTTCTTATCTACACCCATGCCGCTACTGCACGATACCACTACGCTATTGGATCGTGAGACAACACGCATATTTCAACTTTTTCAGTGCCGCTATTTTCCACATTTCCCAGCGCCTTCACAAGGCCAGGGATCCATAAAACCTGCGCCCCGCAAGCCAGCAGCGGCCATACCCCCCTTAATGCCGGGGGTATCTTTTTTTCAATGAACATATCCTTCAGCTTTTTTCTGCCATAAGGCATCTGTAGCCAATCTCCGTCGCGGCGGCAGCGCAGCATAAGCGCAGGCTCCCGTTCTGGCCAGGCACAGGTATAGCTGTCAAAGAACTGTTCCTTGTCAGTCTTTCGCACTAAGGCTTCCTCTGTGTCCTCCGTCCGGCGCGTATGCAGGCTGAGTTTTCCTCCTGCCAGCCAAATCGTCTCTCCCGGTCTCAAGGGAATGCCGTCGGCGCCGATCTGTCCTGCGATCTGCTTTTCGCCTCGTGTTTGTTCCTTTTTGCCGCCTGGAACGATGCGCAGGCTATCCCCTTCCTTCCTGATTCGGAGACCGCCGCGCATTTCCGTATGCGCGCCGTTCCGCCCATTATCCGCCAGCTGATAAAGCCGTTCCGTAGCGGCCATATCCTGTCCGGCTTTCCCTGTCATACGGGCAATCCAGAGCCGCAGCGCGCGTCCGGCGATCACCGGATCCAGCGCCATGAGTTTGAGCAGCGAGAGCCGGGGCGCAGGATTCGCCTCCGAAGTCTCAGCCGCTACTATTTGCCCCAGCCGATACGCCTGCTCTCCCTTTACGCCTTCCATAAAAGTCGCAGGCGGAAGTGCCAGCTCCGCCAAGGCTTCTCCGGCCAGGCTATCCAAGTAATCATCCTCCCGGCGCGCCAGTTCCGCCGCCCTTCCGATAGCGGCAACAAATCCGGGATTACAGCGTTCCAGAACGGGCGTTACCTGCAGCCGCAGCCTATTTCGCAAATAAGACGGGTCGTTATTTGTCGCGTCGATCCTGGGCTTCAGCCCCAGTTCGGCGATATAGTCCAAAATCATAGATCGGCGAATCTCCAACAGCGGCCGGATATAGAGGCCCTGCACAGGCCGCATGCCGCCCATCCCCCGCAGTCCTGTACCGTACATAAGGTGGATCAGCACCGTTTCCGCCTGGTCGTCCAGATGATGTCCCAGCGCAATCGCGTCTCCGGGCCATTTCGTCAGGCTGTCCTCCAGGAAGCGGCGTCTGGCTTTCCGGGCGGCGTCCTCCGGCGACTTGCCTGCTTTGACCTCCCGAAAGCCGGGCCAGTACCCGCGAAAGAAGGGAATCTCTCTATCCCGGCAGAAAGATTCCGCCCAGTCGGCGTCAGCCCGGGCAAGCTCTCCCCGCAAACCATGATCCAGATGGGCGGCGGCGATTTCCAGCTCCCATTCGTCCCGGATCGCAAGGAACCCGCACAGCAAGGATAGGGAATCGGCGCCTCCCGAAAAAGCCACCAGTACCCGGCTTCCTTTCCTGAGCATTTGATATTTCAACAGGGTTTCTGTCATTCGCCGGGGAAACGCAGGTTGCATGCTTCTTGTAAGCCTCTTTCCTGTAAGGATTCAAGCCGTATTTTACTGCATCCCATTATATTTCTTTTTTCCGCAAGCCGCAATGACAACGCTTTAGTCGTATGGTATAATGTCTCCACTTAGCGAGCACACGCAGAGCGAGTGCGAGCTTAGTGGAACAGATACCATACCCTTAACGATCCGCAAAACAAGACTTGGATAATGGTTGCAGCGGGAGTTTAGTCGTATGGTGAAATGTCTCCACTTAGCGAGCACACGCAGAGCGAGTGCGAGCTTAGGGGAACAGATAAGGAGTTGCTGCAAAATGGACTGGTTAAAAAACTTTATGAAAGGCCGTTATGGCGCCGATCACCTCATGTTTGTGCTGATTGTTCTCTATTGGCCCTTCACGCTTGCGGCACGCTTTACCCAATTCACCTGGCTAAACTACATTGCTTCTATCCTCATCTTCACAGCGCTGTTCCGTTATCTCTCCCGAAATATTCCCCGGCGGCTGGCGGAGAATCGGAAGTTGCTATCGATCTGGTACGCCATCCGGCGTGGCGCTGTCTTTTCCGAAAAGAGCAAAACGGATCAAAACCATCGTTTATTTACGTGCCCCGGCTGCGGCCAGAATCTGCGTGTTCCCGCAGGAAAAGGCAAAATCACCATTCGCTGCCCCAAATGTAGCAAAACATTTGACAAGAATACCTGATCCTGCCCTTATTCCATTCATATAAGGATATACCAGCCATTATGCAAAGAGCAAATACGTACTGCGAATCAATTGAAAAGCCACTAAATAAGATGAGGAGGTCAAGTAGATGGCAAATGAACAAGCGTATCGTGTAGGTATCGTCGGCGCCACCGGCATGGTCGGCCAGCGATTGATCCTTCTCTTAGATAAACATCCTTGGTTTCGCTTAACTACCCTGGCGGCCAGCAGCCGCTCTGCGGGCCGGACGTATGAGGAAGCTACCGGACAGCGCTGGCATATGACCGCCCCCATGCCGGAATCTGTGAAGAAGCTGATAATCCTGGACGGGGAAAAGGACATTCAAGCGATCGCGGATCAGACGGACTTTATCTTTTGCGCAGTGGATATGGATAAACAAACGATTCGGGACTTGGAAGAAGCTTACGCCCGGGCGGAATGCCCCGTGATGTCCAACAACAGCGCCCATCGCTGGACGCCGGACGTGCCGATGATCATCCCCGAACTGAATCCGGAGCATGCCGAAATCATCCCGGTTCAGCGAAAGAGGCTGGGTACGGCCCATGGCTTCATCGCCGTCAAATCCAACTGTTCCATCCAAAGCTACTTGCCGGCTTTCTGGCCCCTTCATGAGAAATATACCCTGACCAAAGCCTTGGCATGTACCTATCAAGCGATCTCCGGCGCCGGTAAAGTCTTCTCCGACTGGCCGGAAATGGTAGACAACGTCATTCCGCTGATTTCCGGCGAAGAGGAAAAAAGCGAGCAAGAGCCTTTGCGGGTCTGGGGAAAAGTCAGTGCCGAAGGGATAATCGCTGCGACAAAACCGCCTATCACAACCCAGTGCATCCGGGTACCCGTTACCGACGGCCACCTGGCGGCAGTGTTTGCATCATTTGAAATAAAGCCCGGCATTGATGAGATCAAAGCGATCTGGAAGGGCTTCAAAGGCTTGCCGCAGGAACTCAACCTGCCCTCCGCGCCAAAGCAGTTTCTTCATTATTTTGAAGAGGAAGACCGGCCGCAAACGAAAGCGGATCGGGATTTAGAGGGCGGCATGGCCGTCAGCATCGGCAGGCTTCGGCCCGACAGCCAATACGATATCAAGTTCGTCTGTCTGTCCCACAATACGATACGGGGCGCAGCCGGCGGTAATGTGCTGATGGCGGAACTCCTGTGTAAACAGGGATACATTCGCCAGAAAAGTTGAGCGCGCCGCAAAAACGGCATCTCACAGACCACTGGCGTTCAGCATGGGTCCGAATCCTCTGCTGAACAAAGATTCGTTCAATATCGCACAGCGAAGCTGCAGCCGTCCCGGAACCGGGGCGGCTGCTTTCTATACTGCCTATATCCTAATGATTGATTTGTCCTTTTAATTACATTTAAGTAATATTTTAGGATAAATGGATTTATGGAACATCTCGATGGCTTCCATGCCGTCGGCCAGGTCGTAGACTTTGCCAATGATCTTGTCCGTCTGCATACGGGGGATCAGATCGATCGCCCGGTTAGTGATATGCGGGCTCGTAAACACGGTCTGAATGCGGCCTTCCTTCATATACAAATCGTGCAGGTTAAGCGGCATTTCGTAAGTAGGCGGAAAAACCGCGAAATACGTAACCGTGCCGCACTGAGCCAGCAGGCTCAAGCAGGGCGGGGCGGCAGCCGGAACGCCGGAGACTTCGAAGATATGATCGTAGCCTCTACCGTCCGTGATTTCCTTGCCCCTGGCGACCAGGTCTTCGTTGAGCGGGTCGATGACAAACTGCGCGCCCATAGCCAGCGCGTTCTCCCGCTTCTGCGGAACCGGGTCGGATACGGTGATCCGCGCGGCGCCGGAATGAATGACCATATCCAGGAGGATCGAACCGATAGCGCCCACGCCGGACACCAGCACCGACTGGCCGTGGCGTATAGGCGACAGATCCATCGCGCGGATGGTACAAACCGTAGGCTCCACAATGGCATATTTCATCAAGTCGGCGCTGTCCGGGATTTTGTATACGCCGCTGGGCGCCAGTACGCTATACTGTGCGAAGGTGGAGCTCCTGCCGGCATTCATGCAATACTGGTGCAGGCCCCTCTTGCAGTTCTCGCAATACCCGCAGGAGGCGCCGGGAAACATGACGACCTTATCGCCGACCTTCAGCCCGCTCCGCTCCGTACCGGGGCCCATCTCGATGATTTCGCCGCTGCCTTCGTGACCCATAGGCCGGCCGCCTTCCGTCAGTCTCGCGTTCATCACGCCCATCGAGACCATATGCATATCGGTGGCGCAAAGCGCCGCGTAGGCTATTTTAATCTTGACCGTACCGGGCTGTACTTCCGGAACCGGCACATCGTTCAGCAGCTCCAGTTTATCCGGTCCGGTCCACCAGATCGCTTTCATCGTTCCCATCTCAGCATCACCTCTCCTTAATCTGTATCCCCCATTTATTTCTTACACATAGCGCGAAGGGCGTTCTTTGCGGCTTCTATATCGTAGCCGTATTTGACCCGCTGCTCCGGACCGCTGCCGAAACCCGCGTAGACCTGCGGGATCCCCAGGCGCTTAAAGGCTTCCGGATACACGCCGTTATCGGTCATCGCGTCGGAAACAGCGCTGGCAAGGCCGCCATTCATCAGATGGTCTTCCCAGACCAGGATGCGTTTCGTTTCTTTCACGCAGCGCAATACCAGTTCCGTATCAAGAGGCTTGATGGTAAACATATCGACAACGCGCACCGATAGGCCTTCTCCTTCCAAAGTAGTGGCTGCTTCCAGGGCCTGCCGTACCATCTCTCCGTGGCAGAAAACAGTGGCGTCTTTCCCGTCCCGGGCGACGATGCCTTTGCCAATCTCGTATTGCATGGTACCCGGCTCATAGATCACCGCGTCCGCTTTGCCCTGGGCAAGACGGATAAACATGGGTCCGGGGCGGTCCATACTGGCAAGGATGATATCTTTGATCATCACCGGATCGCCGATGGAAAGGACCGTCATATTGACCATAGAAGCAAATATGGAAATATCTTCCATTGCATTATGGGTCGAACCGCCGCCGGAAGTCAAGCCGCCGCCGGTGCCGATGAGACGAACCGGAAGGTTCTGATAGCAAACATCCGTGCGCACCTGCTCACAGGCCCGCATGGACAAAAAGGGAATCATCCCCATGACAACGGGGATATTGCCTTCCAGGGCAAGACCCGCCGCGACGCCGACACAGTTCTGTTCCGCAATACCCACATCGACAAATCGATCCGGGAAATCTTGTTTAAAATCCGCCAACGCGCCGCCGGTATCCGCTGTGAGCACCCATAACCGGTCATTCTTCTTCCCGATTTCATGCAGCGTTTCTCCGACCACCGTCGTTGCCGCCATCATAACGCCAAAATTGG
>WRMS01000125.1 GCA_009777025.1 Clostridiales bacterium | reverse complement strand
CCTGATGTTGATCACGAATGTGACGTGTAGCCGGGCAAATGTGCCGGCGCCACCATAGTCGGCACTGAACTATGCCTTCGTTTTGTGATATAATATGGCAAGTATGCGCAGAGTGGATACTTGAATGATCCGGCAGGAGGATTTCCAACAATGCTTGATATCGCACTGATCGGAACAGGCGGCTTCATGCCTATGCATAACCGTTATCTTACGGCTATGCTTGCACGCCTGAACGGCAGGATGCTATTGATCGACTGCGGCGAAGGCACGCAAATGACGCTCCGGCGCATGGGCTGGGGATTCAAAGACATCGACGTGATTTGCATTACCCATTTTCACGCGGACCATATCGCCGGGCTCCCCGGATTACTCTTAACGATCGGCAATTCCGGCCGGACCGATCCGATCATAATCGCCGGCCCTAAGGGAATCCGGGAAATCGCAAGCCGCCTGTGCGTGATCGCACCCATTCCCTACGAGCCGCATTTTATCGAGCTGTCGCCAAAGGGCGATGCGCCCGTTGCGTTTATGGCAGGGAATTTCAAACTTTCCGCTCTAGCCCTCAATCATCATATACCCTGTCTGGGATACAGAATCACCGTAGACCGCGCGGGAAAGTTCGACGCGGAAAAGGCAAAAAGATTCGGCCTTCCCCTTATCAACTGGTCCAAATTGCAGAAAGGGGAAACGATCGATCACGAAGGCAGGCGTTATACGCCGGATATGGTCATGGGCCCCGAACGGAAAGGCATCCGGGTTTCCTATATTACCGACACCCGTCCCACATCCGGTATCCCGGATTTTATCCGCGGTTCCAACCTGTTTATCGCGGAAGGGCTTTACGGCGACGACGAAATGCTCGATCAGGCTAAGGAAAAAAGGCATATGATTTTTAGCGAAGCGGCGACGCTTGCCAAGGACGGGGAGGCCGGGGAACTGTGGCTGACGCATTTCTCCCCCGCACTGCAGGACCCAAAGCAGTATCTGCCCATAGCCCGGCATATTTTTCCTGACGCAAAGACAGGTTTTGACCGCATGAACACGACCATCCGCTTTAAGGATGGGGAGGAAAGCGATATATAAAGGAGAACGCCTATGGCTGACGACAAAATAAAAACCATTGTGGATAACCGCAGGGCCCGGCATGATTATTTTATTCTGGAGACCTTCGAGGCTGGCATAGCCCTTACCGGTACGGAGGTAAAGTCCTTGCGGGCCGGTAAAGTGAATCTCAAAGACAGCTACGGCATGGTCAAGGACGTAGAAATGTTTCTGGAAGGCATACACATCAGTCCCTATGAACATGGCAACCGCTTTAACGCGGATCCTTTGCGGCGGCGTAAGCTCCTGATGCACAAGCGTCAGATACTGAAGCTTTATGGTCAGGTGAAGCAGGAGGGGCTTACGCTGATCCCCCTGAATCTCTACTTTATTCGGGGCAAAGTCAAGGTGGAACTTGGCTTATGTAAAGGCAAGAAACTATACGACAAACGGGACGCCGCCGCCGCCAAAGACGCCAGGCGGGACATTGAACGGGCTTTCCGGGGCAGGGACAGGGACAAGGATTAACCGCACTTGGATAAGACGTATTGTATACACCACGGATAGATTGACAAGAATGGCTTGAAAACCTATAATCAGAAAATGCCGGTAACGGAAGAAAGGGAGGAGAATCCATGAAAAAGCAGAAAAAGATAACAATTGCCCTGGCCACGCTCCTGTGCCTCGCTTTGTTGAGCGCATGCGGAGGCGGAGGAAGCACCGGCGGAGGAAACAATTCGACGCCCCCGGCAGGCTCGACGCCTGAGAGCAACGCACCGATCAAAGTCGGGATTCTGGCGCCCCTGACCGGGGATGTAGCGGAATACGGGATTGCCGTCAGAAACGGCGCACAGCTGTATATCGACCAGCGTAACGCTGCCGGCGGTGTGAATGGCAAACAGATCGAAGTAATACAGTATGATGAAGAAGGGCTTCCCACGAATGCCCTCACCGGATATAACTACCTTGTGGACCAGGGCGTCACCGCGATCATCGGCGACGTTACGACAAACCCGACCCTCGCAGTGGTTCCGGAGGCTTTCGCCGACAATATGCCCATGATTACCGCTTCCGCTACAGCCGCCGCTGTCACCTTTGACGATACGACGGGAGAATTGTTGTATCCCAATATGTTCCGCTCCTGCTTCATCGACCCCTTCCAGGGTGAAAAAATGGCGGATTTTGCATCGGCCAATCTGGACGCGAAAACGGCCGCCGTCATCTTTAACACCGGGATCGACTATTCGATCGGCTTGAAGGACGCGTTCGTCAAGAAAGCGGGAGAAATCGGTCTGGAGATTGTGTCTCAGGAAGGCTATGCGGACGGCGCGGTGGATTTCCAGAGCCAGCTAACCAATATTGCAGCAAGAAAACCGGACGTCCTGTTCACGCCCGATTATTACAATACCGTTGCGCTGATATCGCAGCAAGCGAGAAACGCGGGCGTCACAGCGGCTATGCTTGGCGGCGACGGTTGGGCGACAGTACTGGACGTGATGAATAATCCGGCGCCTATCGACGGCTCCTATTATTGCAGCGGCTATTCTGTCGAAGACGCTTCCCCCGCCGTTCAAGATTTTCTGAAGGCCTACATGGACGAGCATGGCAGCATACCGAATATGTTCGCCGCCCAGGGTTTCGACGCGGCTATGGTGCTTGTGACGGCTCTTGAAATAGCCGAAACCTCCGGCCATGCCACTGGTTCCGACGAATACCGCTCGGCTGTCATCGATGCGATGCGCGCCACGGACATGGAATGCGTTACCGGACATATTACGTATGACGCCTTTAACAACCCCATCAAATCGGCGGCGATCATTCATATCACCGGCGGCGTAGAGCGATTCTGGGGCAAGTACTAAACCTATGCAGCGGCGGCAGCATCATCCTTAACGCCTCGATCCACTGGTAGAGCACATCTCAGGGAGGGCGGCCATGCTATTCTTCTCACAGCTGGTAAACGGGTTGCAGCTCGGCTCGATATACGCCATGATCGCGCTTGGATACAGTATGGTCTATGGTATCATCATGCTGTTGAATTTTGCGCACGGCGACGTCCTTATGGCAGGCGGCTTTATTGCGCTGTTTTCCATCAACGCCGGGCTTAGCCCCGTCCTTGCTGTTTCCCTTGCGATAGGGGGCTGCGTCTGTCTGTCCGTTCTCATTGAGAAAGTTGCGTACTCCCCTTTGCGCGCCGCGCCGCGTATCTCGCTTCTGATCACGGCGATTGGCGTTTCCCTGCTGCTGCAGAACCTGGCGCAGCTGTTTTTCTCGGCGAGCGCCCACTCCTTCCCGGCAAACAGCATTCTCCCGATGAAAAACTATTCGATTAGCGGCGTCAACATCAGCCTTACCTCGATCGTGACAATCCTAACGGCAATTGTTTCTATGGCGGCGCTCACCTATCTCGTGCAGAGAACAAAAATCGGCAAGGCGATGCGCGCGGTTTCCGAGGATGCCGAAGCCGCACAGCTTATGGGCGTGAATGTGAACCGTGTGATCTCCTTTACCTTCGCTGCGGGCGCGGCGCTGGCCGGCGTCGGTTCCATCCTGTACTGCTGCCGCTATCCCCTGGTCGCCCCAACGATGGGCGCCCTTCCCGGACTAAAAGCTTTCGTCGCGGCGGTTTTCGGCGGGATTGGTTCGATTCCCGGCGCTATGGCGGGCGGCTTCGCAATCGGACTTTTCGAGACGCTGGTTACGGCCCTCGGCTTCTCTACATGGGCGGACGGCATCGTCTTCGGGATTCTCATCCTTGTGCTGCTCGTGAAACCCACCGGCATCATGGGTCGAAGCATGATGGAAAAAGTTTGATTCCCGGTGGTTCATCGAGCACTAAGCGACTGACTGGGCGTCAAGGTACTGTATAGGTGGCATAAATGAACAGATTCCGCATTCCGGTCCCGGTCCGTTATAGCATCAATGCCGCGTTGATCGCCGCGTTCCTTCTCATAGGGAACGCCATTATGTCCTCCGGCATGATCGGCAGGGCGCAGAGTTCCGTCGTCATACAGGTCGCCATCTACATGATCCTGGCAGTATCGCTGAATGTGGCTACCGGGTATCTCGGGCAGCTTCCCTTAGGTCACGCCGGATTTATGGCTGTGGGCGCTTACGCCGGGGCGTTGTTCTGGAAAAGCGGCTTACTGAGCGGCGTACCGGATGTCGTTGCCGGTCTTGTCACCGCCGGCGTCACGGCTGCGCTTTTTGGCGTCCTCATTGGTATACCCGCCCTGCGGCTTCGGGGAGATTATCTTGCGATCATTACCCTTGGGTTCGGAGAGATCATCCGGGTAGCGATTATTAACCTGCCCTCGATCACAGGCGGTACGCCGGGACTGCGAAATATACCAAAATATTCCAGCTTTCTCCTTGTCTACAGCTGTGTCGCGCTAACCTGCACTTTCATTCACATGATGATGAAGTCCCGCCATGGCAGGGCGATCCTTTCTTTGCGCGAAAACGAGATCGCCGCGGAATCCTGCGGAATCAATACCACCTACTATAAGGTTTTGGCCTTTTCCGTGTCCGCTTTCTTTGCCGGCGTAGCCGGCGCGCTGTATGGCGGAATGCTGGGCATCCTTGTTCCCGGTAATTTCGACTTTATGGCTTCCATCCATATCCTTGTCATGGTTGTATTGGGCGGCATGGGCTCCATGCTGGGCTCCATCCTTGCGGCGGCTATACTCACCGCACTCCCGCTAGCGCTGCAGAGCTTGAATGAATACAGGATGATCCTATACTCGCTGCTTCTGATCGGCGTCATGATCCTTAAGCCCTCCGGGCTGATGGGAACATACGATTTTTCTATGGCATATGTGCTGGAGAAATTGGGCGGCCGCGTATTCACCAATGGAAAAGGGGGGCTTTCCCCATGACGCCCCACGACCCCGCCGCTCCCTTCATTCCCGCTCGCAGCCGGGGCATGACGCCAATCCTGGAATGCAGATCCTTAGGTATTGATTTTGGCGGTCTCACCGCCGTGGACGACTTTAATATCACTGTGGCGCCTACGGAGATCGCCGGACTCATCGGCCCAAACGGAGCGGGGAAAACAACCATATTCAATCTTCTGACGAAAGTCTATCAGCCCACACGCGGAGAGATTTTCCTCAAGGGGAAGAATATAGGCAACAGGAATACGATATGGGCCAACCGGGCCGGAATCGCGAGGACTTTTCAGAATATTCGCTTATTTAGAGGGATGACGGTTCTGGAGAATGTACTGGTCGGCCTCCATAACGAAATGAACTATCCTCTTCCGGTGACGATTCTGCGTCTGCCGGGATACTGGAAAGCCGAACGCAATGCGAAGAGCCGCGCACTCGAACTGCTGTCCCTATTCAACCTCCACGGCGAAGCCGATAAAAAAGCCGGATCCCTGCCCTACGGGTCTCAGCGACGGCTTGAAATCGTCAGGGCCCTCGCTACGAATCCGTCGATCCTGCTGCTGGACGAGCCTGCGGCCGGCATGAACCCCTCGGAAACCGGCGAGTTGATGGAGAATATCCGCAAGATACGCGACACATTCCAAATCGCGATCCTGTTGATCGAGCATGACATGCATTTGGTTATGGGGATATGCGAGGGTATCGCCGTGCTGAACTACGGACGGATCATCGCGAAAGGCGCCCCTGCCGATATCCAAAACAACCCCGCTGTCATAGAGGCATATCTTGGCAAAGGAAGAGAGTAGCGCCATGGCTTTGCTTCAGGTTACCGATATCCATGTCTACTACGGAAACATCCACGCCATAAAAGGCGTCTCCTTTTATGTCGATA
>WRMS01000124.1 GCA_009777025.1 Clostridiales bacterium | reverse complement strand
GTGGTGAAGTACACGGTCCCTGCGGGGTTTGTGGCATAGTCCGCGCCGTCGCCGCCTTTGGTCAGGCTGTTGTCGGCTTCGCCAGCGCCTGTCCTATCCGGAACACCGTCATACATGGGGTAGCTGCGGGCGTAGACATGGTCATGCCCTGCCAGCACGAAGTCGACGCCGTACTTGTCCATGACCTTTTCAAACCCGGCTTCCACATAGTACTGGATGTCCCGGTCTGCCACATGGTCGGCCACGCTGGCTGTGGATTTGTGGTGCTGGACAAAGAGCCAGTCGTAACCCGGGTTTGCCGCAACAGCGGCCTGCAGCGTGGCGTCAAAGCGTGCCACAACCGCTTCGGCTGCTTCTGCACTGGTGGGGTAGGAGGAGGTGTTCAGTACGACAAAGAGGGCGTTGTTGTAGCTGTAGTAGTAGTTGCCCCTGGCTTCGGCTTCCGCCTGCTGAGGGGAGGGGTTGCCGTAGGCGGGCCCGGTCAGCGTTGCAAATGTTTGCTCGTTGGGCAGGCTGTAGTGGTAGGCGAAACCGTCATGCCTGTCGTGGTTACCCACCGCAGGGGCAAAGGGGATGCTTTGCATCTCTTGGGGCGCAAAGAAGTTGGCGTATTCCGCTTCGTTGGTGGTGAGGGAGGCATCCACCTGGTCGCCCACGCCGGCGATGAAGTCAATGCCTTTGCCGGCCATGGCGCTGATGGTGTCCTGCCAGCCCTCTTTGGTGGTGCCCACAGAGCCGCCCGGCCTGTAGTTGCTGGTGCTGTCTTGGTTGCCCGTGGTCAGCTGGGGGTCACCCACAACCGCGAAGGAGAAGGCGTCTGCCGCGCCCGTCTTGAATTCATAGATTTCGCTGTAGATGTTTTTGTCGTTGGACACGCTGTAGACATACACGGTATCCTGTTCCAGCCCGGTGACCGTCACTTTGTGCCAGCGCTTGCCGGCAGTGGCGTCGCCGACGGTCCCTTCCGCGATCACAACATCAATCGGGAAAGCACTGCTGTTCATCTCGGACTTCTTTGCGATCTTCACGGCCGAAGTGTTGCTTTCGACCTCCCTGTCGCTATACCAGGTGAAGCTCATGGCTGTTGCCGTCGCGCCGGGCGTCAGCGTTAGCGTTTCGGCTTCAACAGTAGCACGCGGAACAAAATAGCTTGACAGATACTGGGCGCCTTCCTTTTGGAATGAGGCGTAAGGGGTAATGCGAAGTTCGTAGAGAACGCCTTCCGTTAAACCGTTTACCCTCTGGGTATAGGTCTTTTGCATATCGGTGAACATGAAGTCGGACCACTGTCTGAACGTCAGATCGATCGCATCAGTTTCCGTATTGATAAACTCGAACTTGTAAGAGTGTACGTTCTCCATCAACTCGTTGTTGCCGGAGATATACGCCTGGTCAAAGGTGAAGCTCGCCGTGGTAGCGGTCACATCTGTGGCCCTAATCTTTGCCTCCTCCTTGAACACAGGCAAGGCGCCATTTTCGAATCGGGCGTTGGTATAGGGAAACGCCTCAGGCTTAGTGACGTCAAAGGTCCACACTTGATTGGTATACATTTCAGCCTTGAAGTCATAGGTCCTAATCGTAACGACCGAGCCGTCGATCTCCACGATCATGCCGTTGGCTACGTCATTATTGTATTTGTCGTTGCCCGCAGGCCCTCTGTTCGTGCTTCTTACGGATGGGGAAGCGCCCACGTATTGGGCATCCATATAATGGTAGTAGCTGTCCGCCACATTTACCGACGTGAAGCCTTTCTGCCAGATGGCGCGCGGGTCTGTGTTGGGAAGATGAACGTGTCCGTGTAGCGTGATAACCTGTGGATAGTCGTTGAGGAATGAGGTTTCGCCGGTACCCAGCCCGGATCCGCGGTCACTCTCGCTGCGCCAGTGGGTTCCCTCGATTGGATAGTGAATCATGACAAAAATCGGTTTTGTAGGATCCTCTTCCACAGCGGCGTCAAGGCGCTCCCTAAGCCATTCCACTGAAGCGGAATAATTGCTGCCGCTATGGCTGGCCAGGCGGCCGGTTTCTTCGTCAAGCGGTCCGGTTCCCGCAGCGATCGATATGACATGAATCCCATTGATGACGTGATCCTGGACAGGCTTATTGCCTGTGGCTTCTTCAAAATTAGCCGCCCAATCCTCAGCAGGTCTGCCCATGGATTCGTGGTTTCCCATATGCGCCACTAATTGGATATCATCCTGGAGATGTTCTTCTCTGATCCCTTTAAAAGTATCCCACTCCGACTTGGTCCCACCACCGGTTATGTCTCCGGTAATGAGAACGGCGTCGACACCCTGTGTGTTATACCAGTCAAATGCGTTTTCCAGCTTCTTTTTCTGGCCCTCCACAGTGGCGGAACTGCCGCCCTGCGTATAGCTGTCGTCGATATGAACGTCGGACATAATGCCAAATCGTATTATGCCCGGAGAATTTTCTCCCCCGCTTCCCAATGCCAGTACTGGTAGCATTGAAAATAATATAGCCAACGTGAGAATACTACTGATCAGTTTACCAAACACCTTTTTTCTTTTTCCCAACTAAATCCACTCCTTTTCTTTTTTGGGTGGGACACGTATCCCAATCCATGCTAATTCTAACAAAGGTATGTAAAATTCAATTGCACACTTATGCAAGGTTTGTGTAAGTTTCTCTGTTTTGTTCGCCACCAAGTTATCGCACATGCCCGGCGCACCCCAAAAAGAAAGAGCGGGATTTCTCCCGCTCTTTCTTTTTGTAGAATACCTGATTAAACTTTAGCGTTAACGCACGACGAACCTTGCGCCATTCGCTTGGATAGTAATGGAATAGGTAACGCCGTCAATGACGCATCTTTTGTCGCTGTTCACGCCTGCACCGCCGACAAACACATACTCTACGCCGAAAATGTTGAGCGTGATGGAGGATTGATTATTCGCAACTTCAACCAGAGCGGTTATATTCGCAGCCCCTGCGTCCGCAATCGCTTCATTGATAGCATCGACGATGTTTTCCGCTGTGATTGCCTTAGCCGCAACATTCACCGTTACAGTTCCCGCATAAAGCTCCGCTGCGAAATTCACATTGCCTATGCGTGTCCAAACTGAAATAGCGAAAGTTTGCTCGCCAGTTGCGTCCGTATCGATATCCCATACGAACTCAATTGTCTCCGCTTTGTGTATCTCTTCATAGAAGGCCATTTCTTCGCCATTAATCCATATAGAAAGCTGAGGAAGCCCGCGATCTGCAATATTTTCAACGGATATAACAATTTGCGCGCTTTCGCCGACAAGCACGGATTCAGGCGCGGATACAGTAACCGGTGTACCAGTAAAATCCTGGTTTTCATTAGCCAATACGGGAGCGGAGAATACAAGGGTCAGGACAAGCACAAGTGCGATAGTGATTATCTTCTTCATTCGTTTTCCCTCCATTAAATATTTTTGGAACACAACAACCTCTTGTTCTGGAGTTGAGGTTCTCCGTTTTCAGCCTCATTTCAGGGACAAGGCGCCCCTTAGCAGTTCAGTTTTATGCATCCCTCCTCTCTTTCTAAATAGTATATAAGCATCAAAAGGCTACCATGGATCGCCTTTGATCTTCTTGATTATCTATTCTGCCTTCCAAAGCAATTTTAGGGAATCTTGACTAAATAAATCAAGCTACACCGCCATTTTTCGCACTTCTACAGATCAATACTATAGCATTACAATTTGCTCTTGTAAACATTTTTTTCATCTTTTTTGACACTTTTTCATCTTTTGTTACTGTTGTTTTTGCCATATAAGTGGCGGATTTCTTAATTGAATATTTCTTACGATCACGTTATAATTTTCGTATGACATGTTCATAAAAAACGGAGGAGAGACAAATGATCGTTAATGTAGTAATGTTAAAATTAAAGGAAAGAACCGATGAGAATACCGCCGCCCTTAAAAAAACGCTCCTTGAAATGAAAGGGAATATTGCGCTGCTTTCCGATATAAAGGTAGAGGTCAACATCCGTTCCGGCGCTGCTGCGTTTGACGTTATAATGATTGCAAAATATGATTCCATGCAAAAATTTAATGAGTACTTGATCCATCCCTATCACATGGACGTGGGAAAATATGTTCAGGAGGTATGTGAACAAACCGCCTCTGTGTGTTACGAGGAATAAACGAATCTTCGTTCAGCGCAGGATTCAGACCCATACTGAACGTTAGATGCGCCCATGCTACGGGCTCCCTAAAAAAGGCGTCAAAAAACCCCCTGCAGAGTTCTGAGACTTCGCAGGGGGTTACTTTTGTGATGGTGATGGTTTTTTAGTTTAGCTATTCCACTTCGCTTGCTTCAGCAGCCTTGCCGGACTAAGGTATTCTTCCTTCTTTCTTGTGACTAGGAAGCCCAGCATACCCATAAGTCCCAAGAGAATCAGATCGTAGCCGCGCATTCCGCTGTCGCCGGTTTTTGGCAGATTGCCTAATGGTGGCACTTCGTCAACCACTTCATACGTAGGCGGCTGCGGCGGGGGTGTATAAGGCGTCTCGGGGGTCGGTGTGGAGGGAATCGTGATACCAGGATCTGATGGAGTCGAGGGGAAACCGGGTCCTACTCCGCCATCGCCGCCCGGCACATATCTTACTACCGTCGCTGTGTCGCTTCCGCCGAACCTCCCGTCATACTCGATCCAGGCAGTATTCGTAATCGCGCCTGTGACAGATGCGCTTGCCAGGAAACGCAGCTTCAGTTCCAGCGCTTTCCCGCCGAGGCTTTCAAAGGGATAGTCCTCATTCAGGATGGTAACGGTAATGCTGCCGCTCCCCTCAACACTCAGGCTGTAGTCTGTCCCCGCGCGCAAGGTTTCACTGCCGATCTTGAGAATCGCGCTGCCGGCAATGTAGCTGACGTTATTTGCCTCGTAAGCATCGACGATTTTGATTTCCTGCCTTTCGGCGATGTTATCCGGCAGGGTCACGCTGATCGTATAACCAATCTCCATTCCGTTCTGATAAGTGCCTGCGTCAGCCTTCTTGTCGAAGTCCGATTCCTTCACTTTCTCTTCGCCTTCGCCGCCGGGTATGCCGTCGTACTCGATGTTCGCTCTGTTGCTGATTTCTCCTTTGGCGCCGGCCGCTACCGTAAACTTAAGTGTAAGCGCCAGTTTCTTCCCTGCATCGTTACTGAAATCGTAGCCGCCCGTTGCCGTCCTGTCGATTGTTACCGTCAGTTCCCCGGCTGTCGTGCTTACGCTATAGGCGCCGGCTAAAAGTGTCTCCGTTCCGATGGTCAGCGATACTACACTGGCATTCGTCAGCGTCGCGGGGTAGCTGTCCGTGATGGTAATCACGTCCATCTTATCGACGTCTTCCGGCAGGGTTACGCTGATCGTGTAGCCAAGATCTCTGCCGGCTGTGTACGCCTCGCTGTCCGCGTCTTTGCTGAAGTCGGACAGGGTCACATCTTCTTCGTCTTCGCCGCCCTTGTACTCGCCATACATCACCCAGGCTTCATTATGAATCGTGCCTGTAGCGTCTTCATCAATGAGGAAGGTCAGCGTCAGTTCCAGTATTTTTCCGCCGATCCCGACGAAGGAGTAACCCGCATCGCTGATTGTGACCCTGATAAGGCCGTCTATGGGATTATTGGTAATGCTGTACTGACTTAGGAGAAGGCTTGTTCCGCCGACCTTCAGGACTGCGCTCATTGCTTTGTAGCTGGTCGTATCCTCGTCGTAGTCGTCATAGATCGTGATGGTATGGACGCCGACTTCTTCGATGTTCTCCGGAACCGTCATACGGATCGTGTAGTCCATCTCGCCGCCCGGCACATAGTAGTTGCTCTTCGCGTCTTTGGCGAAGTCCGATTCCTTCAGCTTCTTTTCACCCCCGCCGCCGGGCTCTCCGTCGTA
>WRMS01000123.1 GCA_009777025.1 Clostridiales bacterium | reverse complement strand
TCGTTACTGTGAGGTTTGGCAACATCGCATAGAATCAGTGGGATGTTATATACTCGATTTATCGCTATGCGGGGGAAAACACTGCTACGCTCCGTCGGCTTCGCCGCGTGCGCCGCCGCAAGATGGCAACTTTGGACTTAACAGACCGCAAGCTGCCCGCAGGCGCCCTGTATGTCTTCTCCCCTCTCTTGCCGGATCACCGCATCAAGCCCCGCCCGCTGCAGTTCTTGCCTGAAATGCGCCTGCTCGCGCTTATCGGGGCAGACAAAGTGATGAAAGCCCGGATTGACAGGAATCAGGTTGATATGGCAGAGTATCCCTTTTAGCAAGGCGTTTAATGTAGCCGCCGTCCCCTCCGCCATATTGATGTCTTTGATCATGATGTATTCGAAGGTAATCCGTCCGCCGCGTTTCGCCTGATACGCCCTGCAAGCTTGCAGCAGTTCTCTCAGCGGATAACGGCGGTTGACCGGCATCAACCTGCTGCGGGTCTCATCGTCGGCGGCATGCAGGGATACGGCCAATACCGTATCCATATCCCATTCCGCCATTCTCAGGATGCCCTCCGGAATGCCGCAGGTGGAGACCGTCATACGCCTGTAACTCATATCCCGGCCAAGAGGCTGGTGCAGCAGCCGGATGCTTCGCTTTACCGCCTCTTCATTGAGCAGAGGCTCGCCCATGCCCATATACACCGCGTTATGGATTTCGATTTGTTCGACGGCGGCAATCTCCAGTAGTTGACCGACGATTTCTCCCGCACGTAGATTACGCCGGAAGCCCGGGACTGCCGTGGCGCAGAATCCGCATCCCATAGCGCATCCTGCTTGGCTGGAGAGGCAAACCGTATGCCGGATATGACCGCTTTCTTCTCTGTGGCGCATAAGGACGGATTCGATCCGCTGCCCGTCCGTCAGGGCAAACAAGTATTTTTTCGTTCCGTCGGCGCTTTCCTGCAGCCGGAGCAGTTCCGGCCTTGCCGGCGGAAACCGCTCTTCCAGCAGGCGGCGCAGAGGTTTGCTGAGATTGGTCATTTGCTGATAATCGCTAAGCGCTTCTTTATGCAGCCAGGAGAAGAGCTGCCCGCCGCGATACGCCGGTTCCCCCAGCTCCCCCATGAGACCAGCCAGTTCTTCGGGCAAAAGCTCCCGTATATCTGGAACATCCGGAATACCTTGAATACCTTGAACATCTTGAATATTCGGAGTATCGTGAGTATCGTGAGTGTTCGGATTGTCCTTGTTCCCTTGCTCTTTCTTCATGCCTTTCTCTCCATCACCGCCATATAGAAGCCTTCCAGCCCGTGGATAAAAGGCAGAAGTTGCATTTCTCCGTCCGCCTCCGGATCCGGCAATAGGCGCCGGTTTTCCTCATGGATCACCGGGAGCGCCAGTTTTCCTTCTCGATACGCCGGATGTCCGGCAAGGGTCTTCTCCAGTACTTGCCGGTTCTCCTCCGGTTCTGTCGTGCAGGTGGAGTAGAGCAGCTTCCCTCCCGGCGCCAGCAAAGGCAGTGCAGAGCGCAGGATCTGCTCCTGTAGTGCGGCAAGCCCGGCGATATCCTCCGGCTTGTGTCGCCAGCGGGCGTCCGCCCTGCGGCGCAGCACCCCCAGGCCGGAGCAAGGCGCATCCACCAGGATCCTGTCATACCCTCCGCTTTCCTGTACTTCTGCGGAAAGCAGGGCCGTGGCGTCTTTTACCGACACTTCTATGCATCGTATGCCCATTCGCCGCTGCGTTTCCCGGATCAGCGACGCCCGCCGGGGGTGAATATCCCAGGCGTCCACCCTGCCCTGATCTTCCATCAATTGCGCCAAGTGGCTACACTTTCCGCCGGGAGCGGCGCATAGGTCCAGCACCCTTTGGCCCGGCAGCGGTTGCAGCCCGTGGGCGGCAAGCATCGAACTCTCGTCCTGTACCGTAAAGAATCCCTCTCGAAAGGAAGCCAACTTTCGTATCTCCGGCGCATCCAGTAAAACCAAGGCTTCCGGCGCATAGCGGCCCGGCTCGGTCTTGCAGCCTTCCGAAGCCAGCTTTTCCGATAAGCCTTCGGGGGAAATGCGCAGCGTATTGGTTCTGATCCAGCGCGGCGGCGGCGCGTTATTAAAGCGACAGAAAGCCTTGGTATGGTCCGCCCCGTATCGGGCAAGCCAGCGTTCGATCAGCCAGGGCGGATGAGAATAGCGGACGGCTATGGCGTCAACAGGATCCCGCTCCTCGTCGGGCCATGACAAGTTGTCCTTTTCTCTCAGCCAGCTTCGAAGCACGCCGTTAACCAGGGAAGCAACGCCTCTGTGAAAGCGCCTGCCGGCAAGTTCCACCGTTTCATTGGTGGCCGCGCTGTCCGGAATCCTGTCCAGATAGTAAAGTTGATAAAGCCCCAGACGAAGCAGGATTCTGGGGCCTTTTTGCAGCGTGCGAAGTTTATTTACCCTTTGATCGATCATCCAATCCAGGGTAAGCTTGCGTTTGACCACCCCCTGCACCAGTTCGGTCAGCAAGCCTTTGTCTGCGCGCGATAAACCTTTGCCCGGCCCTTCCAGCCAGTCGTCCAGCGTCAAGCCGGCATAGGCGCCGTCTTCGATCCGCGCGAGGATCTCGAAGGCGCCTTCTCTGGCGTCAGGTTTCCCTTGACCAGCCATTATCTTCTTCTCCTGCCGGATAGCGCAAGGAGGCGCATGAGCTGCAGGATACTGACCAGGAGCGAAGCTACATAGGTGAGCGCGGCGGCGGACAGCATTTTTCTTGCCAGGGGGTATTCTTCCGCTGTGACAAAGCCATTGCCGTCCAGCGCGAGTAAAGCCCGCCGGGACGCGTTAAACTCCACCGGCAGCGTGATCATTTGAAAAATCACCACCGCGGTAAAGAGATAAATCCCGATTTGTGTCAAAGGGTAGAAGCCGAACAAGAAGCCGATAAAGAATAGAGGCAAAGCCAATGTCGAAGAAATCTGTATACCCGGCGCCAATAGGCTCCGGAATGCCAGGGGGATGTAATGCTCGCCGTGCTGGATGGCATGACCGGTCTCATGGGCGGCAATCGCCAGCGCCGCAATGGACGAACTCCGGTATACGCCCGGCGAGAGTACGACTTTCTTATGTCTCGGGTCGTAATGATCCGAGAGCTGGCCATTGCCCATAACAACCTCCACATGGCTGAGCCCGTTGGCCTGCAGCAAAGCCTCCGCCACTTGGACGCCCGCGTATCCCCTTTCGGATTCTTCCCGGGAATAATGCTGATAGGCGCTCTGCACCCGTATCTGCGCAATCATAGCCAGTATCAGGCCCGGCAGCAGAATCAAATAGGTGGGATCCCATATATACATTGATTGTTCCTCCTGTGTGCTTCTTTTGTTCTTCTGTTCGCTATGCCCGGAACCGCTCTCCTATCGCCAGCCGGCTGCCATTCAGCCAGGACCAGGCGTCCATCGGTTTCTTTCCCGCGGGCTGCACCCGCGTCAGGAGCAGGCTGCCTTCCCCCGTCGCCACGACAGGACCTTTTTTTCGAAGAATGGTCCGGATTTGACCGGGCACGGCCTCATCCGAGCCTTCGCCGTCTTTCTCCGCCTGCTGTCTGTCTTCTTCGCTGTACACTTCGGCGCCCAATACTTTCATCTCCGTATCGCCAAGCGTCGCGGAAGCGCCCGGCGAAGGGCTAAAAGCCCGAACCTGATTGCGGATAGCGGCAGCCGATCCATGCCAGTTGATCATTTCCTGTGTTCGTGTAATCCGTTCGGCATAGCTGACGCCTTCCACCGGCTGCCTCCCCGGCGTAAGCTTGCCCTCTGCCCATAGGGGCAGCGTTTGCAGCAGCAAGGCGGCGCCCAGGTCCGATAAGGCGCGATAAAGCCCTCCGCCATCCATGTGCGCCGGGATGGTCAGCCTTTCCTGAAGCAGGATCGGCCCCGTATCCAGGCCTTCGTCCATTTGCATGATGGTCACGCCGGTTTCGCTTTCCCCCTTGAGCAAGGCCCATTGGATCGGGGCGGCGCCCCGGTAAGCCGGCAGCAAAGAGGCATGGACATTCAGGCATCCCAAGGGAGCTGCTTCCAGCAGGTTAAGCGGCAGCAATCTGCCATACGCAGCCACCACGATCACGTCGGGGACCGCCTCTTTCACCCGCGCCCTTACTTCCAGATCCTTTACGCTATCCGGCTGTATGAGGGGCAGCTCTTTTTCGACCGCATAGGCTTTCACCGGAGAAAAGGAGCTTTTTCTGCCTCTTCCGCTTGGCTTGTCCGGCTGCGTCACCACCAGCGGCAGTTCGTAGCCGGCCTCGTACAGACCGGCTAGCACCGTGGCGGCCAAATCCGGCGTTCCCATAAACACGATGCGCAATGCCGGCGTCCTCCCTTATCACAGACCCATCTAACGTTTTGCAGGGATCTGGATCCTCTGCTGAACGAAGGTTCGTTCAATCCTCTGATTCGGCTCCATCGTTCTGTGTGCGGTTTTCCTCGGTTTGCGTAGTATCCTTTATGCTGAGCGCTTTGTCGGGAAACAAAACGCCGTTCAGATGATCGTATTCATGCTGAATAACCCGGGCAAGATAGCCTTCCGCGATCAGTTCGTTCTTTCTGCTTTCCCGGTCGGTGTACTTCACCTTCAGCTTTTTCGCCCGAGGGATCAGACCCTCGAGTTCCGGTACGCTCAGGCAGCCTTCCCAGCTTTCTTCCCTGCCCTCCATCTCCGTGAGTTCCGGATTGATCATTTCATAATAGATATGCTCGTCTTCTTCTTCATTAATGAGTTGCACAACAAAGGCGCGCTTGGATATCCCGATCTGCGGCGCGGCAAGTCCTACGCCTTTCGGGGTCACCATGAGCGTGTCCCTCAGATTATTCAGCAAACGGATCGCGGCATCGTTCACGTTGGTGATGGGCAATGCTTTTTCCCGCAAAACCGGATTGCCTTCTTTCACAATTTGATATACTGACACGACCTTATCTCCTTGTATATCCTGATAATTCTTCCAAATGTGGCTATTATTATTTTACCAATTTTGCCGGGTTTACGCAATGGCTTGCAGCGGGATTTCGTTTGCTGTTCATACCCGGGAAGTTGCGAAAACTGGAGTAAAGCTGTATGGATAAAGCAATTGTAAATGAATGGTCTATTCATAACATGGATATTCAAACCTGATGCCTTTGACAAAAATATATATGCTGGCAACCCACTCCCAAGGCACATACGGGACATATAACGCAAAAGGAACAGACACAACATGGAACGCTTCTAACGACCATCCAACAAGAATGAAAGAGGCCGTTATCATTCCCCATAGCCCAAGCCATTTCGGGATAACTTTCGCTTTTGTTAAAAGATAGTAAAATGGTATTGCGCCAAGTCCAAAGGGCATCATCGATACAGCGCCGATAAACGATCTGGACGCGAACAGCAGATTTGCAATAGCTAGTAACAAGCTATCGCCGGAACTTGCATACAGGACACTGGTTTCTGCAACGGCAAATATCACAACCTGCCCGACTACATGAATTATTGCTTCAACAAAATAAAATCCTGCGGCGATGATGGCGGCGGTCCTGTTCATATGGCTGACTGTTTGATATAATCCCGTCGCAAGTATGATAATCACAAGAGCGGTTACGATTTGCAAAAACATCCCCATATAAACACTGCTAATAGTACCGGCAATATTATGCATGGTGGCAGCCAGATTTTCGGTATGGGTAAAAGGTCCAATTCCGATAACCCCACCGACAAGGCTTGTTGTTGCTTGGGTTATGAAACTAATACCCAATAATACAAATAAGCCCTTTCGATTCGATTTCATTTGTGCGCCCGTTATCCCAAACCTATTCATAACTGGTCATAGATATGCAAATCTAACCAGCTTTGATGTTGAGTTCCTGCTTCTCAGAGGTGATTACTTCCACTAACTCTCCACAGGCTGACACCGTGTAACTCACGGCATTGTATTTCAAATTGATTGCTGCATTTATATCGCGATCGTGGTGCGCCTTACATATCGGACAATCCCACTCCCTGACCGATAACGGGAGTTCTCCTTCCCACTTGTTGCCGCAGGATGAACAGCGTTTACTCGACGGAT
>WRMS01000122.1 GCA_009777025.1 Clostridiales bacterium | reverse complement strand
GCCTTTGCCACCTCGCTGGTGGCCATTACAGGCGGGGAAATCCGCGACAATGCCGCGGAGGAAAACGGCGGCGGAATCGCCCTGTTCGGCGGCGTCCTGCAGATAGCCGGCGGCTTACTTACCGGGAATCAAGCCGGGCAGGACAAAGACGCCGACGGAGAGCGGCTGTACTTCGGAGACGGAATCTACTATGCAGGCGGCGATTTGCATGTCGCGGAACGCCCGCGCATCGGCGACTATCCGGGAGACAACGGCGTCTATCTGGCTGTGTCCAGCCGGGTCGGGACCACCAGCAGCTCCATTAAGCAAGACGGCGACCTCCTTGCGGGCTCGAACATCAATATCGAAGGGAAGTCGGAGCAGTCGGTCAACGACCTCATCGCGCTGAAATCCGGCGGAAGCAGCGCAAGCTTTGAGGAGTCCAACTATTACCGCTGGCTGCCGGGCGGGAAGCTGCGCCTGATACCGGGCACCTCGATCCAGTATCGTCTGGCTAACGCGACCGACCTGTACGTCGCATCGGTGGAAGGCAGATACAAAGGCAATGACGCCGCCGGCAGGGGTACGGTGGAGAGGCCTTTTGCCACCATCGAGAGGGCCTTTGATATGGCCAATCCAAACGAGTATATCAATGTCCATGTGATGGATATGGGCGTTGTTCTCGGCAGGACGGCGTCAGTCAGGATGGGGCAGAATATTACCCTGCAGCGCTGGCACCTGGCGCAGGAACAGGAAATTATAGTGACCCGCACCGGCTTTGACGGCACGATGATCGAGATCAGCGCGCCGGCGGACGCCGCGCTGAACGGCCGGGTACCGGGAGGCTTGACCCTTCGGGATCTTACGCTGTCCGGGGGCGGTAGTGCGGGAAGCGGTCCGTTGGTATCTATCGCGCCGGGCGCTGTGATGTACATGTTCGGCGGAGGCCTGGCCAATAATGCCGCGCTCTCCGGAGAGCCGGCGGCTGTGACGATTGGCGCCGACGCGGCGCTCTATATGCGCGGTGGTTTGATCAGCGGACACAGTACAGACAGATCCGTGATCGAGATCCTGGACGGCGGCAGCTTTGTGATGGAAGCAGGGTCGATCAGAGGCAATACAGTCGGGACCGGCAGCGGGGCTGTCGGCTTGCGCGGCGCGGCGTCGTCCTTTGCAATGGGCGGCGGCGAGATTGTCAATACAGACGGCGGCGGATACGGCTTGCTCTATACAAGCGGCAGTTTCAGCGTTTCGGGTGGCGCCCGTGTGCTGAGCGGGCGCGGCGCGGGGCAGGGTGTGTATATGGGCGGCAGTCAGGTGATCACAGTACTGGGAGATTTGGCGAAGACCGCCATGATCGAAGTCACGGAGAAAGTCGGCGCCGGAACGGAGACGGTGATTGCGCGGAAAGAGGGCGCCCCTGTCAGTGAAAGCGAAAGCCGGCAGTTCTATTGGGAGCCGCGTACCTATACGATAATGGCCAACAGCATAGACAATACGTATATCCTGGATCGATTCAGCCTGCGTTTTCTGGACGCCTGGGCAGACGGCGTTCAGGATCTGGCCGATACGGGCATGATCACGCTCCGCTTCGACGAGGACATCGAGGAACTGGACAGGGCCATAGCGGCGGACGCTGCCGCAGCGGCAGAGTATATCACCTTGACCTATTCGGCGTCTAATATTGAAGAAAGCATACGGGGGCTGCCTCTTACCGCAGGCGTCGTATCCCATATTGGCGCCGGTTTATATACCGTCAGCGTCTCGTCTGCCATCGACGACTGGAAGGAAGGGGATAGAGTCGACGTGCAGGTAGGCGGCCTGCGCAGCGTTCACATCGAGCCGGACACGGTCTATGATGTGATCCTCCATCGCTATGACAGCAAGTTGGAAGCGAAAAACTATGTCAAGCAAACCTGGGATCATGTCTTATCTGCCTGGGGAAGGCCGGAGCAGGATTTCGTGGACGCATCCACGGGCATTCTTCGCTACCGTATTGCCTTCGACATACCGGAGTCCGAACATTTGTTCCGACTGGAAATACAGGACTTTATCCCGGACGGGCTCGTCCTTGCCGACCCAGCGCTGTCCGAATGCGTACGGGTTTACTTTGAGGCAGGAGCAGGCGGCCCGCGGGAAGATATCAGCGCGTCCGGCATGCTGCTGACCCGCTATAACGATACAGCCGTTTGTTATCTTTTTGACTTTACCCGTATCGACTTAGCCCGTCACAGGGGCGAGCGCGTCTATATGGAGATAGACTTTGCCATCGCGCCCGGTACGGAGGCCTTGGAGAAGGTACAAAACAGCGGACGCATCCTGGTGAACAAGATCGCAGAGAAAGAAGAAGAGGTCGATAAGCCGAGTGTCGGCGACAAGGACCTGCATACGGAAGAGCAGGCCGTACTCTACGGCGCGACCTTCTACCGCAATAACGGCGCCACTGGCAGTGCTGCGATATACCGCAGGCTGCAAGACCTGAGAGTCGGCGATACGCTGGCCGATCCAGGGGAGGACCTGACTTACGGGAACGGGCGCTATGCCTTTAGAGGCTGGTATACGGAAGCCTTTCCTCCGGGCGCATACGACGAAAGCAAAAAGTGGATTTTTGGGGCAGCCGGGCATACGATCAGAGGCAACACTTCGCTCTACGCCGCCTACGACGATACCTGGGGGCTAAACGCGGCGAAGGAGACCTGGGATTTCTCCGCCAACGACGGCGAAGGCGGCTTTGTTTACCACCACAGCCAGATTGTTTTCAGCGAATCGGAAGACGTCCGCTATCGCATCGGCTTTACCCTTTCTCCGGAGCTGCTGGGGGCGCTGGAGAGTTCGCTGCGCCAAAGCCTGGTAATCCAGGACATCCTGCCCGCCCTATTTAAGCCGCCCGCGGACGCCGAAGATCTGGCGCAGCGGGTAAAGGTCTCCATAGGCGAAGAAGGACGGTATGTGATGGATCCGGCCGCTTTGTCGCTGGATGTGTATTTCTATGACGCGCCGGGCGCCGAAGAGGATCGGGACGTCTATGTGATCAGCTACACCTTCCACGACTTGAGCGCGCTCCGGGAGTATATCGGCATGCGGGTAAACATGGACTTGCGCCTGGCGATCGACGGGACGCTCTCGCCGCTGCCGGCGCCGGTGGTCAATATTGGCCGTATTCTATTGGACGAGGACCCCCAGGATCCGACGCTGCCCTGGGAGGAGATCGACGAGCCGAATACGGAGGTCAATACCCCCGAACAGGAAATACTATATGAAGTGATCTACCATGCCAACGGCGGCGCCTTCCCGCCTCTGTCCAGAAGCGAAGGGCAGGAGACGAAGCGTATGCACGCGCTCCTGGGCAAGCCAACAGGGGATCCCGGCAGGCCGGCCCATCCGGAAGGCTACAGCTTCCTGGGCTGGTTCCTGCAGAAGTCTGCGGTCAACGACGCGCCGGCGGGATTGACCGCGTGGCTGCCGGACTTCAGCAATGCAGAGGCGCCTCTCACCGTATACGCTTTATGGAGCGAACCGGTCTTCTATGATATCACCGTGCAGTATTACAATACGGCAGGCCTCTTATTCAAGACGGATATCCTGAAAGCGGCGCATGGAGAGGATTTCCGCTTATCTACAGGTCTGAAGGGCTATCTCCTGGAGTCGTGGAAGCTGGATGGTATGATGCAGACCGGCAGGCCGCCGGAGATCAACCTGTATGATATCCACGAGAATCACAGCCTGGAGCTTACCTATAGGGCAGTCGAAGGCGGCGCAGGCTATGTCGCGGTGTACCGCAGCTGGGCGACCTCCGAGGGGCTGGATCTAGGGGATATATACCCGGAATATAAGGATCAGCCGCCGCTCTACCTCAGCGTGGAAGAAGTCGTATTTACCATGGGCGGCGGTACGGTTCCCCATCATGTGTACAAGGGCTATAAATGGGCCAATGCGGAGATCACAAGCGGGTTCTCCTCCTATACGGCGGGTATGCCCTATGCGCCGCTGGTCGAAGGCTTGGTCCTGTTCGTGACCTATATCTACGAAAGCGACGGGTCGACGCCGGGATTCTATGCCGTGACGGTAGAGGACAGCTATGCGGAAGATACGGGCGCGGGCGTTTACCGGGCAGGCGAGCCGGTCGTCATCCAAGCGGGCAGCCGCAGCGGTTATCGGTTTATCGGCTGGAGGCTGGATGCAGGCGACGCTGTGTTAGCGAACGCGAACGCGCCGACGACCTCCTTTGTTATGCCGGCGGGCAACGTGGCGCTGACCGCGATGTGGAGCCCGACAGGCGGAGGCGGCGACGGTGGCGGCGATGGCGGAGGGCCCGGTTTCCCGGGCGACCCAGGCGACCCGGGCGGCGGCGGAGATGGAAACGGAAATGGCGGCGGTGACGGCGGCGACAGTGGCAGCGGATCAGGCGGCGGTACAACCGGCCCCGGCGGCAGTACCCCTACGCCGACAACGCCCGGCCATACCCTGGTCCCAGACGGGGAAGGGGGCTATCTCGAGTATGATTCCGACGGCAATCTCGTAGGCATATGGCGCTGGGACGAAGAGAACCAGGTGTGGGTCTTTACCGCAGAAGAGCCTTTTGGCCCGCTGCCGAAGACCGGCGACCCGGGCAATCCCTTCTTCACCTATCTGCTGATCGTCTTTGCCTTAGCTTGCCTGGCAACGATAGGTAAGGCAGCTACCCGATCCATAGCAAAGTAAGTGTGAGACCGCCAAAAAAAACTCCATAATGCTAATACAAAAGAGCCTTTGATGAATAACATACAAAACCCCCTGTGCCTTAACGCTGAACTCTCCGGAACAGCCCGACAGGGGGATTTACTTGTAGTTACATTCTAGCAAGTTTTTTATCCTGAATCAATATGATATTACAATAATTTTGATAAAAAAATGATATTCAATAGACGATTATTGCTACATAAATAATCGAAGGTGCGAAATAATGCGTACTCATGTTTGAAGATGGAGGTACGCAGCGCAATTAGCTCAGTATGAAATGCCATTGACAGGCGGGGTGGAAATGGCTATTATGTAGGCAAAAGGAGTTGCCCGCTTTTGGACGGCGGTCGGTTCCGAGAATAATCAGCGTTACCGAACCGCCTCTAGTTAGGCGGTTTCGGCGTCTCTTTATGCCTGAATTTCAGCCACAAATCAACAATATCTACGATCAGCTTAAGCAGGCCAATAATAACCGTTGCTAAAGCGACCATAGGCACCACCTCCCTTCCAGGGAAGTGAACCAACCGCCAAGCGGGACAACTCCTGTCTCGCATTCTAACATGAGCATTATGCGGTGTCGATACACAGTCATTCTACATTTGCTATCGTCTTGTTATTCAGAAGATCATAGCGTCGATAAAAAGAACACTGATGATTGATGCGAATGTAATGATATACATTTGTATGTGAAATTGTTGATGGAATGCTTGTCTTTGCTTAGTATATTGGATATAATTGTCTCTATATAAGGCTGAGTAATAGCCTGTATAATTTAAGACTCATAGGATGCGGCATGAAGAGTTTTATCTCGCACAGGGTACAAATAGCGCTTAAGAAAACAATCGTTATTTTTATGGTTGTTCTACTGGTGCTGTCTGTAGCGGAACCTCTTGTCGCATCTATTTTTACGAACACAGGAGGGCATGTCATCTACTATGATGACAGCGATGTTGTCGACCCTGTGTTTGCCGAATGGGAACCCGAGGCGTATGACGAAGCCATGTTCCCATCGGCGGACGAAAATCAAAGAATGCTAGATTTTACCAGCGGCAAAGGACTTGCGGCTGGCATTTCTGCGTGGTCAAATCAAGTAGGTTTGCCGAATGGCGAAATATCAGACGAAATAATGTATACATTCGGCAGTGAAATCATAGAGAAAACTGACTCTGTGCATGATGCGACTTTCTCGATAAAAGAAATCGATGAATACACTGATACAGAACAGGAGTCAAATTGGGCTATCGAAGATGCAAATGACGATGTAAATGGCGTCAATGCTCAGGATATTGCGATTGGGAGCCAAAATAAAGAATTGCAAAACAGCAATAGCGATACCGAAAAGCAAGA
This sequence comes from Clostridiales bacterium, assembly GCA_009777025.1. Lineage (GTDB taxonomy): Bacteria > Bacillota > Peptococcia > DRI-13 > UBA5745 > WRMS01. The sequence continues at coordinate 60 of WRMS01000122.1, read as the reverse complement.
GAAAAACGTCACAGAATCTTCTGCTGGAAATCTGGATGATACTTTTTCGACTTGGATGAC
>WRMS01000121.1 GCA_009777025.1 Clostridiales bacterium | reverse complement strand
TAATCTTACCTACATTGTATGCCTAATTAAAGGGCGATGGTACAAACCATGCCCCTAATATGTACAGTGTCCCTATCTTAACTCATTTTTCCAACCGCACAGGTATAAATATTTTTAGCAATGCGGCAAAGTATGCTCTTCCCGGCACCCGCGTATTTGCGGACATTGCTCTCCACGATGGCAGTCCTGTGTTTACATTAAAAAACACATCGGAAAACCCTCTTGACTTGAATGGGGAAGACCTGACGGAGCAATTCATCCGCGGCGACCTATCCCGGCAATCGGAGGGCAGCGGCTTGGGCCTGTATATTGCGAAAAGCCTTGTGGAACTGATGGGCGGGCGTTTTTCTGTCCGTGTGAGCGGCGATTTATTTGAAGTAGAAATAGCGTTTCAATGAGCTGAAACCGATCTGTACTATTGTGAATTGGTATCTGGAGCCGTCCTCTTGTGCCTGTCGCAAGGCTCTGATACAATGTCGTTGCCAGGACATCAATCGAGGAGGCATATGTGAGATGATCGAGCTACCCGAAGCATACACCCTCGCAAATCAACTCAGCCAAGCGTTCAAAGGAAAAACCATCGTCAGTGCGGCGGCAAACACCTCTCCCCACGGCTTCGCTTTTTACACAGGGGAACCGGCGGAGTACAACGAAAGGCTTGCAGGCAGAAAAATAATCGATACTGCGGCATACGGCGGACGGCCGGAGCTGCGCGCCGAGGGGATGCTGATCTCCTTTTTTGATGGAGTCAGGGCGCGCTATATCAAGCCGCAGGAGCCTCGCCCCGCCAAGCATCAGCTTTTGATTGAGTTTGACGATGGCTCGGCCCTGTGCTGCAGCGTCCAGATGTATGGCGGCATGACGGCCTTTCCCGACGAGCCGCGAGATGATTTTTACTACAATGCAGGCAGACAAAAGCCGTCCCCGTATACGGAAGCCTTTGATAAGGCGTATTTTCTGGGCTTGTTTGATGGTATCAAGAAGTCCCTCAGCGCAAAGGCTTTGCTGGCTACGGAGCAGCGTATACCGGGCCTGGGAAACGGGGTTTTGCAGGATATCCTGTTTAACGCCCGTATACACCCGAAGCGCAAAGCGGAGTCCTTGTCGGACGACGAGCGGGACAAGCTATACCGATCTGTGGTATCTACGCTGAAGGCCATGCTTGACGGCGGCGGGCGCGATACGGAGCGCGACCTCTTTGGCAAGCCCGGCGGCTACCGCACCATACTGTCGAGTAAGACCCTGAAGCAGCCTTGCCCGATCTGCGGCGGCGAGCTGATACGCCAAGCCTTCCTGGGAGGAAACGTCTACTTTTGTCCGACCTGCCAGCCATTGGAATAGTAAGCGTAAGCGACCAATGGCCGAAGAGAAAGAAGGATATGCAAAAAAATCATTCAGACACAGAACCCATATTGCTTTGCTCGTTATCCGACGAAATGCAAGCGGATATGGTTGTTGCCGCGCTGAAAGAGCAGGAGATTCCTGTGTTGAGAAAAGCAATCGGCGCCGGACAGTACCTCAGCACTTACATGGGCTTTTCTACACAGGGTGTTGAAATTTATACTTCCCCCGAGTGCATCGATAAAGCGAGGGAAGTACTGGACGTCATCCTAGGGACGGATGAGGATTCGCCGCAGGAGACTTTTGGTGAGGAGACTTTTGGCGAGGAGACAATTTACGAGGAAGCCTTAAGCAAAAAGCATCCTTCCAGGCGAATAATTATAGCAATACTGCTTTTGATCGTGTTCGGCTTTCCGGTGATCCTTCGTATGATGGGTATCCTATTCCTAGTGTTTGGTAGATAGATGAATCCTTGCTTCAAGGAGAGACATTACCTGATTCTGTCCGGTTCGGGAAGCTCGACCTCGTCGTCGATGGAGACGGATTGCATGACCGGCTTGTCTGCTTCCGCCACCGCGCCGTTGGGGCCGGAGTTGGGCGTGTCGGCGAGACGGTCCACCACGTCCATGCCGCTGATCACCCGGCCAAAAGCCGCGTAGCCGCCGTCAAGGCCTGCGTTATCTGCGTGCATAATGAAGAACTGGGAGCCGGCGGAGTCGAAATCATTGCTCCGCGCCATGGACAATACCCCGCGCTCGTGCTTGAGGTCGTTCGCGAAACCGTTTGCCTCAAACTCGCCCTTGATTGAGTAGCCCGGCCCTTCGTAGCCTGTACCGCTTGGGTCGCCACCCTGGATCATGAATCCTTTCATGATACGGTGGAATACCAAGCCGTCATAAAACCCTTGTCGCGCCAGATAGACAAAGTTACGCACCGACTGGGGCGCCAAATCCGGATAGAGTTCCAGTACGATGACGCCGCCATCCTCCATGGTAATCGTCGCCCGGATCGTATTGTCGCCCGTCGACTCCGGGGAATCCGCCGGCTGTGCCGGCTGTGCAGGCTGTCCGGCCTGCTCTGTCGCCTCTGTCCCGGAAGACGTACCCGTCGCAGTTGTATTCCCCGGCGCGTTATTTGTGTTTGGCGAACAGCCGGACGACAAGCCCAGGACGAGGCATAGGCTCAGGATGAACAATAGCCGGGGCAGATATTTCTTCATATGCATACTCTCCTCATTGGTTTCGAATGAAATTCAGCGGCCTATCCCGGTTTATTTTATGGAATCGGTATATCGCCGGCATTGTTCGCGGTAGTTAGTCACGCTGGCAGGGAGAATCCTGCTGCGATCCGTTTCGGCGCCGAACTCATTTTCAGTATAATAGTACATATTGAATGCTCGTACTTTGTCGATCTCTGCTTTTGGTTCTTCGTCTCCCTCGGCGATGCGGATCAGATATTCGAAGAGCAATTCGCCGGTTTCCTCGACGGTTTTGCCCTCGGCAGCAATCCCCGCGTTAAAGTCGAGCTTAAATGCGGGATTGTTGAATGTCTCTGTGTTTCCCGTGGTTCTGATGCAGAGCATATGCGGCAGCTCGAAATAGAGGAAACCGATGCCTGTATTCAGGACGCTCATATGCGCGCCGCTGAGGGAACCGTAGATGGCTGAGGTAGGCGGCCAGACGCTGTCATGCATCGGCAGCCAGATGCCTTTGCCCGCAGGTTGCTCGCAGTAATGCAGGAGTCCTTGAATGGGCGTGCTCCCCATCTTTCGGATCGTGCCGGTAGATTTCTCCACCAGCGTCGTCAGGCCGGCGTCTTTGTTTGCCTGCACGGGGTTCATGTATTCTACCGGTTTTCCGGTTTCCCGCAGGACGGTCGCCCTGACCCGGTCCACTGCGTCCAGCAGATCCAGGCCCAGTTCGTAAGTGGCGCATTGCTCAGCCATCAGGTGCTGACTGCCGGACCACTCCATCCACTCGGTCATAAAGATCCTCCCACCGTGTCGGACGATGCGGTCAGCGGCGGCGCCGACCGCTGAGTTGCCGTTGATCGCCGTGGTCCAGTCGGATCCGGAGCAGTGCACGGTCAAGCCGAAGCCTTCCATGGAGACCGGTTCCCGCTGCAAAGCGGAAGCCGCTTTCTGGAAACCTTCGATGATGGCGACGCCTTCGCTGATGGCTTTTTCTGCTTCGCCTTCCGCGACAGCGAGGTAATGCAGCGGCTTGCCGGTTTCTGCGATCGCTTCATAGATTCCTTTGCCGTCCGCCGCAGCGATAGGGGCGTCCAGTATGAGCGCGGCGTATAGATTCGGGTTGCGCCCGGTGAAGATCATTGCCTTGCGGGTATACTCGCTCACCTTGCCGTCGTCAAGGCGTGTTCTGTCGCAGACAAACCAGGCGCAGCCGGTCTGATCCGAGATGGCTTCGGCTATCCCGTTGGTATCCGGCGTTGTCGGGATGACCATAATGTAGTTGCGTATACCGAAAGAACCATTTTCCCTCGGATAGGCCTTGATCATCCGGACGCTACTTTCTATAGGCGGAGGCGCCTGCGCCAGGTGGCCGCTTTCCCTGAACCGCCGGCAGTATTCGCCGCAGAGTTCTTCTGTGGTATCCTCCAGATTATGGGTGCTGATCCAGCCTCCCGGGTCTATCGCGGACAGCATACGCCCGATGGGAATGCCATATTTCAACGGCGCCTCCCCTGCTTCCAATCGGACAAGGGCGACTTTATGCCCGGCTTTGATGGGTTCCTTCGCTTTGATCACCTGGCCCGTCCCGGTAACGAGGATGTCCTGTTCCGCTTCCACAGGCGCTGTGACCATGGCGACCGTATCGCGTTTATCTACGATAATGGCGTTTATCATGAGAAACCATCCTTTACGATCTCCTCGATGGGGACGCCGTTCACAAATAAGCCTGAGACAACGAGTTCACCCTCTTTGATACGAACGGATACATAGGTTTCCTCTTCCACATTTCTTTGCCGCACATAGGTTTCCGCCCTGGGCGCCAGATGTTCATCCATATAATATACGCTGATTGGCATGGCAAACCATCCGTCTCTCTCACTTTTGACGTATGGCCCGGCAGCCGGTTTTTCGTCGCTTAATTCAGTAACACGCGCGAAACCGTCGGCGTCCACGGTAATCAGGCCATATTTTCCGTATCTGCCGACATCCAGCGGCGCATAGAGATAAACATATCTGCCGCGGAAAGCGTCGTAGGGATCTACGGGGTTGACTCTAAAGTAATATACGTCCCCCGTTCTCAGAATGTCATACTTTACATAAATCTTGTAAGACGGGACAAGGAGCTGGAGGAGGATTGTGACGATAAGCCCGGGAAGCAGATATTTTTTCATGTCTCGACGCCCTCGTCTTTCGTTTGTTTCTTGATACGCGCCAGCCGGAGGTTCACCAGGAGAAAGGCGGCGCCCAGCACGAGGAAGACGACGCCTCTCCAAAGAAAGTCCATATTGCTGTCAAAAAACCGGATCGTAATCAGGAAGCACAGGATGACCATACCGATATTGGTTGTCTGAAGGCGGATATGCCTTGTGCCGTGTACGATAAATCCGACGCCGCAGCCGGCAAGGGTTATATTGGAGATAAGCATAAACACGAAGGGGTAGACATCATAGTCAAGCTCCATCAGGATCCAGATATAGCGTAGTATGCACAGAACCGATAGGGCAAGGATAAACAGTTTCTTCAGCTTGTGTATCTCCTGATTCGAAAACACAAAAAACAGGGCGACAGCCAGCATGAGTCCCGCAAAGACGGCGCCGCCCGCGCCTACCACTTCATAGACGTTCGCCCACATGTTCTGATAGGTCAAAATCGCAAGGGTAACCAGACTGCCGATCGTACCCAGAGACTGAAAGGCTGCGGATACGGGTTCGGGTAAGGACTCCACGGAAAGCAACAGGACAAAGTAGCACAGGACGAGCAGTAGTAGACTGCTGTCCAGCATAGCGCCGATGATCATCACCGCTACGAAGCCGGCGGACAAGCTAATCCAGGTCATGTAAATCAGCTTCGCGTTAACGGTTTTTCTTTTCAGATATATATAGCCGCAGCCCAGAGCAAAAAGAACCAGGAGAAGAATGGCATTGAGCGGGGAATGGGTCAGCCCTGCCCAGTTTAAAATTGTCCAATAGTACACGATAAGCGGAGCAGACGCGTCGAGCAGATAGATCATGGGAAGGGATAACAAACCGCATTGCAGGATATAGGACGCGTAATCGTTAGATATGTGAAAAATCTGACTGACCAGCGCCATGGCGGTAAAGACGGAGGAGGTCACCAGAATGGCGACAGACTCGCACCAGGCGGCGCTGTTCCTCTTTCTGCGGATCACATAGACAGCAAAGCCCTGGGATACGATAAGGGGAAAGAAAGCAAGCGCGGTTCGCAGGAAGATCGGGAAAGAATACCAGTTTCTGGCCATAATCAGGATGATGCCAGTGCCGATAAGGAGGGAGCCGATAATGGAGAATAGGATGATCAGCATACCGGAATTCTTCTTTCCGGTATATCTTTCTCTGAGCGCATTCGCGGTTTCCGCATCGATCATCGACTGCGCCATCCATTGATCGATTTCCTGCAGCAGCCATTTTTCTTTGTTCATCTTACCTCCCGCAATACAAACGCCTGGCTATTTCCTTGCTTCCTTTTACTCACCGAAATGCTTATCGTTCAGCTAAATATGCTTAGGAAGGTGCAGGTCCAGCACGGCCGGCTTGCCGCTGCGAACGACTTCCAAGGCTTCCCTGAGAGCGGGCAGCAC
>WRMS01000120.1 GCA_009777025.1 Clostridiales bacterium | reverse complement strand
ATCAGCAGCAATAGAGTCGTTTAGTCAGGTGCAAGCCAGCCATAAGCCAGCACCCAGCACCCAGCGGTTCTTGAACACGAACAAAACGAAAATAGGCGCTGCCGGATCAGGTATCCGTACAGCGCCTTTTTTTCGTTTGATTCAGTATGAGCGCGTTCGCACTACGATGCGCTACGCAGCCTTGCTACAGCCCAAGCTGCTCTCCGACCAGGATGATCGTGATTCTCCCCGGTACACGCTGATGGGTGGAGATAAGGTGGTTGCAACAACTGCGGCCGGGCGCGTTACAGCCTTCCGTCAGGCCCGCTTTCTCTTGTTGCTTCAGCGCCATACAGATACCGCCGGTCATACAAAAGGACTGTATCCCTGCCCGGGCGCAGTTGGCGGGCGCCACATAGGACTTGACCCTGTATACGGCGTCCTCAAGGGTTTTGACGATTTTGTTGACCGATACCACCATGATCACCTTCTTCGGCCCGTGTACAATGGCGGAGATTCGATTGGAATTGCCGTCCACATTATAGAGCGAGCCATCCTCGATGATCGCGTTGCTGCTGCAGAGGAAAAAATCCGAGAAATGGCCTTTTTGGGCGATCTCTTCCATTTCCTCCGGGCTTTTATCTTTCGCAAAGCGATCCATGAAGCGATATTTACCGGAGCGGAGAAGATCCATGACGCCGCATTCTACCAGCGACACGCTGCCGCCTGTCCCGATGACCGCGCCTTCGGGAATCATCTCTTCGACAATCGGGAGCACTTCCTCCTTCGTATCCACATACAGCACGTTATAACGGTTTTTCTTCAGATTCTCCATGGTACGTTCAATTTGTTCGTTCAACGTTCCCCTTCCTCCTTATGCGCGTTTGAAATACTCGCCTTTGGCAAGGCGGGCGCCCATATCCGTTATCGCCTTCATCACCGGCTCGCGGGTAAATCGGGTAATGCCGATGCGGTCTGCCGGAATGGCGCCCACATGACGGCACCAGAATTCCATTTCCGCTATGCATTGCGCAGGGCCGTTGCCGCTTCCTCCCGCCGCCGCGACGATGTCGACCGTCTTACCGTATGCCGCGCCGCCCTCTTGCTTAAACGCCTCGCATCTGCGGAAGCGGTCGAGGAAATATTTCATTCGCTCGCTGGGCTGCTGCCAGTAGACCGGCGTGATCAGAAAGAGGCCCTCGCAGTTCCGGATTTTCGCTTGGATTTCCGGCAGGATGTCGTCGATAATGCATTTCCCTTCGCTGCGGCAGACGCCCCAGCCGTCGCCGCAAATACGGCAGGGTTCCAGTTTCGCCGCGCTGATGTCAATGATTTCCGCTTGTCCGCCGGCGCCGGTTATCCCCTCAAATGCCGCTTTCCCGCACGCCGCGGTCAATCCGTCCGTATTCGGGCTTGCTGTAATGATAATAAACATGGTGATACCCCCTCCTGTCTTCGCTATGCTTGATTTCCGTTTAAATCTCCGCCGAATCACCCCGATGAACCAAAGCAATGATCTTGTCCCTGTATCCCTCCGAAACCGGATCTTGTAACAGCCGTGACGCCGTAGATCGTGCATTGCCAAAATGCATGGGAATGGCATGCCGTACTTCCGCATTTCGCATCAGATAATCGAAACCCCAGGCGTATTGTTTCCCCAGGCGCGGATCCAGGGTAACAAAGGCAAGGTCGATGGGCTTCCCCGCCAGAAGCGCGATCTGGCTTTGATAATTAGCAGCCATCGCTTCGTTTTCCTCATCCGGTTCGCCTTCCCAGTGCCACCAATTCAAGTCGCCGGCATGATAGATACACAGCCCATCGGCTTCCACGATAAAGGCCACCCCTTCATCGGTAGACTTCAAGGTCTGTACGCGCAAGTCGGGCTGGGTCAGGCTCTGGTTTGCGCCGATCCTCATCGCGTGATCCGCGGCGGGAATATCGTCGGATAGGATGAGGCGCAGTTTCGGTATGTCCTTTTGCCAATCCAGAATGTCGCTGATGTAGTGGTCAGGATGCTTATGGGAGGCAAAAACTACCACATCTTTGTCCTGCAGTGCGGCAAGGTCGATGACGCCGCTTTCCAAGCCCTTCCCAACCGGCGTCTTCCGCCAATAATCGAAAACGAAAAAATGCGCAGTCGTCTCTACGGCAAAGCCGCTGTGATACAGATACCAAATTTTAGCGTTCATACGCGCTCCCCTTCTGTAGGAAACTGGTTTTTCGCGGCTTAAGCGTTCTCCGCCAGGTGCTTCTCCCATACGCCAATGTATTCCTTTAATAGTACGGGGATATCCAGATCGTAGGGGCATCGCTCCACACAGGCGCGGCATTCGACACAATTCCGCGCTTTCTCTATGCTTGCGCCTACCATTCCTTTGGCGCGATCGAAAGGCATCCGTTTGATATGGCTCTCAAGCGTAAGGATCGTACTGATGGAAATGCCTTCCGGGCAAGGTTGGCAATAGTTGCAGCGGTGACACCAATGACTACCCAATTCGACTTTCATTTGATCGATCACCGACTTATCGGCAGGCGAGTACACGGCGCCCGACTCGATAATGCGGACGATCTCTTCCATCTCCGACAGCTTTTCGATGCCGGGATCCGGTACAATGTTATCAAACTGGGAGAGGTATTTGATTGCCAGGCTTGCATTGTTGAGCAATCCGCCGCCGAAAGGCTTCATAGCGATAAAGCCCATATCCAGCTCCTTTGCCAGCGGGATAGCCTCATTCGCCGCTTCATCGTCTACATAATTAAAGGGCAGCTGCACAACCGAGAATATCCCTTCCCGCATCATGTTCATCGCAAAGGGGATGCTGTGGCTGGAAAACGCCGGAAAGCGCACTTTGCCCGCCTTGACCGCTTCCAGCATGCCTTCGTAAGCGCCGCCTTTCGCAAATACCAGGTCATAGCTATCCTGCGACAATCCATGGTGCTGGTAGATATCGATATAGTCGACGCCCAGCCTGGTCAGGGATAAATCCAGGTGTTTCAAGAGCGTCTCTTTATCCCTTGCGCCGGATTTGGTCGCGATGACAATCCTATCCCTCGGGATTCCCTTGATACCAAGCCCGATCTTCTCCTCGCTGTCCGTGTAACCGTTGGCGGTATCGATAAAGTTCACCCCAAGATCGATAGCGCCCCGCACGACTCTCGCCCCTTCCTGCATGCTCAGGCGCTGAATGGGTATACCGCCTAAAGCTACTTTACTCACCATTAATTCTGTTTTTCCAAAACGTACTTTTTCCATAGATCAACCCTCCTACCTTATAGATTACTCATGAATTGCCTGTCTTCCGCCATCAGTCCGCGTTCCTGAATACGGCACATTTCCTGGTAAGGGCCAGGTATCTCCGAAAGCTCCTGATGGGTTCCCTGCTGCACAATCCGCCCCTCTTCAAACACCAGTATGCGATCCGCGCGGCGTACCGTACTCAAGCGGTGCGCAATAACGATGATGGTACGGGTACCTGCCAGCTCCATGATCGCCTTTTGGATGTCCGCCTCCGTTTTGACGTCCACAGAAGCTGTCGCCTCGTCCAGGATCAAAACCGGCGCCTTGCAGATCACCGCGCGGGCTATCGCGATCCTCTGTTTCTGTCCGCCGGAGAGCCTTGCGCCCCTCTCCCCCACCACCGTCTGGAAGCCCTCGGGCATTTCCAATATGTCGTCAAGGATCCTGGCGATCCGCACCGCCTCCTCCACTTCCTGCTGCGCAGCGTCCGGGCGGGCAAAGGCGACGTTCTCCGCAATGGTTCCATTGAATAGGAAAGTGTCCTGGAGCACCATGGCGACATTTTGATGCAGGCTATCCAGGTCGATTTCTCTCAGATCCCGATCGTCCATATAAATGACGCCCTCTGTAGGGTCATAGAAGCGCGCCGTCAACTGCGCCAGCGTGCTTTTGCCGACGCCGGTCGCGCCCACAATCGCGATCATCTCCCCCGGCGCCGCTTCAAAGGACACTTCGTCCAGCACGGGAACGCCTTCCACATAAGAGAAGCTTACCTTGTCGAAGCGCAGCGCGCCACGAGGATTCGTGAGCGGCAATGCGCCGGGCGTATTGCGGATGACTTCCGGCGCGTCCAGCACATAAATGACGCGTTCCGCGCCGGCTAAGGCTTGCTGCATTTGCTCCAGCAGATTGGTCAAGCCGGTGATGGGCACGTAAAACAGCGCCAGATACAGCATAAACGCTACAATATCCCCCACCTGCATCCGGTTCTGGAACGCAAGATAGCCGCCAAAGCCTACGACAATGATGGATCCGAGAGCGGTGAGGAACTCCACGCCGGGATGAAATATGGCGCTGAAATTTAAGCCGCGAAGCATGAAGTGGGTAAATCTCCCCGCTTTAGCGTTAAAATCCTCGGCGACCATGATTTGCCGCCCGAAAGCCTGGATCTCCTGCATGCCCGAGTAGTTGTCCACCAGTTGGGCGGAGAGCGTTCCCAGCGCCTGCTGCGTCTCCTGAAAGCAGGGACGGATTTTCGTGGCAAAAAACCAGCCGCTGATCAGGATAAGCGGTATGGGCAGGCAGGTAAGCAAAGCCAATTGCGGATTGATCAGCATCAACATGGTAATCACGCCTAACACTGTGATGGTGTTGGTGATGGACTCCGGCACCAAATGGGCGTAAAGCTGCTCAAACATGGCCGTGTCGTTGATCGTGCGGCTGACCAGATCGCCGGTTTGACTGTGGCGGAAGTAATCCATCGACTGGCCCTGAAGCTTGTTGTAAACCTTCATACGCAGTTCCTGTACCAGTCTCCACGCGGCTTTATGCGCCATAAAGTTGCTGAGATAGCGTAGTACGATCCGTGACAGGTACAGCAGCGTCAAGGCAAAGGTTAATCGCAGTATCTGTCCGAAACCGGCGTCGTCGAGACCGGCGGCTACCATTGCGATCATTTGCGACATCATCCGGGGCGCCGCCAGATTTACTGCCGTCAACAGCAAGGTGCTGATGATTGCGGTGATCATCAGCCACTTATACCGCTTCGCTTCCGCCGCCACCCGAAGAATGATATTCATGGTTGTACTCCATTCTTTGTTCGTGAATTTACCAATAGTATATCACTTTTACACAAAAAAGACGAACCAGGCAAACATGCCGCCCGGCCCGTACTATACCTGTGTAGAGTCTTTACGCAGCAAATAGCCGGTGATCAACGCCGCCGGCTGCAGGGACAATACGCCGGCAATCGCGCCAAACAATCCGAAAATCGGTCGAAAAAAGAACACCAGCAGAAAAAAGCCGAGAGTGAGCATATTCCGCAGCATCACTTGCGCAAGGCCATAATTGCGGGCGCCGGTAAATTCCCCTATATCGGCGGCGCGATTCAGGGACCTTTCCATGAGGACCACTTTGGCGGCGGAAAGCAACGTCCCTGCCACCAATCCTATCGCATACGCCGCCGCCGGTTCAAAGGGAAAGACCCAGAGAATCACGGACAGCCCCGCTGCCAGCAAGAATGCACAGAGAGCCGCAAGCGCGGCGCACATCACTTTTGCGGTTTTCGACAAGCCGGATTTCACTTGATTTCCTCTCATTTCATCCATCTCTTGATCGCCAGGTCGTAAAGTACTTTAAAGGACGCCACCGCCCCCAACAGAGCCCCGGCCATGAGCAGAATGGGCGCCGTGCCCAGCCGTTCGTCGAGGGTCTTTCCTGCCCATACGCCCAGAAAGATACAGGCAAACATGCTGAAGCCCAACTGTGATACGAGGCTCAATGCGGCTGCAATTTCCCGTCTGTTCTTTCTTTCCGCCTCCGCTTTTTTCCGGTCGGCGTCGTCTTGGGGGTTCATTTAGAGGGATTCGCCTTCCTCGCCTTTCCCTTTGAGAATGGAATACGCGCTGATTTCCTGACCGAGCAGTACGCGCCGGATCGCGATCTCCGCCCTGGTTATCTCGCTTTCCCAGCGTTCGCCTTCTTTCTTTCGCTTCAGGCGCTGGGCTTCGATATCTTGCAGCAGCGCTTCCATCCGGTCGGCATGCTCCGCCAGCGCCGACATCACGACGACCTGGTTTCTGTCCACCATCGCAAAGCCGCCGCTCACCAGATAGATCTCTTCGCCGCTGTCGCGCTTCACGCGCATTACGCCGGAATCCAGCATCACCGTGCACGGTTCGTGCCCCTGCAGGATCCCCATATCCCCCTCTATGGTCCGGAAAACAATCATGCTGACTTCTTCCTCCAGAAGAATGCGGTCGGGGGTCAAAGCCCGCAGAAAAAACGTCTTGCCCGTCATCGTTCGTCCTCCGCGGCGGATAAATCGGCGCGTTGCTTTGCGCGGGCGCTTACTTCGTCTATCGTACCCGCATTGTAGAATAAGGTTTTCGATATGGCGTCGTGTTCTCCCGCCCGTATCTCTTCGAAGGCGCGCAAAGGCTCTGTCAACG
>WRMS01000119.1 GCA_009777025.1 Clostridiales bacterium | reverse complement strand
AGTTTGATGAAAACGGTAATGCGGCGAACTGGTGGGCGGAGGAGGATTTCCGTACTTTCGACGGCTTGTGTGAAGACGTCGTCCGATTCTTCGACGGTGTTGAGGTGGCGCCGGGCATAGCAACCAATGGCAGCCTCACCCTCAGTGAAAACATCGCTGACCTGGGCGCGCTCGCCTGTATCACGGAAGTCGCCCGCCGTGGTACGAACGAAGCGGATTATCACGCGATGTTTACCAATTTGGCGCGCTGCTGGCTGTTTTCATCTTACCGGGATTTCACTATTTTGCTTTCGCAGTTTGACGTACATGCCGCGAATAAAACGCGCGTCAACCGGGTCATTCAAAATAGCGGGGAGTTTCATCGGGTACTGGATATCCAGCCCGGCGATGGTATGTACCTTGCCCCGGAGGAGCGGATCAGGATTTGGTAGGTATTCGCGGGCAGGCAGGAAACGGGCGTTCCCCTATGCATCCCATCTCCGGACAAGCCGCCGCCGCGCCGGCTGAGCCTTACAGATTGGTGCGGTCTAAACGGAAAACCCTGGCCATTCACATTACGAAAGAAGCCACGGTGGAGGTTCGGGCGCCTCTGCATATGTCAAAACAGTACATCGACAGATTCGTTGCAGCGAAGAAGAACTGGATCGAATCCCGCGTAGCGAAACGCGAAAGGCTGCGGGATGAAAAAGCCGCATTTCTGCTGCGTTATGGCGATCCGGTATGGCTGTGCGGCAAGCCTTATCCCATCGTCGCCGGCGAAGGGAAAAATTCCGGATTTGACGGTTCTTCTTTCGTACTTCCTCCCGGCTTGCCGGCGGACCGGATAAAAGCCGCTGTCGTCGGGATATACAGGCTGACCGCGAAGCGGATCATCGAAGCAAAACTGGCGATATACACAGAGCGAATGAACGTTTCCCCCGCCGGCTTTCACATCACCGGCGCCAAGACGCGCTGGGGTTCCTGTTCAGGCAAAAAAAGCCTCAACTTTTCGTGGAGGCTGATGATGGCGGAAGAGGAAGTGATCGATTATGTCGTTGTGCATGAGCTTGCCCATATCCTGGAACTGAACCATTCGCCGCGTTTCTGGGCGCAGGTGGAGAGGATGATGCCGGATTACCGGGCAAGAAAAGCAAAACTGAAGCAGCTTCAAGAAACACTCGCGGCACAGGACTGGGATTAAGCCGACCCTGAAGAATCGCTTGTTTCGCCCAGCTCGCCCCTCCGCAGAAAAACTTTATATTCCGAAAGGAATAAGCCGGATAGCGTCAACGCGGCGCCGCCTATCAGCATCAGCGTAACCGGTTCCCGGAGTACAATAGCCGATACCGTAACCGATATCACAGGAATTAAGTAAATGAATACGGAAGTCCTCAGCGCGCCAAGCGTTTGGATGGCATAATTCCATGTCCCGAAGCACATAGCGGACGCGACGGCGCCAAGATACAGAATGTGGAGTAAGTTCACCGGCTTGATGAGCAAGCTTGGATTTAGCCGAAACCCGGAAAAAAAGAAAACCGGAAGCAGGAACAGTAAATTATACCCAAAGATACGCCTGGTGATTTGTAACGTTCCATATTCATACTGACTAAGCAATTTGGACAAGATAGAATATAGCGCCCAGCTAAGCGCCGCGCACAATGCCAAAATATCGCCCATGGGATTTAACGCTAAGACGATCCTGCCGTTAAAGCTGATGATCGCCGTTCCCGTAAGTGCGGTCAGGAAACCCAGGTAGAACGCCGGTCCCGGTTTTTCCGCCTTAAGGAAGGCGGAGGAGAGGAGGGCGATAAAAAAAGGCGATGTGGCTACGATCAGGCTGGTATTCGCGACAGCAGTGAACGACAGGGAATAGTTTTCGAACAGATGATATAAAGTAATGCCGCAAAGCCCTGCGCAGGCAAAGAGCAGTTCATGCTTTTTTTCTCGAAGCACAAGCTTTTGCGGCTTTGCTATGTAAAGAACAAGAAACGCAAGCAGACTTCGGAAAAACAATATCTCATGCGCTGAGAAATCGCGCAGCAGGATTTTTGTTGAAGTAAACGTTGTTCCCCAGACTATAACGGTTAACACTGCCGAGGCATAACCTGTTGATATCCGGTTTCGCAAATTCATTGCCTCCCGACTTCCAGATTTGGCTCGTTCGATCGCTGTCGTTTCCTGGTTCCCGAGGTTCCTGTTTTTCTGCCGAAGCCCATGACCTTGCTTGCGGAATAGGCAGATACTTTAATGTAATCGAGGTTCCACGTGTTCACGCTGAAATAATCAAATAAGGTAATCCCTGTGTGGCGGCAGAAACGATCCACATGCTCCAGGCAGGTAAGCAGGCTATTATCCGGGCTTTGTGGAAATAGTACGACCAATACCGGCTTGTTTCTCAGTTCGCCAAACTGGCCGGATTCGCAGCGCTGCATACGCTCCAGAAAACTCAAAACCGCTTCCCCGGGTTGTCCCGATACGATCGGGATCAGCAGACACCATGCGTCTGTTTGTCTGACCGCCTGTTGAACGGCGTCAAAGCCATCCGTGCCGAAAGCACATCGATGCGCATTTCGACAATCGCCTTCGCCACCTTTACAAATCTTACAGCTCTCAATTCCTTCCAGATCTATCGTTTGCACAACAGCGCCGCTGTCAGAAGCGCCTCTGATAATTTCTTGCATAACAGAATCGTACATGCCTTCCGGTTTTGGGTCACCCGATATAATCAAGTATTGCAAAGAATCCCTCCTGGTATTTCTATATCACATTTCAATATTACACTATATTTCATCAATAGTCAGCAGTGAAATGATAATGTGTGAAAAGGAAATAAAAACAGGATATATTATAATTTTCTCATTATTCTAAATATTCTGTAAAATTAAAATGTGACCAAACTGTGACAATTCAGCATTAAACTGATATTAAAGTGATGCAAAAGCGGTAGTTATTCCTGATCGATTTTAGTTTTATAATGTACTGCTGAGCGGTGGAGGACGCTTCTGATGAAAAAAATGCTGAAAAAGCCCACCTTCCTCATCCAAATGTTGGACAACCAGAATATGACCTGGCAGGGTACCATAACCTATCTGGAAACCAACCAAAAGCTGCCTTTCCGGAGTCTTCTTGAGTTGCTGAAGTTAATGGACAGCGCCATCAGCCCAGCAGAATACGATCAGAATCTGAATGTGATTTCCGGATTCAGCGGAGAGACGATACATTCATAATTATCTTCGCTCATTGTGGCGCTGAAATGGGAATTCGTTATTTGATTAATGGCGCCATTTTCCCGCCAAGATTTTTCCCGGTAAAGACTGCCGGGGTACAATCGCCTGATGAGGGCACATCTCCTGGCAGCAGAAGCATCGTATACACGCATCATAGTCATAGACAGGGAATTTCCCTTGCATTTTCAAAGCTTTACCTGACAGCGGACAGATTTCGATACAAGCCATACAGCTTTTGCATAGGTCCCTGCGTATGACGGGGCGTTTTTGCAGAATACCGGATACGCGGCGCAAAGCCTTTGATCCGGTGTTTGTTTTTATACCGCGATCCACCCGGAAATCCTTCTTCCCATAGAGCTGAACAGCGTCTTTCCAGGAGATTTCTCCCTGCGAAGTACGGATCAGCACCTCCCGCGCCGGATTATACGCATTGGTGGGCGCCATCGCCGGATTCAGGGCAATCAGCCGGCAAAAAACCTCATCCAGCGCATAAGGGTTCGCAGAAGCCAGGATCAGGTTCATCTTCACCGGATCCCCGGATGCGGGGCCGTTGCCTTCCATCGCCACCACAGCATCCATGATGTGCAGCCTCGGTTTCAGCGCTCTCTCCAGCTTGGAGAGCATGCCTGCCAGACTGCGGGCGTCGGGAAATTGTGTGTGCCCGGCAGCTTTTTGTATTCCATGGATACAACCATAGGTATTTTTGACGGCGCCGGTGATTCTTTCCAAAGCGTGGGTTTTCATTTTTGGCAGATTCAGGATCGCGTCTGCATCAAGAGCCCCGTTACATATGGCAAACCGGAGTCCTTCAAATTCCACTGTCCGGCTTTGGTGGAAGTCGGCAGCCGGCAGACCGATCTCCTCCGCAACCTTGGTTAGCCCGGCAGCGCGAGAGGCGACTTCCATGGAATGGTTCGCCGGAGAATCGCCATAGCTGAGTTGGTCAAAACCAGCCTCCCTCAGGAGCAGGGCAACCGCCTTCATCACGGCGGGATGGGTAGTGATCGCCTCCTCTGGCGTCGCTTTTCTCAATAGGTTTGGCTTCAGCAGGATCTTTTCACCGATTTGAAAAAAGAGCTGCCAGCCTCCCAGAAGCGCAACAGCCGTTTGTATCGACCGGTACACCTCTTCTTCGCTATAGCTTTCACACTTTACCAATGATACGACGGCGCGCTCTTCCATGTCCTTACCTCCAAGGGATATAGGATTGTTATGTTAGGGGTGATTATAACATATGACGAAAGAAATAGAAATGGCTGTGGAACCGAAAGCGGTTCAGCCTGAGAATAGTCAAAAGAAATTTACAGAGAGCCAGGGTTTATGGATGAAGGAAGCCTTAGCGGAAGCCCGTATGGCGATGGAACACGAAGATGTGCCGATTGGCGCGATCGTCGTCCGGGACGGACAAATCATTGGCCGGGGCCATAACAGGCGTGAAAGTGATCATGATCCCTCCGCCCATGCCGAGATCCTGGCTCTAGCCCAGGCAGGCAAAACTGTCGGAAACTGGCGCCTTGGCGGAGCGGAAATGTACGTCACGATGGAGCCCTGCCCCATGTGCGCCTTTGCTATGGTACTTGCGCAAGTGAATCTGGTAGTCTACGCCATGAGCGATCCAAGGATGGGCGCCTGCGGTTCTTTCCTGAACCTGGCTCAGTTTCCCGGTTTCAGCCACAGCGTCTCCATCCGCAGCGGACTCTATGCAGAGGAATCTTTACAGTTAATCCAGGAATTTTTCAAGGCGCAGCGAAACAGCGGCTGAATAGGGCGTGTTGGTTGCTTACGCCTCCAAGGCGTCAAATTGAAACAAGAAGTCAGAAGTATCAATTGCGAACAGCGACGCCGGCGCCGGAACTGAACTTTACGCTGCGGCGGCACAGGTAGCTTTGCGCTGTTTTCTCTTTTCTCTTGACAGGAAGAAAACGAATCAGTATGATGACAATGCTTGCTAGGAGGAGTACCCAAGCTTGGCTGAAGGGGTCCGACTCGAAATCGGATAGGCCGTTTCAAAAGCGGCGCAAGGGTTCGAATCCCTTCTCCTCCGTTAACAAAGACCTATCTGCTATATGCGGATGGGTCTTTGATGAAGTATTTGTGTTTTTCTATTGTAGCACTTCTATCACAACAGAATGGGTATGGATGTTTAAAAACAGAGGAGGTTATCATGACAGGGCAAGTTGGGGATATATACCGATACTTTGGTGAAGACTATACGATTGTTGCAATCAGTAATCCGATTGAGTTTGACCCAGCTCAATATGGAATCATCCCCGAAGCCGCCAATACCGCTTGCTGGGCTGGATACTGGTGCGAATACGATATTTCTGACAGAGGAATTGTGTTAAGCAACCTTTACGTCAACGCTAAAGATGCAAACTATCCTCCAATCAACGGCGTATCTGTGCAGGCAGAACCAATAGGGAAGTACTATGCGTATATGGGACATCACCTGTATAAAGGAATCGATATCCCGATGGATTACACTGGCCGCATAGTAGCGGGCGCAGGCTTCTTGAGTAAATACTATATCCACATGGGCTATCAACGGGCATGGGCATACGAAACGCTTATCGAGTTCGTTTTTGACAAAGGCTGTTTGGTTGAGACAGTAGATTATAGTATCGATGCCGCAAAAATCAGAAGAGGCATTCTTGATAACCCGGCTGGGCTGGACGGAAGAAAGCAAGAGGATGTCGAGAAGTTCGTTGCCGATAGCTTCAGCCTCGATTATCGAGTTAAGCTATGGTGGCTTGATCGTGCAAAAGACAATGCTTAGTGCGAATAGAGTTCTGCGATATAGATGAGAAGCCTATAGTTGGTACAGTTAAGAATATAACCATTTATTGAGGTGCTTGCCTTGACGCTTAAAAAGCCATTTATCATGTTTGTTGCAAGGGGTGGAGCGAAACGGAAAAACGCTGGAATATAGGCGAAGAACGATGAGTGTTTATGGACAGAATGGAATTGTTATATTGAAGAAAGACCTACCGTATGGTAAAATGAGGTATCATTAGGAATCGGCGCGAGGAGGTGATGGCACTTGTTCTATACCCTAATGCATAAAAACAATCCGGTCGCGGAGATGGAAATCGACAGCGCGTCCGGATACATAGCAAAGCTGCGGGATGTCTTTGATCCCCGTCGGCTTCCGGTAGGCGTCGGTATCGACAAAAGTGTTATCGACCGCAAGGCGCTAAACGACTGGTGGATGGGACGCTCCATCCCGGCAAGCCGCGCCGGTCTGAATGACGCACTCATGAGCATCGGGGTGAATTCACCGACACTGCTGCTTGAAAAGTGCTATGGGCTTTCTCTGTCCGA
>WRMS01000118.1 GCA_009777025.1 Clostridiales bacterium | reverse complement strand
CTTAGCCTTGATAAGGATCTGATCGCCAAAGAAGAGATATACGACGGCTATTATGCTGTGTGCACAAATCTGAAAGATGATGTAATGGAGATCATCAAGATCAACAGAGGTCGTTGGGAGATCGAAGAGTCTTTCCGGATCATGAAGCACGAGTTCAAGGCGAGGCCGGTACACATGCAAAGGGACGATAGGATTACGGCCCACTTTGCCACCTGCTTCATTTCCCTGATGCTGTTTCGGTATCTGGAAAAACTCCTGGGGGAGCAGTATACCTGTGAAGAGATCCTCGACACGCTGAGGAGCATGGACTTCCTCAGGGCCGAAGGGGAGGGGTACATTCCCACATATATGAGGACAGACCTTACCGATGATCTGCATGCTATCCTTGATGGTGCGCGGATCGACTATGAGATCGTGACGGATAGGCAAATGAAGGAAGCGTGCAAAAAAACAAAGCAGAAGTGACAGTACGCACGTTTTGAAAAGGCCAATTACTGGAAAGCCTATATGCATCAACATGTCTGTGACTTTTCCTGATCGAGAAGTGTCAAATGGTTTGCCGCAACCCTTGATGGCACTCCCGAAAACGCTGGCGTCGGCAATGCCGACGGCGGCAGGAGGCTCAGGGATATCTTGGTTAAGGCATAGGCAGTGCCATCGCCCGCACAAGGATAGCGTTTCTGTCCGCTGGCCGTCAAGGGCAAGCCGCCTGCGGCGGTTGCGGTGACTATGCTGCCTCAGGCTCCGGGGGTCTTGGGATATCTGTTTTTGCGGTCAAGGGAAGGCTGGAGATTTTCGATTCGATCGTGTTTGTCTGACAATAAGAGAAAATACGAGCCGACCTTTACCGCAAGCGAAAAACACGCTGGTAATACGGGATAAGCCCACATTTGTTGCTTATCCCTTAGAGACAAAAAAAGCCCTCAATTGTTCGGTGAGGGGGGAAGTGGGGATGATACGGTAGAAAAAACATTAGCGGATGATGAAGGATGAAAACATTACTCACTTTTGATCAAACTGAAAAGGCCAGAAACCCCTTATATAACAAGGATTTTTCTGGCCTCATATATTCGTAAAGTGTCAAAGACAGGATATTAGCACATTTTAATAGTAAAGGCAATGGAGCGTCGGGCAACAATAGCTTTTTTTCGAATACCTGATATAATGACGGTTGTGGAGACTGCATACTCCGATATCAAGCAATAGAATGGATGATGTGTATGAAATCCCGAGCAAATGAAATCTGGGAAACATTGGCCTCCATCATTGAAGAAAGAGGCGTCAATGACGTGATCAAAGGCATTTCCAGCTTCGACGCCCGCGCAGAGGATATCCTGAACCGTTTTCAGGATGCGTTGCGGTTGTGTGACGCGCAGGCGTTATCATGGCGGGAAAAGGGCGAAAAGGGTGAAACCGCATTCATCGCCCTGTCGTTTTTGGATACCGGCGTACTGACCGGCGCCCACGATATACGCATTGATTTTTACGACGAACGCTTTCTGCATGATATCGCCGAGTCCTGCGCCTATTTTTCATACGCCCATTTGCTCCCCATTTTCCGGGAGAGCGTTGAGGTTCTATGCACGGAAGCGGCCAAACAGTTTACGCGATTCATGGACTACGAACGCGACGCCCTGGCGTGGAAGTACAAAACAAAAATTCTGTTTAAGATGGTCATGTCCGCCTGCTCCCTTTGCCTGATGCACCCCGGGATGACAGAATTTTGGCCGGACTTGAGTGTGGCGGAGAATTGCGTTTTCACCTATGGAAACCTTCTGCGCAACCACCAGTTGCTGTTGAGGCTCCCGCGAAAGGCGGCGGCGTCATGAGATACTTCGTGCTGAAGCAAGACGATAGGATTACAGATATGCCTTACGCCATTGATTTTTTTGAAAAAATCGATGTGAGAAGCGTCTCCGCCGCCGGGGCTGGCGCAGTGCCGACCAGAACGCTAATCAATATCCGGCCTTCCGGATTCACTGTGTTCCCGGACGTCCTGTGCAGTCCTGTATTGCTGGTCACCGATGAAGCGAAGGATGTCATTCAAGCCTTTGACGAATATCTGGTTTACCGGGAAGTCGTTTATCTTGACGCCAAAAACGAATCGCTGCAGTTGTATTTTATGCCCATGATGGAAATCGTGGATTGCCTGTCGGAAAAGAGCGAATACGTCAATGTAAGCCGGGGGGCATTTTCCAAAGTGGTGCTTAAGCGAGCGCCCATCAGGGATAAGGCTCTGTTTTTGGTCAAGAATAATACGCAGCGGGTGTGCATTATGCGTCTTGACTTGGCCGAAAGTCTGCTGGGTCGCGACTGCAAAGGTTTCACCCTGGAGGAGGCCGGGATGGATTCTGATCCAGTCTCCTAAACAGTTGCGGCACAAGGCTTTTTTATGCGGCGTTGCGACCGCAAATCTGCCGGCATTGTATTCCTCCACAATTCATTCTGGATAGCAAAAAAAGCCGCGCTGCTGCGCGGCTTTTTTTAACTGGGCGGTACTGGATTTGAACCAGTGACCCCTTGCATGTCAAGCAAGTACTCTAACCAACTGAGCTAACCGCCCGGGTTCGCAAGCTTGATTATATCAAACCCGGATAGAAAGTCAATAGTCAAGCAGGAGCTTGAAGGAGTCAGTTGTGGCAGCCTATATCAGGCTTAATACATCAAGGTATAGCCGCTGTCGATCGTCACCACTTCGCCGGTGATCATGGCGGCGGCGGGCGAGGAGAGGAATACGGCCAGAGCACCGCATTCGATGGGTTTTCCCCTGCGTACGCTTGCCTGCTGCTGTACAATGAGATCCCAGGTCGGGCCTTCCCCGTCGGTGACAGGACCCGCATCTCTGTCTGTAAAGCCCGGCGCAATGGCGTTTACGCGGATATCGTATGGGGCGAGCTCCACAGCCATACAACGGGTAAAGTGATTGGCGGCCGCTTTGGCGACGGCGTAAGGGGTGATATTAATCCCTTTATTGACGATCGCGCCTGCGTTGGAAGTGACATTGACGATCGCGCCGCCTTTGCCGGCGTCACGCATCCGCTTGCCAACTTCGTAGGTCATCTGCACCATGCCGTTGAGGTCGGTACCGATGATTTCGTGCCAAACCGTCAGATCCTGATCCATATCAAGGACAAGCGTATTACAGAATATGCCGGAATTGTTAACCAGGATATCAATGCCGCCATACTCCTTCCATACTTGCTCAACCACATCATGGACCACCTGTGGTTTCGTGATATCGCAGGAATATGCCTGGCATTTTACACCGAAGGATTGTACTTGTTCCACCGCCGTCTTTGCTTTTTCCATGTTGCGGCAAAGTATCGCTACATTGACGCCGCATTCACCCAGGGCGTTCGCAATTCCCAGACCTATTCCGCCGTTCCCGCCTGTTACGATCGCATTTTTACCTGACAAATCATAAGCGGCTTTCATATTTTCGATGAATGGTATCATGCAGTCCCCTCCTCGTTATTCTTGGTCTTCTACATTATAAGTTTATCCCAGGGAAATAGCAAGTTCCGAATACATCAGCGTGTTCCTAATACATCAGCGTATAACCGCTGTCGATGGTGACGACTTCGCCGGTGATCATCGCCGCGGCTGGCGAGGAGAGAAATACCGCCAAGGCGCCGCATTCAAGGGTTGTGCCTGTGCGTTTGCTTGCCTGCTGCTGTTGAATCAGATCCGCAATCGGATTGGACCGTCCCGCGGGCATCTCCGGCATGGGCACATCCGGATCCGCGATATCGGTAAAGCCGGGCGCGATCGCATTCACGCGAATATCATATTCGGCAAGTTCGACGGCCATACACCGCGTAAAATGATTGGCGCCTGCTTTCGCGACGGAGTAGGGCGTGATATGGATGCCCTTGTTGACCATTGCGCCTGCGTTGGAAGTAATATTCACGATAGATCCGCCCTTACCGGCGTCACGCATCCGTTTGCCGACTTCATAGGTCATCTGCACCATGCCGTTGAGATCGGTGCCGATGACCTCATGCCAGACGCTTAGATCCTGATCCATATCGAGGATATAGGTGTTACACTTGATGCCCGAATTGTTGATCAAGATATCAATGCCGCCAAAGTCTTTCCACACTTGCTCTACTGCGTCATGGACAACCTGCGGAACCGTGATGTCACAGGAATAGGCTTGGCATTTCACACCAAAGGCTTTCACCTGCTCAACCGCTTTTTTCGCTTTGTCCATGTTCCGGCAAAGAATCGCGATATTGACGCCGCATTCGGCCAGCGCCTTCGCAATTCCCAAGCCAATACCACCGTTCCCTCCGGTAACGATCGCGCTTTTGCCTGTCAGGTCATACGCCTCTTTCATGTTTTCAATGAATGGTATCATGCCTTTTCCTCCTTAGCTTCCTCATTCGCTATACTCGATCTGATGAACAATTCTTTCTATATTATAATTTATTGCACGAAAATAGCAAGTCTGGTAACAGGAATTTCATGAATCATTCCCTGAATCTTTCCCTTAGCCTTTCACCATTTCCGTTATCCGCTCGCGGATCATCCGCCCTGTCTCCCCATGCTCAGGTTGCCGCAGATCCGGATCGGCGTCCATAAGGCGGATTGCCGCTTCCCTGGCGCGTTCCATCAGGCGCATATCCTCCGGTAGTTTTGCCAGTCTGAATTCCGGTAAGCCGTGCTGTCTTGCGCCAAAAAGCTCCCCCGGGCCGCGCAGCAGCAGGTCCTCCTCCGCCAACTTAAAGCCGTCGTTCGTCTCCGTCATCATTTTCAGCCGCCGCAAAGCAAGGCTGTCCTCCGTATTGGTCACCAGTATGCAGTATGCCTGCCGATCGCCCCTGCCTACCCTTCCTCTCAGCTGGTGCAGTTGAGCTAAGCCAAAGCGTTCGCTGTTTTCGACGACCATCACCGTAGCGGCAGGCACATCGACGCCTACTTCCACCACCGTGGTGGACACCAATACTTGAATCGTTCCGGCGGCGAAAGCCCCCATGATCGCCTCCTTCTCCGCGCCGCTCATCCGCCCGTGAAGGAGCCCGACAGGAAAAGGCTTCAGTGTAAGCGTCAACCGCTCATAGATCTCCTCGGCGTTTTGCATATCCAGAACTTCCGAATCCTCAATCAGCGGGCAGACCACGAAAACCTGATTTCCCAAGGCCAATTCTTTCCTGAGGAACTGATGCATTTTTTCTCTGGCTTTCTCCAAAATGCATATCGTTTCGACCGGTTTTCGTCCCGGCGGGATTTCATCCAGCTTCGATATATCCAGGTCGCCGTATACTGTCAACGCCAAGCTTCTGGGTATCGGCGTGGCCGACATAATCAGCACATCCGGGTGGTCGCCTTT
The DNA here is from genome assembly GCA_009777025.1 of Clostridiales bacterium. Classification (GTDB taxonomy): domain Bacteria; phylum Bacillota; class Peptococcia; order DRI-13; family UBA5745; genus WRMS01. Next base: position 1,412 of record WRMS01000118.1, on the reverse strand, counting down.
TTCTTGAAGCAGCGCCCGCTGCCGGACGCCGAAACGGTGTTGTTCGTCTATAATGATCAAGCCCAGCCGCTGATAGACGATCTTTTCCTGGATCAGCGCGTGGGTGCCGACCGCTACCTGGATTTCTCCCGCGGCAAGCGATTCCCGCAGCAAGCGGGCTTCCTTTTGTCCCAAGCTGCCGGTAAATAAGCCCAGTCTCAAACCTAATGGCCTAAACCAGGAGGACAAGGTTTCATAGTGCTGCTTTGCCAGGATTTCCGTCGGGACCATCATCGCGCCCTGAAAGTCATTTTCCGCCGCCAGTAGCAGCGCCCACGCCGCAACGGCGGTCTTCCCCGCGCCTACGTCGCCCTGAACCAAACGGGCCATGGCATGGGGTTTTGCCATATCCTCCCGTATTTCGCCGATTACCCGCTTTTGTGCGGCGGTTAAAGAAAAAGGCAGCCCCTTGATCCACGCGTCCGTCAGCGTAGCGTTCGGAATATGGGAGACGCCTTGTTCCTGAAAGTCCTTCCTTCGCATGGCCGCCAGGGACAAGTGCAAAAAGTAGAATTCGTCAAAAGCCAGGCGTTCCCTGGCTTTATCCAATGCCTCCCAAGTAGCGGGGCGATGGAGGGTTTCCAGGGCCTCCTCCCTGCCCGTCAAGGCTTGCTCTTCCAGAAATGACGGACTGTGAAACTCTTTCAAGGGGCAGCCGGCATCCAGTATCTGTGCGATCGCCTGGCGGAATACTTTCTGCTGCAGACCTGCCGAAGCCGGATATACCGCCAGAATCCTTCCCGGATTCCCCTCTGCTTTATCATCTGCAGGCTCCAGATCCTGTATCATGATTTCAAGCCGCCCAAACTGCCGCCTTACCTTGCCGGTCATCAGAAAGACGGTATCCGCTGTAAGTTTGGCCTTGATATACGGCTGATTGAACCAGGTAGCTGTCGCGATAGCGCTTTCATCCCGTATGGCCGCTTTCAGGATATAGAGCCCCGTTCTTGTCCTTTGCTCCGTCACATTCACTACGGAAGCAAGGAAAGTACCTGCTTGACCGTCCTGCAGTTCCGCCAGCTTCTGTATGCGGCTACGGTCCTCATATCGCCGGGGGAAATGCATCAGCAGATCCTCCGCCGTTACCATGCCCATCTGCTCCAGCAGCTTCAGCCGCTTTGGCCCAATACCTTTTAAGAATTGAAGTTTCATGAAATGCTTCTCCCTATCGAACGCGGCAACCTATTCGTATTAAAAAACAGGCCTCTCCGCGATAGGAAATAAGGCCTGTCTGCTTGCGTCTCCGGCTTAGGGCATATCACTTCTGGGGAAAGAAATCCTCATCCACTTCCCTGTCGCCGGAAGTCGTTGTGACAAAGCCCCGCATTCTCGCTCCGCCTTCGATGACAATATTCCCGACGCTGATATTACCC
>WRMS01000117.1 GCA_009777025.1 Clostridiales bacterium | reverse complement strand
AAGCGGATGGCGGCCTATGCGGGAGATTCTCTACGCGCCGGTGACGTCGATGGAGCGATCCGCTTCGCGCTGCAAGCGATCCCCGGAAAGCAGGATATCTTTACGCCGCCCGTCACTGCCGAGGCGCAGAAAGCGCTGACAGACGCCTTACAGGTCTATGACTTATCTGATGGCTTCAAGGCGCACAAGACAGTAGAATTGCCCGCCGCGCCTTTATATCTGGCGCTCTCGCCGGACGGCAAAACCGCCGCCTGCGTATATGCCTGGTCTGTCGTATTGTTTGATACGGATTCCGCGGAGATCCTCGCCGAGTTTCCTGCGGTTCACTCCGCGCTGGCGGAAGTGCATTTTTCCGATAATGACATTGTCGTCTATGCCGGTAATGTGGGACTGGAAGCCTACGATATCCGGAAGGGCCGGAAACTGTGGACGACAAACAGGCTTGCCACCTCCATCGCCCTGTCGGCGGACTGCCGGTACATTGCCACAGTCTATAGTGAAGAAAGTACAGCTTTCATTTATAACGCGGTTGACGGGCAGATCATCAGGGAAGTCCGCTTTGACGGAAAGAACCAGCGGACTGCGGCTAACGCATCATTTGCCAATCCGGGCGATAATCTGCTTGCACTCAGCCCTGACGGCGCCTTGCTTGCCGTCAGCTTTGCGGACGGCTCCCTATGGATCTATGATCTGCGTGATCGTGAAAATGATCTTGAACTTTTTGACGCTGCTTCCGGGTATACGCGATTTGAGGGCGGTTTCCATAAGCAGTATTTTGCTTTCACTGCATCCGGTCCGTCCGGATCCGTATTTGCGGTGGTGGATACTGCGGAACAAGCCCAGACGGGCGGCTTTTCCTCCAGCGGCCGCTTCAGCGTACAGACGGACGAGACGGGCATATATGTACAGACAGACAATTTGTTGGTCAAGCTCGATCCGGTCACAGGGGAGCAAAGCCCTCTTGTTGCGACGGCGGAATATATCACAAACTTTGCACGCAGCGACGGCTATACGCTGATGACGTCCAAAGAGGAACTCTTGTTTTTTGACCGGCGCACAAATCTTGTTTCCCGCCATGCTCTGCTATACAGCGGCGCGCATGTACAAATCGCGGAAGGTACCGCAGTGGCCGGCAGCCTCGACTCGCCTGTGCTTCGGATATGGAAGCTGGAAAACCATATCGAAGCGGGAATATTTTCCTATGATCCCGACTACCGTCATGACGAAGCCAGAATCAGCGCGGATGGCAGGTCGGTGATGTTGTTTTCCTATGGCGGTTTCCGTTTATATGACATAAATGGCGCGATTCTTGCCGAAACAGAAATCCCGGACGCGGAGCAACTCTACGATCAGCAATACCGCAGGGATGAGGCCGGCTCGCGGCTTGAAGTAATCTACAACGACGGGACAATCCGCGCTTACTCCGCGGAAGACGGCAGCCTGCGGTATGAGGTCGCCGGCATGGCGCCGGACTTATCTTTGTACGAGGAGTTTTTTCCCGATACCCTGCGTTTTACCTCGCCTCTGCATGGTACGCCCGCCGCTTATGACAGGAAGAGCGGCAGACTGGTTCGCGAATTGGAGAAAGACGCGTATCTTACCTACGTGACGCAAGCAGGCGAATACATCGTTACCGAGTACGTCACAGCGGATGGCGCGCGCTATGGCTTGCTGCTCAACGAGCGCTGCGAGACGCTGGCGTATCTGCCCAATCTTTGCGACATCCTTGGCGACCGCTTGATCTTCGATTATCCCAGCGGCAGTCTGAGGGAGTCCCGTATATATGATCTAGACGAGCTTATCGGGCTTGCCCGTAGGTGACTGGATAATAAGGTGTGGAGGAGAAAAAAATGAAACGATTCAAAAAGGGCTCTGCTGTACTACTGGTAATGTTGCTGATCTTTACCCCGTCTTTGGCTTCCTTCGCGAATGCAGACCTGCCCGGCATTGCTGCAGGCTTGTCCGCGCAGGAAGATGCTGCCGCCGAGACAGGAGATGGCGGGAATACAGAGTTTAACGGGGATCCAGAGTATGGCGATGATGTGGGTGAGGAATTGGCTTATCCGGATGGGTTGGTTGTCTATAATCTGGATAAACAGGAAATCATCGTAGGCTTTGACGCGGAGAAAGCCGCTATGACGCCTTGGAAATATAAACTCTTTGATGAAAGCGGCGGCTATACGATAGCGCTTGAAGACAACGCCTTCTTCCCCTACGAAGTGCAGTTTCAGTATGGCGGCGACGTCTTCAGCGAATGGTTTGAGACGCCGGAGACGATCGTCTATGTGGGCGGATACCGCTTCAGCGTTGAATCGGCGCAGACAGACCCGACAAAAATCCGGCAGTTGGGCGTATGGATCGGCGGCGTATATGTGCCAGCCCGCCCGATGCCCAAAACGTTTACCAACGCGTTGATCATGCCGATGTCGCTCCTGCCCCTTGAGGAAGTGTTTCTAACATTGGATTTAACAGCCGGTGGTATGTACACCCATACGACGGCTGAACTGAATTATGTGAAGCTGTCGACGATACTGTCCGGTGCGAGTATAAACGACGATTCGACTGTCGCCTGGAGGAACAGATCAAACAGAGACGGATCTTACGTGGTATCCAACCTAAACAGCTACATCAATTTGTCCCTACCCTCAGGCGTCGGTACGCGTGTATCTCTCGAGCTGATCGTTGGCGACGGCAGGCAACTCACTCCCACAAATACCCGATATTTGGTCGATGTGTACGTATCAAGCAGCCACGAAGGGCTCTCGTTCACACTCTATAAGCAGGATGAGTCGATGCGACGGACAGAAATAGAAATATATGGCAGCTATTACGAGGACTATGCGTATCCGGCAAACTATCACATCATGGTTGATGCAGACAGTCTTGCGTATAGGGAAGAAGCGTGGCTTGGTTTGGACTGGGGCAGCGCATTCGCCGACAAGTCCAGCGATGTTGAAGTGTACAAGGGTTTACTCTTTACCGCGGAGGATATAGCCGCCGGGGAAGCCGCTGATAACATTGCAGCGCAGATATGGAAGCCGAATATGACAGCAGCCGACAACGGTTATCCTGCAGACTATACGGATTTCTATAACCGGCAGGCGTTTACATTCGTACTGAAAGAGGCTGAGGAAATCGTCGGGATAGCCCCCTTCACGCTCTATGTCAGCCGTACATCAAGCGAAGTGCAAATTGAGAATTTGTATGAAAACAGCGACGAGACAAGCGATGGGATCGTCAACCGATCCGGTTGGGCTGTGCAGAATGGGGTAAGGCTATTTACGTGCTACGTCTATAAAGACTACCCCGTCCATACGCCGTATTATCTGCGGATGTTTTACGTCGATAAGGGTATTGACGGGTATGATAACCATGCCCTTGTTGCGCGCGCTGTACGCGGCCACTATGATACGAAAGCAGAGGTCGAAGCCCAGCCGGACGTCCGCGATCAACTGTTTCCGGCTTCGAATACCGCGGGTTATCCGGCTGACTACAGTGGAAGAGGACAAAACTTTACAATATTAGATGCGTATGGCAACATCCTCAAAATTACAGTACAGGCTGTACAAGTTGATAGTTACAAGAATGGCGAGCCGGGTACCGGGGCGATTATCGCCCTCCCCAATCCGGGTAACCCGGACACCTATTTTCAGGTCAACGGAGCGACGGAATTGACCTCCTATTATCAAATCCCCTATCAGCACGATACTTACTATGATCTGGGATACCAGACAATTCTCTATTTGGATGATGTGGAGCTCGATGCGCTGAAACCCACATTCTGGAAAGGACAGGGAGTAGACGTTTACGCCGGTGGGAATAGCGATTACGGCGTTTTGCAAACCAGCGGTACATCGGAGCAGGATTTCTCCGTCAGCCCGGTGCAGTATGCCGCTGCGTCGGAAAGCGGCCTGGGGTTGAAGAACTACTGGGTTACCTTCGTGAAAAAGGATTTGTCGGGTCCAAAACTCTTTGTCAGCGGCATGAACGCTATGGACAAGGACAATTATGGAAACCCGATCCGGGAAGTATTTCTCAACGACGTCTACAGCAACTATCATGATATCTTCATCGCCAATGTAGGCAGTTCGGAACTAACCGGGCTGAGAGTCTATCTGATGGAACCGACGAATGTCACGCTGGATCGGTATTGGACCGTGCAGAACGATGGCAATAGCAGATTAGCCGCGTTTGATACAGTGGAGTCGAAGCAGCCGGATTCTTCTGATTCAGCTTATGGTGAATTACCCAATGTAGCGAAGATTCGCCTGCAAGCCGTCGAAATAAACGGAGGCGAAGGCTTAGTGAGCGGAACGCTGCTGATTACAGCCGACGGGCAGGAGGACATTAGGATCACCCTAAGCGGTTACGCAGGCAATCCGAGGCTGACCACAGAGGCCATACCGGAAGCAGTCAAGTATGTGCCCTACGCTGTACAGCTCCTGCATAATAATAAGTACGAATGGAATCAAGTGACGATGTACATTAGTTCCGGGGCGCTCCCGCCGGGCCTCGCCTTAAAGCCCAACGGTGAGATATATGGCGTTCCGACGGCAGCGGGTATTTACCATTTCACGGTGGAACTATTCAATAGCGATACTCGCTTCGAAGACTCTTCTGCTGACTATACAATAGTCGTGCAGGAAAACACCAACGATAATGTATACTTCGCGACAGATCCCGGCTATGAGGTGACGACATTTGTCGGCATATCCGCCGGCGCCAACGATTATCTCGTCACGTCGATAGCGGATTATGAATTTGTCACGGGTGGCGATCTGGGCGAATTTGTCGATTTCTGGCTGAATGGGACGAAGCTTATGCCCGATACGGATTATACAAGTGAACCTGGCAGCACGAGAATAACAATCAAGAGCCAGACATTCCAAAACAAGGCGGATCATTCCGGAATCAATACCATCGCTGCTGAGTTTCGTGTGGACGGCGATGAGGAGAAGGCGCTGAAACGCGCCGCGCAGAACTTCAGAATGCATATCGGAAATACCAACGTCAATACTGGCAATACGGGAAGCGCCTCAAGCGGCAGCGCAGGAACAAGCGTGCCTGGGCAGACTATACAACAGCCGGCAATACCGCTGGGAAACAGTGCGAGTACCGGCAGCGCGCCTTCCAGCATATTTCGTGATGTCAAGACAAATGCCTGGTATTATGCCGTCGTCGCCTGGGCTTACGAAAAAGGCTACATGGTTGGCATCGGCGACGGTCTGTTTGCGCCTGACGCGGAGATATCCGACGCGATGGTCGCTGTTGTACTGGCGAGGTTTGCCGGGGTCGATATGACTCCTTATGCGAACCTATCGGATGACAATATCGTCCCAGGCCAGTGGTACAGCGATGCGGCAGTGTGGGCAAAAAGCATCGGACTTTTTGGTGACGAGACGTTTAACGCAAATCCACCCAAGTCTCGCGGAAGTCTGGCGATTATGTTAGAACGTTTCATCAACTGGCTTGACGTCCAAGTTCCGGTAAATACGGAGAGCCTTGTGTTTGACGACGCGGATCAGATGTTGGGTGATGAAAACGAAACATTCCAAACTTTGAATAAACTCGGTGTATTTGTTGGAAAGGGCCAGAGAAAAATGGATCCCAGAGGCAATGCGACCCGCGCGGAAATGGCTGCTTTGCTGCACAGGATTGAGAGCCTGGTTGAGAGAGCGAAGCAGGAATAGACGCGTTAGACACCAATACTTCTTTTTAATTGACATTACTTCCGCGCGGTCGTACAATGTGGTTATCTAAAATCGGATAGACATTTTCCGAAAGGAGTTGCGTTTCATGTCGGTTATTGAGGGAATTCTCACTTAACTGAATATTGGGCGTCAGTAAGAGAAGCGGGATTTGCCCGTGTTGTTGCTGTGCCGTTATAGCAACCTTTCGAGAATACTGCTATTTGCGGGATACGATGAGGTCGTATCCTTTTTTGTTTAACACCGCAGACAGGCAGCTTCTATCGAGGCTGCCTGTCTGCGGTATTTCTGTGCCCTAAATTATATTTGACGGAGGATTACCGTGATAGATATGAAAGAATATGGATGGGAGCCGTCCAGGCTCCCGAAAGACGCGGAGGGGGTTCCCGCGAGGATAACGACTGTACACCGCGAGCGATTTGAACTTGTTTGTCAGCATGGCGCAGTTTTCGCTAAACTCAAAGCCGCCGTATACTATGGGCAGGGCGAAGAATTCCCCACTGTCGGAGATTATGTACTGTTGCAGCACGAAGTATCCGGTGACAGCTTGATCATCAAAACGCTTCCGCGCAGGAGCTTCTTCTCCCGCCGCGACCCGACGCCGGGACGGGGCGAGCAGGCGATAGCCGCCAATTTTGACACCGTGTTTGTGATGACGTCGCTGAACAGAGATTTCAACATTGGCAGGCTGGAACGGTATCTCACGCTCGCATGGCAAAGCGGTGGCACGCCGGTCGTTGTGCTGACGAAATCAGACTTGAAAGACGAGTATGGCGAACAAATAAAAGCAGTGCAGGATATAGCCGTTGGGCTTGACGTTATCGCCGTCAGCGTTGTCAACGGACAGGGCTTGGACAGCCTTGGCGCTTACCTTAAGCCAAACAAGACCGTAGTATTTCTCGGCTCTTCCGGCGTAGGCAAATCAAGTCTGCTTAACGCGCTTGCGAATGAAACGCTGATGGAAGTTAGGACAATCAGGGAAGACGACAGCCGCGGCCGGCATACCACAACGCGTCGCCAACTGTTCATGCTGCCGTCCGGCGCGATGATCATCGACACGCCGGGGATGCGGGAGTTGGGTATGTGGGACGTCAGCGACGGATTGGAC
>WRMS01000116.1 GCA_009777025.1 Clostridiales bacterium | reverse complement strand
GGCGTTGCCTTCCGAGCCAGAGTTTCGTTTACAGCTGATCCGCAAAGGGCATTCCCATGTAGCTGAGCAATGCTTTTGCTTCTTCGTCTGTCTTTGCCGTAGTTACAAACACAATATCCATACCCCGCAGCTTGTCGATCTTGTCATAATCGATCTCCGGGAACATGAGCTGCTCCCGCAAGCCGATGGAATAATTGCCCCTGCCGTCAAATGATTTATCGGAAACCCCCCGGAAGTCACGGACACGGGGAAGAGCGACATTAAAGAGTTTATCGGTAAAATCAAGCATCCGCTCCGCTCGCAGCGTAACCTTTGCGCCGACAGACATGCCTGTGCGGACTTTAAAAGCAGCTACTGATTTTTTAGCCTTGGTGATAATGGGCTTTTGCCCGGTAATCAGCATCAGGTCAGACACTGCCCCGTCCATGGCTTTCGGATTACCAATTGCTTCCCCCACGCCGATATTAATCACAACTTTATCCAGCTTGGGAACCTCCATAATATTGCCATAATTGAAGCGCTGCTGCATTGCAGGAACGATTTCTTTCTTGTATTTTTCCTTTAACCGATTCATTACATCATTCCCCTCCCGGCATATCTTTATCAATCGAAAGCTTCGCCGCATGCTTTACAGACCCGCGTGCGGGAACCGTCATTCAGGATCTGTTTGCCATATCGGACAGGCTTTCTGCATTTGTTGCAGTATAATAACACATTCGAACTGGCAATGCTTCCTTCTTTTTCAATGATGCCGCCTTGCGGGTTCCCCTGTGTCGGTTTCAGATGCTTCTTGACCATATTGGCGCCCTCGACAACAACCCGGCCTTTTGCAGAATCCACCGTGAGAATCTTGCCTCTTTTGCCGATCTCCTTACCGGAGATTACTTGTACGACGTCGCCCTTTTTGACATGGATTTTCATCTATCTCACCTCCGCCCGTTCTTTTTAAAGCACTTCAGGCGCTAAAGAAAGAATCTTGGTAAAATCATGCTCCCTCAGTTCTCTGGCGACCGGTCCGAAAATGCGGGTTCCTCTGGGGCTTTTGTCCTCCCTGAGTATAACCGCGGCATTTTCATCAAAGCGGATATAAGAACCATCTACACGACGAACAGCGCTTTTTGTCCTGACTACGACAGCCCTGACTACTTCGCCTTTCTTTGTCGCGCTGCCCGGCGCCGCTTCTTTTACCGTTGCGACGATGATATCTCCGATTGACGCGTATCGCCGCACGGAACCGCCTAACGGACGGATACAAAGCAATTCTTTCGCGCCGGTATTGTCCGCTACCCTCAATCTGCTTTCCTGTTGAATCATAGCTGATTCCTCCTGTCCATGATACTAAAAGATGGCGCCCGGCGCTTTCTCAATTATCGCAGCGACATTCCAGCGCTTGTCTTTGCTCAGAGGACGACATTCCTCTATCGAGACCCTATCCCCCATACCGCATTCATTCTTTTCATCATGGGCTTTGTATTTATTGGTCACTTTGATAATTTTACTATACATTCCATGCTTGGTAGTAGTCGTAACGGCGACAACGACAGTCTTATCCATCTTGTTGCTCACCACCGTGCCTGTTAAGGTTTTGCGGGTGCTTCTTTTCAAGTCCAGTTTCCTCCTTTGGCTTGCTCTTTTTCCGCCATACGGCGTTGCCTTCGTCGTCCTGAGATCTACTGCCTCTCTAATTCCATCTCCCGGATTACCGTCTTTGTCCGCGCGATATCTTTCCGCACTTCTCTCAGGCGCATGGGGTTCTCCAATTGGCCGGTAGCAAACTGGAACCGCAGGTTGAACAATTCTTCTTTTAGTTCCTTTTCCTTCATGCTTAGCTCGTCGCTGGTCATTTCACGAATAGCCTTAGCTTTCACCTGCATCACCATCCATTCCCGCAAAGCTGTCATTCGCCATTGCTTTCGTAATGCTATCCTCCCGGTTTTCTTTTTGGGCTACTTCTATATAGTTTTCATTCCGGATGATCTTTGTCTTGACCGGAAGCTTATGTGACGCGAGACGCATGGCTTCCTTTGCCATATCTGCATTCACACCGGCAATTTCAAACATAACCCTGCCGGGCTTAACCACTGCAACCCAGTACTCAGGAGAGCCTTTACCGGAACCCATCCGGGTTTCTGCCGGCTTTGCCGTAATCGGCCTGTCCGGAAAGATCTTAATCCAAACCTGACCTCCGCGTCTGATATAGCGGGTCATGGCAATCCGCGCCGCTTCGATTTGGCGGTTGGTGATCCAGCCCGCTTCCAAGGCTTGCAGACCAAACTCTCCATAATTCACATGATTACCACGGGTTGCTTTTCCCTTAATGTTGCCTCCCCGATGGGGACGGCGCCATTTGACCCTCTTAGGCAGTAACATCCGATGCAGCCTCCTTCCGGACCTTTGCTTCCGGCAGTATCTCGCCCTTATAGATCCACACCTTTACGCCAATCTTCCCGTAAGTTGTATTGGCTTCGGCAAAGCCGTAATCGATGTCGGCCCTTAACGTATGCAAAGGAACTTTGCCTTCGCTGTACCATTCGGTGCGGGCAATCTCCGCTCCGCCCAGGCGGCCTGCGCAGGAAATCTTTACGCCCAAGGCGCCCAATCGCATCGTACGGTTGACCGATTGTTTCATCGCACGGCGAAAAGCGATACGTTTTACCAATTGCGCAGCAATACCCTCAGCGACCAGTTGCGCGTCCAGCTCAGGTTTCTTGATTTCGGAAATATTGATATTGATTTTCTTGCCGGTCATGTTTTCCAGTTCTTTTCGCAGGATTTCGACTTCTGTGCCACCGCGCCCGATAACGATACCGGGTTTTGCTGTCTTGATCGTCACTTTGACCCGATTGGCGCTTCGCTCAATTTCCACACTGGAAACTCCTGCCTGAAATAGTTTCTCCTTGATATAGTTTCTGATTTTGATGTCTTCCAAAAGCAGATCGGAGAAATTCTTTTTATCCGCATACCAGTTGCTTTCCCAGCCTCTGATAATACCAACCCGCATGCCCTTTGGATGTACTTTCTGACCCACTGGCACTCCCCTCCTTATTTCTCACCGACGATGATGGTAATGTGGCTGGTTCTCTTCTTGATGATATCCGCCCTGCCTTGCGCACGGGGCATGACCCGCTTCAGCACAGGCCCTCCGTCCACATAGGCTTCCTTCACATAAAGCAAATCCTTATCCATCTCAAAATTGTGTTCGGCATTTGCCGCTGCGGACTTCAGCACTTTGCCGATAGGTTCCGTTGCTTTGTGAACCGTAAATTTCAAAATTGCTTCGGCCTCTCTTAGCGCCTTACCGCGTATCAAATCGATCACCGCGCGGGCTTTACGGGGAGAGATGCGCACATACTTTGCGCTGGCTACAGCGCCTTTGATTTTCTTATCCGTTTCCGGTAATGCAGTTATTTTCGCCATGCTGTTTCCTCCTCTCCCGGCTTATCTTCCGCCACTGGATCGATCCCCGGCATGACCCCGGAAGATACGTGTCGGCGCAAATTCACCTAACTTATGTCCTACCATATCTTCCGTAACATAGACCGGCACATGCTTTCGTCCGTCATGTACAGCTATGGTATGACCGACCATTTGGGGAAATATCGTAGAACGGCGCGACCAGGTTTTCAGCACTCTTTTATCATTGCTTTCATTCAGCGCGTTGATCCTGCTCATCAGCCTTTCTTCAACATAGGGGCCTTTTTTGATGGATCTGCTCATGCTCTCGTTTCTCCTTTCCGTCAGCGCTATTTCTTCTTGCGTGATGTGACGATGTACTTATCGCTGGGGTTCTTCTTCTTACGTGTATTGCCGCCGATAGCGGATTTACCCCAGGGTGTCACCGGACGCTTTCGACCGACGGGAGAACGGCCTTCGCCGCCGCCATGGGGATGATCAACAGGATTCATCACCACGCCCCTGACCGTGGGGCGCTTGTTCATCCAACGGGAACGGCCGGCTTTGCCAATGTTGAGGATCTCATTTTCAGGATTGGACAACTGTCCGAGCGTCGCCTTACAAGCCATCAAAACCTTCCGTACTTCGCCGGAAGGGAGGCGCAGGGACGCATAGTTGTTCTCCTTGGACATCAACTGCGCAGAGGTGCCGGCGGAGCGAACCATTTGACCGCCCTTGAGCGGCTTCATCTCTATATTATGCACAACGGAACCGACGGGGATATTCGCTAAAGGAAGCGCGTTGCCAACTTTGATATCCGCCGCGGGTCCGGATTCTACCATGTCCCCGACCTTCAAACCGACAGGCGCCAGGATATAACGCTTCTCTCCATCCCGATAATGGAGCAGAGCAATATAGCACGTACGATTCGGATCATACTCGATCGTTGCTACCTTTGCCGGTATGCCGTCTTTATTTCTTTTGAAATCAATCAGCCTGTACATTCGTTTATGTCCGCCGCCCTGATGGCGAACAGTGATTTTCCCCCGGCTGTTCCTACCGGCTCTTTTCTTCAAAGGCGCCAATAACGACTTTTCGGGCTTATCCGCTGTAATCTCCTTAAAGTTTGCCACTGTCATTTGGCGGCGTGAAGGGGTGATGGGTCTGAAGCTTTTTACTGCCATGGTACTCTCTCCTCTATTCGTCGAAAATAGGCAAGGTCTGACCGGATTTCAGCGTGACAACAGCCTTTTTCCATGCTGAGGTCATACCTTTTGTTTTGCCTTGCCTCTTAAGCTTACCGGGCATATTCATCGTCCTCACGTTGGTGACATCCACTTTAAAAATAGACTCCACGGCATACTTGATCTCAATTTTATTCGCGGTTTTATCCACGCGAAAGGTATATTTCCCTTCGGACATCAGGCCGGAGGATTTCTCTGTGATGATAGGTTTTACTAGTACTTCATAGGGATTACGCATTTCCCAGCACCCCCTCAACAATCCGAAGTTGCTCGGCGCTGATCACCATTTTATCATGGTTAAGTACGTCATAAACATTGATGCCTTCCGCTGTGACCGGTTTGACGCCTGTAATATTTCTTGCGGACAGCGTCGCGTCGCCGCAGCCGGTGACGACCAGGACTTTCTTGTCGGCGCCCAGTTTACTGAGTATCTGGACCATGGTTTTCGTACTCGGCTTTTCCATTTTTATCTCATCGACAACGATCAGGTTCCCATTCGCCACCTTGTCGGATAGAACAGACTTCATCGCCAGGCGGCGCTTTTTACGGGGAATCGAATACGCAAAACTTCTTGCCTGCGGACCGAATACCACGCCGCCATGACGCCATAATGGCGAACGGGAACTGCCGGCCCTGGCTCTGCCTGTCCCCTTCTGCCTGTAAGGCTTTTTTCCGCCCCCGCTGACCATCGCGCGGGTCTTGACCCCGACGCTGCCCCGGCGCAGGCTTGCCAATTGCATAACAAGCGCTTCATGGACCACAGATTCATTGGGGACAATGCCGAATACGGAATCATCCAGCTCAAATTCGCCCACTTCCTGGCCTTCCATATTGTATAAGTTTACAATCGACATCTCATCTCTCCTCACCAGACTTGTCTTTTTTGCTCAATACAGCGGACGCTTCGTCGCCCTGTATAGATTGCCTTACGCTTTGAAGGAGTTCCGGATCAGGACGACGCCTTTCTTTGCACCGGGAACTGCGCCTTTGATCAGAATCAGATCCTTATCGGCGTCAACCCGTACAATATGCAAACCTTGCACCGTCACCGTGTCTCCGCCCATTCTGCCCGGCGCTTTGCGACCGCGCCATACTCTAGCCGGACCTTTGGCGTTCAGCGACCCGGTACGACGATGGTATTTCGAACCGTGCTGCATAGGGCCTCTGTGGAATCCATGTCGCCGGATCGATCCCTGGAATCCTTTCCCTTTACTGACGCCGATGACGTCAACCACTTCGCCGGCAGCAAACACGTCCACTTTGATCTCATTTCCTAATTCATAGCTGCTGCAATCCTCTAGGCGGAACTCTCTTAAATGCCGCATCGGACTCACATTATGCTTGATAAAATGTCCCTTCAGCGGCTTGGTGAGATGCTTTTCTTTAGCTGGGCTATAGCCAACCTGGATGGCTTCGTAGCCGTCGTTCTCTTTTGTCTTCAATTGCGTCACAACACAGGGGCCTGCTTTTACGACCGTCACAGGCACTACGCGACCGCTGTCGTCAAAGATCTGTAGCATACCCAGCTTCGTGCCTAAAATCGCTTTCTTCACTGTGCGAACCTCCTAAAGCTTGATCTCAATATCGACGCCTGTGGGCAGGTCAAGGCTCATCAGGGAATCGACAGTCTTCGGCGTTGGGTCAATGATATCGATCAGCCGCTTGTGCGTCCTCATCTCAAATTGCTCTCTGGAATCTTTATTCACGTGTGGTGATCTGAGGATCGTGTACAGGTTCCGTTCCGTAGGCAAGGGAACCGGGCCGGCGACACTGGCGCCTGTTCTTTTGGCTGTGTCAACGATTTTTTCCGCTGATGCATCCAGGATCCTATGATCGAATGCTTTGAGGCGGATTCTGATTTTCTGCTGTTTGGCCATTTTTGAGCTTCCTCCTTTTCGCCCGACTGATGGTTTCTCGGACATACTCAGCGAAAATTACCCGATTTGAAGCCATTTTCATGTCTCACCATGAACAACGCCTACAGGCGTGTCATGTCCTCGGCAACCTCTCGCGTCATCGCATAAAAGCCAGACTGAAGTATTATAACAAAAGAACACATCGCGTGCAAGTACTTTTTTTCGCCCTTTTTTGGCTTTTTCTCGCCCTTTTTTGGCTTGTGTTTTCATGACCAACCGTATGCTCCGCTACATTGACACGCTCCGGAGAAAATGGTATTTTTACCGTACTAAAGCGGGGAGGTCATCGACTATGGAACGTGTACCGTTTGACCCAAAAGAACTGGACA
>WRMS01000115.1 GCA_009777025.1 Clostridiales bacterium | reverse complement strand
CCCAGCATCTCGATGACCCGCCGTTTCCTCTCCTGCGCGCCGTATTTCCCAAAAATCCTCAGGGGCTCCTCAATGATCCAGCCGATTGTCTTAGCCGGATTGAGCGAACTGAAAGGATCTTGAAATACCATTTGAGGGCGTTTGGTATAGTGAATCATTTCCCCGCCGCTATAAGGGGCTATGCCGACTATGGCTTTGGCAAGGGACGTTTTCCCGCTGCCGGACTCCCCCACAAGCCCCAGTATCTCTCCCGCGTCAATGCGCAAGTCGATGCCGTGCAGCACTTGCCTTTTCCTGCGGCTTCCCAATAGGCCTCCCTCGGCGTAGGTCATATCCAGATTATGGATTTCCAGGACCGGTATGCCCATTCCGCAGATCACCTCGTATTCTCTTGCTTCTCGACAGCATGGAGTCGATCAAGTTTCTTGTATATTCGTTCTTAGGCGCGTCAAAAATCTCCCGCACTTCTCCTTCTTCGACGATCAGCCCTTCTTTCATAACGGCTATACGACTGCACAGGCGCCGCACGACGGACAGATCATGGGATATAAACAGGATCGCCGCTTTTTGCCTTTGATTGATGTCCTGCAGAAGCTTCAGGATCTGCCCCTGCACCGTCACGTCCAGGGCGGTGGTCGGCTCGTCGGCGATCAGCAGCTTCGGTCCCAGGATCACCGCCGAAGCGATCATCGCTCTCTGCCGCTGCCCGCCCGACATTTGGTGAGGGTACTTTTTATAGCTCAATTCCGGTTCCGGGAGCTCTGTCAGCTCCATCATACGCAAAGCGGCTTCCCGTCGTTTGTCCGCGGGCATATCCGTGTGCAGCCTCAGAGGCTCCTCGATCTGCCGTCCGATACGCATGAGCGGGTTCAGCGAGGACATGGGCTCCTGGAAAACAAAGCCGATCTCCCGGCCTTGTATGCGGCGCAGCTCGCTGCGCTTCATCGTAAGCAAATCCCTGCCTTCAAACAGAATCTGCCCCGCGGTTTCTGTCTTTGCCCGCTCCACAAGACCGGCGATCGCCAGCGCCGTCATCGTTTTGCCTGAACCGGACTCCCCAACAAGTCCCAGGATTTCGCCGGCTTCCATATGAAGGCTGACGCCGCGAACCGCTTCGCCGCCTACGCTATCATTGAATTTGATGGACAGATTATGGATAGTAAGCACTACGAATCCTCTCTGAGCCCTTCGCTGAGGAGCCCAAAACCCAGTATTAATAACGAAACCGCCAAGCCGGCAAAGAGCATATACCAAGGCGCCGAGAGCAGGTAGGCCTGAGAATCCGAGAGCATACTCCCCAGGCTTGCGTCGGGACGCTGAACGCCCATCCCCAGGAAACTCATACTCGCTTCCGCCAGTACCGCGTTATTGAAGCCGATCGCTATACTGGAAAGCAGGACCGGCCTCGTATTGGGCAGTATATGCACAAACATGACCCGCAGGTGGCTGCAGCCCATGAGCCTGGCGCTCATGACATAATCCAGGCTTCTCTGCCGCGAAAACTCCGCGCGCACAATGCGGGTAAAACTGGGGATAAATAAAAGCCCCAGCGCGATGATCAGGCTGCGTTTGCCCGGACCGGTGAAGCTGATGACGACCAGCGCCAGCAGGATGCTGGGAAACGCGGTTAAGGTGTCGCAGACCCGCATGACGATGGCGTCGACCGGGCCGCCGAAATACCCGGTGGCGCTGCCGGCAAGAACCCCCATAAGAGATCCGATCGCCACGATAAGCGCCGCAATGCCTAAGGTGGTACCGGCGCCCTCAAGGATTCTGCTAAAGATATCCCGACCGAAGTTGTCCGTACCCATAATATGGGCAAGGGAAGGAGAAGCCATCTTCAGCGCCGGATTCAACGCGTTCGGGTCATAGGGCTTCCAGATAAAGCTAAGCAGGATCATCAGCGCAACCGCCGCCGTTATGACTGTACCAAGTACTAAGCTATAGTTTTTTTCTCGCATAGCTTCAACCCAACCGTATCCGCGGATCAATCAACTGATTGATCATATCCGCAAGATAATTTACAAAAACAACCAAAACCGCCACCATCATGATAATCGCCTGAACCACGGGGAAATCCCTGGCGGATATCGAACTGAGCAGGAGCCTGCCGATACCCGGTATAACAAAAACCTGCTCCACGATGATACTACCAGCGACGATGTCCGCCATCGTCAGCGCTAAAAAAGTCACAACCGGTAGAATGGCGTTCCGGAAAACATGCCGCCTGAGGGCGCCCGCACGGCTGTTGCCTCTGCTATAGGCGGTACGCACATAATCCTGCCGCATCTGACTGGCGATACTCCCCCGCAGCAGCTTGATGGTCATTGCGCTTCTTGGCAGGGCTATGGCCAGCGCCGGGAAGAACATCTGCGCATAATACGCGCCGGCATTCTGCGACAGGTGTACAAATTGTCCCGGGGTAAATACGCGCAGCAGAAGCCCGAAAAGATAGGTGAAGATCAGCCCGATCAACACGGAAGGCGTTGACATCAACAGTTGATTCAGCACCAAAAAGACGCGATCCGCTTTCCCGCCTTCATTACGAGCCAAAAATATGCCGGAAGGTACGGACAGTAAGACCACCATAACAAAGGCTATCGCCGACAGGGTAGCCGTCACCTGCACCTTGCCGGCCAATTGCTCCGCCACCGGCCTGTTCATGCTATAGGATCTGCCCATATCTCCCGTCACAAACCGGCTCAACCATCTGCCGTACCGGACAGGCGGCGGGTCATTCAATCCCAGGGTATCCCGCAGTTCCGCCACGCGCTCCGGCGAGGTATTCATTCCCAGTATAGCCACGGTGGGATCGCCCGGCAGTATTTGGAAAGCCAGGAATGCAAGAATAGAAATAGCCAAGAGGGTAGCCATCATCGCCATGGTTTTTTTGACGATCGTACGCAAGCCCGCAACACTCCATTCACTAAAGTGGGCTGCCGCCTATAGAACGAATCTTCACGCCACACTATGTTCTGTTGCGTGATAGATAGATCCACGCATGACTTAGCGGCTCTTTATCGGCTGCAATCGGGCCGTTTTGTCAGGTGCAATCTAAGCAGCACAGCCAAAAAGCTTATCTTGTGTATCTCAGCGCCGCCATGTCGATGATATATAATGGATAGGGCAAATATCCCCCTATGCCCGACCGGATGGCGATATAATCACACAAATCCTGTATATACACATTCGCGGCCTGCTCTGTCAGGATGGTTTCCAGCCGCTTGTATAGCGCCGTCTGGCGGGCTTCGTCCGTCTCCGCAATCGCTTCGGCAAATACCCTATCGTATTCCTCATTGACAAAGTTGATGAAATTATTATGTCGATCCGAGACGAACCGTTCCAGCATGGCCCTGGCGGTCATAGTCGCGGCGTCGACGCCCACGATGGTGGAAACATATTGCCTGTTGCTGTAAGTCTCCGTATACCATGACATCCATTCCACCTGCTTGATGGACGCCCTGACGCCGATCGTCTCCAGCTGACTTACCACGACGGTCGCAGCGTCGACATGAGGCGTATAATTGGAGGGTACAGTGATTTCCAGATCAAAGCCATCCGCCAGGCCGGCGTCGGCCAGAAGCGCCATCGCCTTCTCCGGGTTATAGTCATAATAGCCGGTCAGCTCGGGTATAAAATACTTGCCAAAAGCCGGATAAATACTGCTGCCCAAGGCATAGCCCTTACCATCCGCCAGGATATCCATGATCTCCTGCCGGTTAACGCCGTGACAAAGCGCTTGCCTCACCCGCATGTTGTCCAGAGGCGGAACGGCATTGTTTAGGTACAGCGCCTGCACCAGATTCATGTACGTATCCTCGGCATAGAAATCGTCGCCCAGCTGCTGCATCCAGTCCCAATTGACATGCGCGGCAAAGTCAATAGCCCCGCTCCGCATCGACATCAGCATCGTCTCTGATTTCTCAACGATTTTAAGCTCGATCAGCGCCATGCCGGGCTTATCCCCCCAATACCCGTCGAATCGCCGGATGATGATATTTTCCTGGGGAGACCGGGACACGAACATAAAGGGCCCGGTTCCTTCCGGCGGAATCCCCTCGGCGCCGTCGTAGCCCTCCGGAATAATACCCGCCGTCAATGACGCCAGGAATTCCAGATTCGGCTGTTTGATCCTGACTACCACGGTCCTGTCATCCGGGGCTTCGACAGATTCGACCAGGGCAAATTCCGGAATCAGCGCTTCCCCGCCGTTAAGGCCCGCGGCGCGGGACAAAGAATACACAACATCCCCGACTGTTACCTCCCGGCCGCTATGGAAGCGAATCCCTTCTCTGAGTGTAAAGGTGAAGGTGTCTGCGCTGTCCGATACGGTGTACTCGCTGGCAACTGCGGGGATGAGATTTCCATCATTTGCGGGCTTGACAAGGCCCTCATACAAATTAAATAGGACTTCCCGTGTTCCTGCCGTTGCCATCTGGTGCGGGTCAAGACTGCCGTCCAAATCCTGGGCTATGCCGATCACGATCTGATCTTTGCTCGCCCGTTCATCAGGAGTTAGTGACACTGTGCGCTCGTCAGTAGGGGCGGTTGTCCCCTCCGAAGCCTGTTGCTGATTCCCCGAGTTGCCGCCCGAGCATCCGGCCAGCCCCACAATCAGGAATAGCGCAAGGATCAGCGCAAGTGTGCGTCTGTGTTCTTTCATATTCGCAACACTCCTTTTGATATTGAATTGTCAGGCAAATTATATGTCAAGTCGCCAAAAATTGCAAGAAGCAAGAAAAATGAGCAAGAAAAATAAGCTGCATCTGCCGCCTGCCGCCCGTGTTTATTCAGAACCTGCCAAAGGCTGAGGGATACCATCCGGCAGGCACGGCGCTATGCGCAGGTTAAACACCGAAACAACAAGTTACCTGCACCATACCGGCGATGAGTCGCCGTCCATGGCTCCCATCGCCTGAAAAATCATCGTGATTTTTCCATGGCTTAGACTAGAGCCCATTTGGTGTCTTTTCTGCAAAAGCGCCTACCGCCTTGCCGGGCGCTATCCCTCAGCCCTTATCGTAGGTCCTAAATATACATGCGATTTCTTCCTTCTACGATACTTTCCACTTCTCTCACAACCGAATACCTCGTATCCATCGGATATGACGACATATCCAGAAGATACGAGGCACTCTGCACTTAATTACTGAACCGCCGTATACCGGACGGCACGTAAGTGGTGTGAGAGGACAGGGGGTTAATCCCCCCCCCTACTCGATTATTCGACGGCAAGGCATATCCGGTTCACACCAGAAATTGTAGAGATACAGGTCTCCGCTTTCGATGAGTAGTCCAACAGAAACATACTGCTTATAGACGATAGTTGTTCCGTCAAATGCATAGAATGTGACCTTATACTACTTAACAACTGCGATGGTAACGTTGGTATCTTTGATGATGGGCGTTTCTTTCCAGTTGAACACTACGTCGGTGTCCAAATCCTGCAGCATATTGGGGATGGGTTCCCAACCGATGGGCAGCTTATAGTTGATCGCCAGCATGCCACCTTCATTGCTCCAGGAATTGTATAGCTCGTAGTTGTTACCGTCGATGAATTCTCCCGCGAGGACGTACTGCTCATGAACCAGCGTCTCTCCATCAAGCGCAAAGAACCTGACCCGATAAGTAGTGGTATATTCGCGGTTGCCTTGCGCATCGCGATACCATTTGCTGAACCAGTCTTCCCACAGCAGCCATGCGTCGGACACGATATTGTTGTGCGAACGTCCAAGGCAAGTCACGGAGTTGACAACCGGTATGCCATCCTTAAACCATGACGTCTTTGCATACCTCGTGCCAGGGAATGTATCGGAGTTTGGATTCAGGATATACCCGATATCATTGTCTCTGGTTATAGGCAAGCCAGTTGGGTAGACGACGCCGTCAGCCGCATCGAGACCATGCCAGGACAGCCATCTCGTCCTGCTGTTTGTAGGTTGCTGCGTGTCGTGTTCGCCATAGATGAAGTATACGGGTGGTACATCGCCTGCGATGGCTGCGCTTGTACTCACGCCCTGTGCCGAGGTATAGCTGACTGCTGTGAACATATCTGGATTGGCTGCCGCAAGGAAGAACGCGAACCCTCCGCCTTGGGATTGGCCGGTAACGAAAACCCTGTTTTTATCGACATATTCGCCATACTTCTGATCAATGTCAGCCATTACCATCTTTACGAACGCATTGTCGCGGTCAAAGCCTGTGCCGGACTGGGACCATGCAGTATTGACGGCGTTGGACTGTGTCGTTGCGCATGGCGCGACGACGATGAAGCCGTTTTTGGCTGCCACATCATACCACTGGGTGCTGTCGAAGAACAACGAACCGGGCTGCGTCATGCCGGCGAAGGCATATAGTATCGGCGCGCCGCCGGGGATGGCTTTTGCGCTGTCTGGGATATAGATCTGGTATTCACGGTTGTATGTCGTAGCACCCACGACTTGCGTGAGTTTCTCGACACTGTAGGCATCGGTAGGCAGCCTCCAACCTAAGGCGTTACCGAAGGAGCAGGACACATCGTAACGGGTATACTGCCCGAGGAATGCGTAGATTGCCTCGGTCGCCTCGATGTTGAGGTAGTCGGCTTTGTTCGCGCCAACCGCTGTGTAAGCTACCACGTCGTTGAAGGAAGTGGCGATCGCCCTGTTATTGACTTGTGTATACAGTTCACTCCCCAGAGGCCCCGCTCCAATAGCTGAGGCCCCTATGCATTCGTTCGCATCCAACCAGTACTTGACGGCATCCGCGTCCATGCCTTCCCCGATCATCATCGTGGGGACGGGGATTGACTTCTTCTGGACGGGGTAGAACGTAGACACATTGAGTGCGGGCGTATCGGTGGTGGAGGAGGATTCGTTGTTCTCCTGCCGATAGTACCTGTTGCCATGCACCAGAAGCGCATCGGCCCCTACGGCAGAGTCAAAGTATGCCTGGCTGATGACAAACATCGGGTTGGCCGCTGCGTACTGCTGCAGCAGGTCTCCGCCGTCACCATAGCCCACGAGGTAATACTCGTTGATGGTAGAGTACCATGTCCTGGCGCCACCCATACCGCTGACGATGTTTGTGATATAGGCAGATTCATCAGCCTGAGCGCCCCAGTT
>WRMS01000114.1 GCA_009777025.1 Clostridiales bacterium | reverse complement strand
ACTCCCATCGATTTGGGGCGGGTCATCCGGATTGACAAGCCAAACACCCGCGTGGGATACAGTTTGCAGGAAATAGGGCGTCCCGATATGGAGGATGTTTTAGCGGATTTCATTGCGAAAATCGCAAAAAAATAGTATACTCTCTTTGCATGGCGTTTTTCTGCACAGTGGCCATCTAGGACGCCGCGACGTAATCCTTAACAACGCCAATCAATAATAATAAGGAGGGAGAATAATGGATCCTGGCGACATACCTTTAAAAGCGGACATGGATGATGATCTATGCGTGCGGATGCTGGCTGAGTCTGTTATTCTTCCCCTGGTTTTACTCTCAGTTTAGCATACAGCTTACAGGTGATCATCAAACCGTATAGCGGGCGCTGCACGTATTTCCGCATGGCGTGGAAATTGGTGTAACAACAGGTTGCGCAGAGTGATTTACGCAATTCCTGTTGCGTCTGTTCCCTGCGGTTTTGTGCGTTTTTATGTCTCCGGTTAATCTTGTTATCAAGGGAGGACATAAAAATGGATGAAAACACAAAGCTCTTCGAAGAATTATTGCTCCTGCTGGAGAACAGAGAGTTTAGACAATTAAGGGAAGCCTTAACCGAACTCAACAAAGCGGACGCAGCAGAGTTTCTGGAAACTCTGCCGGAAAAACAAATGCTGATCGTCTTCCGGACATTGCATAAAGAGACGGCAGCGGACGTATTTTCGTATTTATCGCCGGAATTACAGGAAAAACTCATTACGACGATTACAGACAGAGAGGCTTCGGCTATCATCGATGAACTGGCGGTGGACGATGCTGTCGACGCCCTGGACGAATTACCCGCCAACGTGGTCCAGCGGCTTCTCCGCTACACTTCGCCGGAAACCCGGCAAACCATCAATCAATTCCTCAATTATCCGGAGTTTTCCGCAGGCAGCATCATGACCTCGGAATTCGTCCATCTCAAGAAAGAAATGACAGTGCAGCAGGCTTTTGAGCGAATCCGCAAAGTCGGGCTGGACAGTGAGACAGTGTATACCTGTTATGTGACGGATGCGAACCGTCGCATAGAAGGGGTGGTCACGGTTCGCGCGTTGTTTTTAGCTTCGCTGGAAACCAAGATAGAAGAGATCATGGACAAAGAGGTGATCTATGCTCATACCTCGGATAATCAGGAGGAAGCGGCACAGATCATCAGCAAATACGACTTTTTATCGCTGCCCGTCGTGGACCAGGAAGACAGGCTGGTGGGCATTATCACCGTTGACGATATTATCGACGTTATTCAGGAAGAGAATACGGAAGACTTCGAAAAGATGGCGGCTATGCGGCCATCGCAAACGACCTATTTAAAGACAAGCGTATTAGAGATGGCGCGGAACCGGGTCCCCTGGCTCCTCGTGTTGATGGTATCGGCTACCTTTACAGGCGGGATCTTGAGCAATTTTGAGCACGCCATTTCGCTGATGCCGATACTCGTCACCTTCATTCCCATGCTCATGGATACGGGAGGCAATTCCGGCGCCCAGAGTTCCACGATGATCATCCGCGGACTGGCGCTGGGAGAGGTTGCCAATAAGGATCTGCCAAGGATCTTATGGAAAGAGGTTCGCGTATCCCTGTGTACGGGCGCCTGCCTGATTATCGTAAATTATGCCCGCCTTCTGATCATTGGCTCAAACAATATCGCGGTAAACATGACGATCAGTATTGCTTTACTTGTTACAGTCACCGTGGCAAATTCCTTGGGGGGCCTACTGCCTGTCCTGGCGAAAAATTTGAAAGTGGATCCGGCCATCATGGCCTCCCCCATGATCACGACCATTGTAGACGCCTGTGCCCTGGCGGTTTACTTCAACCTGGCGCGGGTGCTGCTGGGCCTATAGAAAATGAAGGATGCTGATGAAGATTATCGTTACTGCGCCTTTTGGCGTAGAAGGCTTGCTGCGGAAGGAAATGAACCGGCTGGGCTATACGGATGGCCTAACGACTGGTAAAGGCGGCGTCTCTTTCGACGGGGACGCTGCGGATCTTGCCCGCTGCAATATTATGATTCGCCAGGGGGAGCGGGTCATGGTCGAATTGGGCCGTTTCCCGGCTGAGACTTTTGAAGATCTGTTTCAGGGAACGAAAGCCCTGCCATGGGAAGCCTGGATCGATGAGAAGGCCGCCTTTCCCGTATCGGGCAGAACGGTTAAGTCTACCCTGCATAGCGTGCCGGATTGTCAGTCGATTATCAAGAAAGCCATCGTGGAACGGCTGAAGGAAAAGTACAGAAAAACAAGCTGGTTCCCGGAAACCGGCGCGCTTTACCCAGTGGAATTCCGCATCACGGAAGATCAGGTGAGCATGATGCTGGATACCTCCGGCGACAGCTTGCATAAGCGCGGCTGGCGAAAGCTGAGCGCGAAAGCGCCGCTTAAGGAGACGATCGCGGCGGTGATGCTGACCTTGAGCAACTGGCGGCCCGAACAAGTCCTCGTGGATCCATTCTGCGGCTCAGGCACGATTCTGATCGAAGGGGCATTGAAAGCCTTGGGCATAGCGCCAGGTTTGCACAGGAGCTTCAGCTGCGAAAAATGGCCGCAGGTTCCGCCCGGGATATGGGCGCAGGTACGGGAAGAAGCCCGTCAGGCCGCGCTGGACAAGCAGAGCCGGAGCCAAGCTGCTCTTTCGGCTATGCGGCTGGAGGGCTACGATATCGACGGAGAGTCGCTGTCTCAGGCGCGCTATCACGCGAAGCTGGCGGGCGTCGAGCAATACATCCATTTCCAGCAAAGGGATGTGAAGGACTTTCGCAGCGCAAAGAAATACGGCGCGATCCTCACCAATCCGCCCTACGGCGAGCGGATGGGTGACGCCACGGAAGCCGCGCGGCTTTACCGGGTTATGGGGCGGGCCTTTGCACCGCTGGATACCTGGTCATTTTATGTGATGACTTCGCATCCCGGTTTCGAGGAAGCGTTTGGCCGAAAGGCAACGAAAAATACTAAGTTCTTCAATAGCCGCCTGGAGTGCCGCTTCTACCAATTCCACGGACCACGCCCGCCGCGTCCCGCAGAGCAGTCCGACCAAAGTTACAAATCAGTGCCAACTCATTAGGAGGGAAGTTCGTGTTTAGCTAAAGCATCAAAGCGTGTTGTTCTACAGATTAATATAAATATATTGACGATGCCTATAGAATTATATATAATGCAGATAAAAACGAAAAGGTGAATTGCATGGGCCAGCAAATCAATGTAAACATCCGCATGGATAAGGATGTAAAAGAGCAAGCCGACAAACTATTCAACGAATTGGGATTCAACTTTACTACTGCCATAAATGCTTTTGTCAGGCAGTCTCTCCGCGAAAGGGCAATACCATTCTCCATTAAAGCAAGTGTTCCGGTGGATGGACGGGCAGCATTAAGAACCGCTTTTCAAAATGCGCAGGCGCAGTCCATACAAAACGGTACTGACCATATGACTTGGGAAGAGATTGACGAGATTATTGCAGAAGCCCGGCGAGAGAAGCGAAGACAATAATGCTCAAGATAGTCATCGACACGAATGTTATCGTATCTGCTGCTCTTTCGCCAAAGGGAACTCCTGCCAAAATAATCGAACACATAGCGGACAGCAATGAGATACAGGTTTATTACTGTGCTGAAATGATGGCTGAATACAGAGATGTGCTTTCCAGAGAGTATTTAAACCTTACGGTTGAGGCACAGTATTCCATAACTGATTCAATCAGATCCATTGGGATACTGGTGTCATGTTCAGCCAGCGAGATTGCATTACCAGACGAGGATGACCGAGTTTTCTATGATACTGCAAAGGCATCGGGAGCCATCCTGATAACGGGAAACACCCGGCATTACCCAATCGAATCCTTTATATTAACGCCATCTGATTTTTTGATTTTATATGAGAAAACGAATGAAATAGGACATACAGGGGATATAACGCCGAATTTCTCAAAATAGCCGAGATTGGACCTGTCATTGCAGGTTCAATTTGTTTTTCAGCATATAGCGGGTGCTGAAATAGAAGAGCAGGCACACGAAGGCTTGCGCGGCTATGCTGATAAGGATGAAGAGCTGCGATAGGCTATAAGGGTTCCACAGCTCTAGACGGAGATTGCGGATAAGGCTTGTTAAGCCTAACGCGGTGGCGATGGAATTCGCAAAAGCAGCGGCTATCTGGAGTGCGCTCGAGATCACAAAGAACGCGGCGAAAGCGAATAAACCGCGATGCTTATTCACCAACATACTCAGCGAAAGACAGAGGTAGAGCAGCAGAATGCCGGAAAACAGACAGAGGATAAACAATGCCGCCACTTCCGCCGAAAAAATGATGAAATAACCGGGGTCAGCAGCAATCAGGTCGCCCAGTGTCTGGATGATGCGAAGTACTTCTCTGAGCGTATATTCGGAGGAGATCATGATTATGACAGCGACGACCAGCGCAAGCATATTGGTGAGAATCCAGATCGCCGACACAAAGAGCTTGCTCAGGATCAGATTGTCGGTACGAACCGGAAGCGTCATCATCAGATAGCCTTCGTTGGAAAGGAGGTTTTGCCGGAATCGCTGTATCGACATCACAAGCGTTAAGACGATAATACAGGCAATCAAGACCATTGTCGCGGCAGTGCTGATAACCATCGGCGTCGTCTGACCAATCGCGTTGAGCAGCCTGTTAACGATGGAAAGGAGGATCAGCGCGGCTAATAAGGGCAGGAAAGTGTGGCCCGTCGCTTTGAATTCGTATTTCATCAGCTTCGTTAGCATTTGAACACCTCCCTGAAATAGGCGTCTACCGACATGCCCTTGCTCTCCCGCAGCTCGTCAACCGGACAATCCAGTACGATCTCACCGTCTTTGAGAAAGACCACATCATCGAGCACCTGTTCAATATCCGTAATTAAGTGTGTGGACAGTACAACCGCTGCTTCCGGATTGTAGTTCCGGATGATGGTATTCAGGATGTAATCCCGCGCCGCCGGATCCACGCCGCCGATCGGCTCGTCCAGCAAATACAGCTTTGCTTCCCTTGCCATGACGAGGACAAGCTGTACTTTTTCTTTCGTACCCTTGGATAAGGTTTTCAGCGCTTGGTTTTCTATCGAAAGATTGTTGAGCATATCCAGGGCTTTCTTCAGATTGAAGTCAGAATAAAAATCATGGAAGAAGGCGACGATATCAGACACTTTCATCCAGTCGTTCAGATAAGGCACTTCCGGTAAATAGGATACGATTGCCTTCGTTTTCGAATCGGGCTTTCTGCCGTCGATGTGGGCGGCGCCCTTCGTTGGCGTAAGCAAGCCGGTACAGATCTTGAGCAGGGTGCTTTTGCCGCTGCCGTTGGGCCCAAGCAGCCCGACTATACGACCGGGCTCTATTTGCAGATCAATCTGCCGAAGCGCTTCCTTCGCGCCGTACTTTTTCGTCAGCCCTTTACATTCCAGTATCGCCATTGCCATCGACCTCCTTCACTTTTTGTCCGATCAACGAGGCTGCTTCCGCCGGGCTATAGCCGATGGCTGCCATTTTCTCCAGAAAGCTACGAACCAATTCGATAGCCAATTCGCTTTTTGCCTGTTTGATCACCGTATCGTCCTCCGTAATATACCTTCCGCTCGTTCTTTGCGTATAGACAAAGCCTTCCCGTTCCAGCTCCGACAAAGCCTTCTGCACCGTATTGGGATTGACCGCCGCTTCGAGGGCCAGATCCCGCACCGCAGGCATCTTCCAGCCAGGCGGGTATTCTCCTGATACGATCGACAGTTTGATTTTCTCCTGCACTTGGAGATAAATCGGCCTGTCGGAGGTAAAGATCCACGCCATTTCATCACGCCCTTATGTATTACTGTATTATACAACTAATACAATAATACATTTTTTATTTCCTGTCAAGAAAAAGTTTTTGTGCCTGAAAAAGTTATTGTGCCGGATCCGCTAAAGTTACCGCAGCACACCACAAATTAGATATCTCGGAATCGGGTCCATTTTAGCCTACATATTCTCGCAAAAAACACAACCCTGAATGCCATACCATATTTGGCTTTCAGGGTTGTTTGTAAATATATGGCTGTCAAAGTCAGGGGTATTGGAACGAGTTGGGTCTGTGATAAATCCCAAGCCTGGATGACCGGTTTCAGTAAGAGACAGGCCAAGGAGCGTATTTCTTTTATACTCGTTGACGCGCTTTACAAAATACTGTTTAAGAACTGCCTGGTCCGCGGGTTTTCCGGGTTCGCAAATAAGCGGGACGGCGGCCCTTCTTCCGCAATCATGCCGTCGCACATAAATACGACATGATTAGCTGCTTCGCGTGCAAATCCCATCTCATGCGTGACGACCAACATCGTCATTCCGCTGTCCGCGAGGCTTCGCATCACGCTGAGCACCTCCCCGACCAGCTCCGGATCCAGGGCGCTTGTCGGCTCGTCAAATAGCATGATCTTTGGATCCATCGCCAGTGCGCGCGCGATCGCTACACGTTGCTGCTGCCCTCCCGACAGGCGTATCGGGTATTCGTCCGCCTTTTCGGCGAGTCCGACCTTGTCAAGCAACACACGGGAGAGCGCTTCGGCCTCATCCCTGCCTATCTTCTTCACATGCATAGGCGCAAGCATCAGGTTCTCCAGGGTGGTCTTGTGCGGAAACAGGTTAAACGACTGAAAAACCATACCCATATCCAAAAGCAGCCGCTTATATTCTGCCTGCTCGATCCGCGAAATGGTTACATTGTTTTCCCGATGGAGGAACAATTGCTCTTCGATAAATATTTTTCCGCTCGTGATCGTTTCCAACTGGTTAAGCGACCGCAGGAAGGTAGACTTCCCCGCGCCGGAGGGCCCGATCACGCAAACGACCTCCCCCTGCTCAACGGCGACGTCCACTCCTTTCAGGACCTCCAGTGCGCCAAAACATTTGCAGACCTTCTCTGTCCTGAGAAGCGCCACAACTCCACCTCCACGAAAACGAAATGCCGCCCGGCTTCCGGGGAACGGCAACTCCCTAGGATAGTACCGGGTAAGGAAATTACTGGTATACCGAGAACCGTTTCTCCAGGCGATTGAATATAAAAGTAAAGAAAGCCGTGATCACAAGGTAAATGATCATGGCA
>WRMS01000113.1 GCA_009777025.1 Clostridiales bacterium | reverse complement strand
GCTTAATTTTGGGGAGAAATAAAATGAAGTTTTATAATATGGAAAAAGAAGCGGTCCTGGCAGAGCTGGGCAGTTCCCCACAGGGCTTGCGCTCGGAGGAAGCACAGGAACGGCAGCGGAAAGATGGAAAAAATAAACTGAATGAACCGGCAAAAGACTCGCTTTTTCAAAAGCTTTTAAAAGCTTTGAAGGATCCGATGATTTTTTTGCTGCTTGGCGCCGCCGCCGTATCAACGGCTACCACCGTGTATCAGAACATCATGGAAGGCGCGAATGAAAGCTTTGCCGACCTGTTTATCATCCTGTTTGTCGTCGTCATCAATACTACCTTGAGTATCGTACAGGAGTCGAAAGCGGAGCAAGCGATCGAAGCGCTGAAAGAAATGACGGCCGCTACCAGCCGCGTCCTGCGGGACGGCGAAACCGTCACGGTAAAAAGCGAAGACTTGAACGTCGGTGATGTGATTCTCCTGGAAGCCGGCGACGCCGTACCGGCCGACTGCCGCATCCTGGAAAGCTACTCCATGAGAGTAGAAGAAGCGGCGCTAACCGGGGAAAGCGTACCGGTAAACAAGATCGTCGACCTGCTGATGCTCCATGACAATCGCAGGGATATCCCGCTTGGCGACAGGGTCAACATGGTCTATGCGGGCAGCATCGTAGTTTATGGCCGCGGACAAGCTGTGGTCACGGCGATTGGTATGCAAACCGAGATAGGCAAAATCGCCGAAGCATTGTCCCAGGCACAGGAGGAAGAGACGCCTCTGCAGAAAAAGTTGTCCGCACTCTCCGTAACCCTCACCAAACTCGTCCTGGCTATCTGCGTGTTTGTCTTTCTCTTTGGCGTAGTCCGCGATATTCTTATCTTCCCCAGCGGCGAATCGCTTTTCGGCATTGTGCTGGATACCTTCATTATCGCGGTAGCGCTGGCTGTCGCCGCTATCCCCGAGGGGCTTCCCGCGGTCACGACCATTATCCTGTCGATCGGCGTCACTGCCATGTCCAAACGCAGGGCGCTGATCCGTAAGCTGACCGCAGTGGAAACGCTGGGTTGTACGCAAGTCATCTGTTCAGACAAAACAGGTACGCTGACACAAAACCGCATGACTGTTGTCGACGCATTTACCGATACGCCGATGCTTCTTGCGAAAGCGATGTCGCTTTGCAGTGACGCCCAGCGCAAAAAGGACATGGCCGAAGCAACCGGCGAACCGACAGAGTGCGCTTTGGTCAATTACGCCCATAGTATGGCGCTGTATAAAGACGAACTGGACGGGGCGTATCCGAGGGTTGGCGAAGCGCCTTTTGACTCCGGTCGCATGATGATGAGTACGATCCACAAGGAAGAAGGGCGCTTTATCCAATATACCAAAGGCGCCTGCGAGATCCTGCTTGCACGCTGCAGCGCTTTCTTTCAAGACGGTGAAATGATGCCGATGACAGAAGCGTATAAAGCGCAGATCTCCAGTCTGGTAAAGGACTATGCCGATCGCGCCCTCAGAGTACTTGGCGCAGCTTTTCGCTATTATGACAACCTGCCGGACAGCCTGGACGCGGATCATCTGGAACAGGATCTGGTTTTCATTGGATTTACCGGTATGATCGACCCTTGCCGGCCTGAGGTGTATGACGCCGTCCGTGAGTGCCGCGAGGCCGGGATCCGGCCTGTCATGATCACAGGGGACCATAAGGATACCGCCATAGCCATTGCTAAAGATCTGGGACTCATCACGGAAGTCTCTCAGGCGATCGAAGGCGCAGCCTTGGACTCCCTTTCTGATGCGGAGCTTCTGGAAGCCGTCGAAAAGTACAGCGTTTACGCCCGGGTCCAGCCGGAACATAAGACGCGGATCGTCATGGCCTGGAAAGCGAAGGGCATGGTCACGGCCATGACCGGCGATGGCGTCAACGACGCCCCTTCTATCAAAGCCGCCGACATCGGCATCGGCATGGGCATCACCGGCACCGCTGTGACCAAGAGCGTCTGCGATATGGTATTGGCGGACGACAACTTTGCCACCATTGTCAACGCCGTCGAGGAAGGGAGAAAAATCTACGACAATATCCGAAAAGTCATTCAGTTCCAGTTGACGACCAATTGTGCAGAAATAGTGGCGGTATTCCTGGCTTCCATGCTGGGTTTCAGGCTACTCAGCGCAGCCCATCTTCTGTGGATCAATCTGGTTACCGACTCCGCCCCCGGCTTGGCGCTGGGTATGGAAAAAGCTGAAGCGGATCTGATGCTGCGGAAACCGCGAGCGGCGGAAGAAGGCATCTTCTCAGGCGGTTCCGGCAGTTTCATGGTCATACAGGGCGTCCTGATGGGCCTCCTGATCCTTTTTTCCTACTTTTTTGGCGAGCGTATCGAACATGGCGCCTGGAGTTTAACGCAAAGCGTAGACGGCATGACGATGGCTTTTTTGACAACCAACCTGATCGAAATCTTCCGGGCTTTCAGTTCCCGGTCCCTGACCAATTCCATTTTTGCGATGAAAACGCACAATATGTGGCTATGGGGCGCCTTTGTCTGGACCCTTATCCTGACCTGCAGCGTAATTTTTATCCCGCCTTTACGCGAACTGTTTGGATTATCCGTCATCAGCCCTTTGGAATTCTTCATCGCATTAGTTCTGGCTTTCAGTATCATTCCGATCATCGAAGTGATAAAATATAGTAACAGACAAAGCGTGAAAAAGAGGGACGAAAAAGCGCCGATTATTTAATATATGCGCTTTTTCATCAAAAGGAGTATGTATGAATAAAATCGCTTTATTGACTTACCCCTATCTTCAATCCTTTTTTGAAGATGTCATAACGCCTTTTCGTGATCAATGCGATATCGATATACACACTTTTGACAAGCAGTATTCGCTTCTGGACATGATCCCTTCGCTGATCAGCCAGTATCAGGGTTTATGTATATTTAGCGCTTCTGCCTATCCATTTCTGCGCCAATCTTCTATAGAACTCAAAAAACCCGTTGTATTCCTGGACAGGCATTCCGTCGACTATTTCAAAACCTTGTCCGCTATGTTTATCAAAAACCGGAACGTCGATTTTTCCAGGGTCATTCTGGATACGTCCCTGGTTCGTATGGACGCTGTCCGTACGCTGGAAAACCTGACGACCAATCTGGAACTATTTGAGGATCATCGCATAAATTTCCTGGAGGACCTCAGTCCGGATGATTTTTATAACATGGAGGACAAAATCGAAGAAAATGCCTTGGATTATTGGCGGATGGGGAAATATGACATGATCCTATGCCGGCTTGCCAATGTCGCCTCGCTTATGGAGAAGGAAGGCATACCCTTTATGTTTGTTTATCCGGAGAAATACCGGATTGAAGAATCCCTCGAAAATCTGCTCAATCGAATTCGCCTGGAAAAGCAAAAGGAAGGATTACCTGCTTCCATCATGATTTTTACCGACGGGGACATTCTGAGTGAATATTATGAGATCAATCAGGAGAGTATCCGTATTCAGAAAGCGCTTTTGGAATTCAGCAAGAATTATACTTCCAACTTTACGATCCAGTTTGCATCGCAAGGATATGAAATCCTGACTTCCCATCTAGTTATACAAAGAATTACCAGTGACTTTAGCTGCTGTCAGCTCGGGTATTACCTTTTCAGCACCATCGGCTTAACTTTCCGCATTGGTTACGGTATCGGTCATGATATCGCCAGCGCCAGGATAAACGCGCTGAACGCGGGAAAGGCGGCGTCGGAATCCGGCATGAGCTGTCTCGTCAGCGAAAACGGGAATATGGTTCCTCTGCAAGCCCGTCCGTCGTCTTCAGAAATAAACGGACAAAACAACAGCGCATCCTATTTATCCAGCAGGACAGGCCTTTCTCCCATTACCCTCCAGCGAATCCGTTCCGCTCTCGAATTCCTTGGCACCAATGAGGTAACCAACCACGAACTGGCGGAAGCGCTTCAAGTTACAGTCGCCAACGCCAACCGGTTTCTGCACTCGCTGCTGCGCAGCGGCCACGCGCTGATACTGGACACGAAAAAAAGCTCGGCCAAAGGAAGGCCCAGCCGGATTTACCGGATACAACTGTAAGCGACGGAGACGCCCTCAAGTATTAGCTCTCGTCTAGAACATCGATGCATAAGCGTCCGTCTTCTTGCGCCAAACCGGCGCAAGTATAGCCTTCTTCCTTGAGAATTTGTATCGTTTCCACCAATGCCGGCGTAATCTCCATCCCAGGAAAGAGAAGGGGAATCCCCGGCGGGTACGGCGTGACAGATCCGGCGGCGAAGCAGCCTGCCGCTTGATCGAGCCGCAGCGTTTTTCTTCTCATAAAGTAGGCTTCCCTGGGCCGAATAGCAGGCTGTAAGGGCTTTTGTCCGCTCCGGAATACATCGCTGACAAGTCCTCTGCTATAGTCGCGTCTATCCCTACCGCCGGCAAACGCCTTGTTGCCGGCTTTATTTTTGTCCCGGATCTCTTTCAGCGCCTGGATCAATCGTTCGACGTCCGCTTCGCTGTGGCCGATGTTGATCATCAACAGGACATAGTCCGCAGTAGCCATCTCGACGTCGACGCCGTATTCTCTTCGCAAGGTATCCGCCAGGCGCAATCCCTCCATGCCCAACGCATTCGAAGAGAGGGTAATTTTTCTTGGGTCCGTATGATAGCCGACCGATATTTCATCCGCCCACAAGCGGTATGCGCCCAGCGCCCTTATTTCTCCGGCAGCCGCTTTCGCCAATGCTTCCGTTCGCTGCAATTCCTCTATGCCGTTCAGATGAAGGAAAGCCTGCCATGCGTCCAAAGAAGCCATGAGCAGATACGAAGGGCTGGAGGATTGCAGGAGCTGAAGCGCCTGACGCAGCTTCGCGCTGAGCGCCGGCTGATTGTTATGAAGAACGGCGGTTTGCGTGAACCCGGCGCCCATTTTATGTATGCTATGCACGACAACATGCGCGCCATAGGTAAGGGCGCTCGCCCTAAGCGTATCGGCGAAGCCTGTGCCGCCCGGTTTGCTTTTATTGATATAAGGTAAATGTGCGCCATGGGCTTCATCCGCAAGCCAGCCCCAATCGGGCTGTGTTTGCAGCCGGGCCTTTTCCCATGCTAAATCTGCCGAAACGCCATGATAGGTCGGATTCACAGACAGCCATAACGCTTTCTCCGGTAGAACGGATTCCTGCGTAAAATAACGCTCTGCCGCCGCTTGATCGACGCCTAATGGCAATCCCCATCGGAGATCCGCCAAGCAGGGCATAATGACGGGGCTGCTGCCGCTGAGTATCAGTCCGTTGTATACTGCCGCATGGCAATGCGCAGGCATAAAGGTAGGAATCGATGGGCTGCTCATGGCAAGCATAGCCGCCTCTAAACCAGCGGTGGCGCCATTTACTAAATAGTATACCGACCGGGATCCGGTCAACTCCGCCATAGCCGCCTGGCTTCTTTCGATGCTGTCGGAAGCGGCGGCTAGATTGTCCAGCCCGGGCAGCTCCGTGACATCAAGCGCAGCGCCATATTTTGACAGGAATGCAGAAAAATCGGAAAGCAGCCCTTTGCCTTGTTGATGCCCGGGCATGTGAAAGCCCAAACGCTCCCCACCGGCATAAGCGGCTAAAGCGTCCAGCAGCGGCATAATGGCGCCCTTTTCGGATGGATCATCTGACCCGGATAAAGGAGATGGATTCTTCGGCATATCGGCTTACATCACTCTGCGCCCTTCCAGGGCCTGCGCCAGCGTAGCGGCGTCGGCATGCTCCAGATTGCTGCCGACGGGGATACCGTGCGCTATCCTGGTAGCCTTGATTCCCAAGGGTTTGAGCATCCGCGCCAGGTATAGCGCCGTCGTTTCGCCTTCCACATCCGGATTCGTCGCCAGGATGACTTCCCGGACCCCGCCGGCGCCTTCTCCCTCCAAGCGTGAAAACAATTCCTTGATTTTTAAATTCTCCGGTTGGCGGCCTTCCATCGGGGAAATCGATCCATGCAGCACATGATAGAGCCCGCGATAATCCCTGGCCCTTTCAATGGAGAACACATCCGCCGTCTCCTCTACCACACAGATTGTCTGTCTCTCCCGCGTCTCATCCCGGCATACTTGGCAAGGCGTTATATCGGTCAAGGAAAAACAGATCGGGCAAAGGGTCATGGTCTCCTTTGCGTTAACCAGCGACTCGCTGAAAGCCCGAACCTCGTCCCTCGGGAGAGATAAGATAAAAAAGGCTAATCTTTGCGCAGTTTTGGGCCCAACCCCCGGCAGTTTGGCAAACTGCTTCATCAACTCCTGCATGACAGGCGCGTGATACAAGCCAGCCATTCAGATTAACCCCGGAATCCTTACATTTCCG
This sequence comes from Clostridiales bacterium, assembly GCA_009777025.1. Lineage (GTDB taxonomy): Bacteria > Bacillota > Peptococcia > DRI-13 > UBA5745 > WRMS01. The sequence continues at coordinate 865 of WRMS01000113.1, read as the reverse complement.
GTTATTTTTGCCATTTCCGCGGCGGCTTTATCCTGCGCCATCCGGCAGGCTTCATTAAATGCCGCAATCAGCAAATCCTGAAGCATGTCCAGTTCCGCGGGGTCAAGAAGCTCGGGACTGATCTCCAGCTCTTTCACCTCATATTTGCAGGACATTACACAGCGAACAACACCGCCGCCCGCCGAGGCTTCGACGGTCATTTCCTCCAGCTCTTCCTGAAGCTTTGCGATATTCGCCTGCATCTTCTGCATCTGTTTCATCATTTTCTGTTGGTTCGCGAATCCCATCGTCCTTCCTCCCTGTCCACTATTTACGTTGCCAATATCCAGACACGCCCCGCCCCGCCTGCTGAGCCGGCATTGAACGACAGCGTCATTCCAGCTTCACTACATTCCTTCCAAACAGGCGGATGGCTTTGTCGACCGGGTCCTCTTCCTGTCTGCCGCCCAGAAAGCCGCACTCCACGTTGATATCGCAGCCAAGGATTTCCGACGCCACTTCCTTAATCATCTCCAGATTTTCCTTTTCCTCACTGCGATTCTTGTGAAAATCACCCTTCAGCGGATCGAAATAGAGAATCAGCTTGCCTTCTTTCCTTTCCTGTCTGACGGAGGCTAACAGATACGCATGGAGAACAATCTTTTGACTTTTAATCGCCAATAATATCCGTTCCCACTGCTGTGCAGGCAAATCCGCGGAAGCCTGGCTGTCGCCTGCCGGTTCGCTTGTTCCATGTTCGCCTGCCGGTTCGCCTGCCGGTTCGCCTGTCTCATGTTCGCTTGCCGGTTCGCCTGCCTCAGGATCAGGCAGGACGGGCGTCTGATCCGGCGAAACCAGTACTTCTGCTTCTTTCCCCGGTATAACG
>WRMS01000112.1 GCA_009777025.1 Clostridiales bacterium | reverse complement strand
GTCAGCGGCAAAGAGTGGGGATTGCCGTTGCGCTGATCCAGCGTCCGCGGCTGATTGTAGCCGACGAGCCAGTATCTTCCCTCGACATGACGATACAGACGCAGATCATGCGTCTGCTTGTGGAGCTGAAAGAAGACCTGGATCTCAGCTATCTGTTCATTTCCCACGACCTTAATGTCGTCTATCAGATCTGCGACCGGGTGGCGGTGCTGCATAAGGGCAGGATTGTCGAAACAGGCGCTGTGGAAGAGGTATTTCATCACCCTGCGCATGACTATACCAGGTCGTTACTGGAAGCCTGAATCTCTTACGTGGGCTGCCGCCCACAACCCAAGCGAAGCGGTATCCCCTTGGCAGAATGTTTTGATGGGGTTAACCACCCCATACCCCGTCGGGATTCGCGCACATGTCGCTCATCCCTTCCGCTTCGCGGCGCTGCGTTACCGCAGCGTTAACAGCTGACACTTTTGACTTCTTGTTTAAATTGGTGCCTTGAGGGTGTCAGTTACTAAGTGAAAAAGGAGAAACCCATGTCCGGCAGACTTGTTTTCCTGAAGATTGAAAAGCTCTTCGACGCGTTTGACGACGCGAACGCGACAGCGGCATGACGGGCCCGCATCTTGTCGTCGGTATGCTCGCCCATGTGGATGCGGGCAAGACGACGCTGACCGAAGCAATGCTTTATGAGAGCGGTTTCCTCAAGCGCCTGGGACGGGTGGATCATCGGGACGCTTTCCTGGATCATGACGAACTGGAGAGGAAACGGGGCATTACCATATTTGCGAAGCAAGCCGTCATGACCCTGGGCGACATGGAGTTGACGCTATTGGATACGCCAGGACATGTAGATTTTTCTACAGAGGCGGAACGTACGCTGCAAGTATTGGACTACGCCATCCTTGTGATTAATGCCTCCGACGGCGTACAGGGACATACGGCCACCTTGTGGAAGCTCCTGGAGGCTTATGCGATCCCCTGTTTTCTCTTTGTCAATAAAACCGATCTTCCCGGCGCCGATCCGGAACGACTTATGAGCGAGTTGAAAAGCAGGCTTCACAGCGGATGTGTATCCTTTACCAATCGGGACAGACGCGACTTGGAGGAAGAAATCGCTATGTGCGGCGAGGCCGCTCTGGCCCGATTTCTGGAGCAGGGGAAGGTCGCCGACGATAGGATCGGAAGCTTAATCGCGAGCAGGGAGCTTTTTCCCTGCTATTTTGGCGCGGCGCTCAGGCTGGAAGGCGTCTCCGCTCTTCTGGAAGGCTTGGAGCGCTATATCCGCCCGCCTGTTTATCCTTCCACGTTCGGCGCGAAAGTTTTCAAAATCACCCGTGATCCGCAGAATAACCGCCTGACCCATTTCAAAATCACAGGAGGGCGGCTCCGGGTGAAAGCGCCCCTTACCGGCGCGTATCCGAAAGGCGGAGAGGAAAGTCAGTGGACAGAGAAAACCAATCAACTCCGGATCTATTCCGGTGAAAAGTACAAGCTTGCGGAAGAGCTGGAGGCCGGTGCGATCTGTGCGGCGACCGGATTGCGCTATACCTATCCCGGTCAGGGTTTGGGCATAGAGCCCGATTCCCGGCCCCCGGCGCTGACGCCCGTGCTGTCCTACCGGATGCGGCTGCCCGAGGGCAGTGATGCACAGACGGTATTGCGCAATCTCAGGCTGCTCGAGGAAGAGGATCCGCAGCTCAAGCTGTCCTGGATCGAACAGCGTCAGGAAATTCACTTGCAGCTCATGGGCGAGGTACAACTGGAAATCATCAGCCACTTGATCGAGCGGCGTTTCGGCCTGAAAGCGGCATTTGACCCGGGGCAAATCCTGTACAGGGAAACCATCGCCGCGCCGGTAATCGGCATGGGGCATTTCGAGCCTCTGCGCCATTATGCGGAAGTGCATCTGCTGCTGGAGCCGGGGGAACGCGGCAGCGGCCTGTCTTTTGCAACGATGTGCAGTGAAGATCTTCTGCCGAAGAGCTGGCAGCGCCTGGTTTTGACGCATTTGGCCGAGCGGGAGCATCCCGGCGCCCTGACCGGTTCGCCCATCACCGATATGAAGATCAGCCTACTGATCGGCGGAGCGCATGAGAAGCATACGGAAGGCGGCGACTTCAGACAGGCTACCTATCGCGCAGTGCGGCAGGGGCTGATGCAAGCCGACAGCATTCTCCTGGAGCCATGGTACGACTTCCGGCTGGAGGTTCCCGGGGAAGCCACAGGCCGGGCGATGACTGATTTGCGGCGCATGTCGGACGACGTGGCTATGACGGTCGACAGCGATGGCGACGTCCTCTTTACCGGCAGCGCCCCTGTGGCGCTTCTCCGCGAATATGCCGCTGAGCTGAGCGGCTTTACCAGGGGGCTGGGCAGGCTGTCTTGTTCCTTCCGCGGTTTCGCCCCTTGCCGGGATCAAGCCGCGGCGGTGCAGGCGATGGCTTACGACGCCGAAGGGGATACGGAAAACCCGGCGGATTCTGTGTTTTGCGCTCATGGCGCAAGCTTTCTTGTGCCTTGGCGGCAAGCCGGGGCGCACATGCATCTGGACGCGGGTTACCGGATCGCGCAGGACGAGCCGGCGTCGCCGGAAGCCGCAGGGAAAGCCAAAGACAAGGGGAAGCCGAAGGATATCTTTGCTCTGGATAAAGAGCTTATGGCGATTTATGAGCAAGCCTACGGACCCATCAAAGCGCGGGATATCCTGCCGACGGAGAAGCCTCCGCAGGCGGCGAAGCATCCGCAGACGGAAGAAGCGCCGCGCTATAAAGCGGCGCCTGATCCCGGGAGGGAAGGACCCGATTATTTGCTTGTGGACGGCTATAACATCATCCACGCCTGGGACGACCTGAAAGCGGTGTCGGCGCAAAACATGGACGCGGCAAGACAGATGCTTATGGATATTCTCAGCAATTACGGGGGATTCAAAGAACGGGAAATCATCCTCGTCTTCGATGCCTATAAGGTTCCCGGTATGGGGGGAGTCAGCCGCTACCACGATATCAGCGTCGTCTATACCAGAGAGGCGGAGACGGCGGACGCCTATATCGAGAAGGCCACGTTCAAGCTGGGAAAGAAGCGCCGCGTAACCGTGGCGACCTCGGATTACACCATTCAACTGATTATCATCGGCCATGGGGCGATTCGTATATCCGCCGAACATCTGCGGGATGAGATCGAGCTAGCCAATAAGGAGATTAAGGAAATCCTCCGCCGGTCAGGATACGAAAGCGGCTGACTCCGCGTTATACCGCGCTCAGCCCGAGCTTGATGTCGTCGATGATGTCGTCCACATGCTCCAGTCCCACAGAAAACCGTATCATTCCCGGATGAATCCCGGCTGCTTCCAATTGCGCGTCGGTCAATTGCCTATGGGTTGCGCTGGCCGGATGCAGTACGCAGGTCCGGATATCACAGACATGTACTTCGTTGGAGGCCAGTTTCAGCGCGTCCATGAAACGAATGGCGTTTGCCCTGCCGCCTTTGATATTGAAGGAGATGACGCCGCCGGCGCCTTTCAGATACTGCTGCGCCAGTTGGTAGTAAGGATCGCTTTTTAGCCCCGGGTAGGATACCGCCTCGACTTTGTCAGACCCGGAAAGGAAATCCGCAACCATCAAGCCGTTTTCACAATAGCGTTCCATGCGGATTGCCATGGTTTCCAGTCCGATATTCAACAGGAAAGCCGAATGGGCGGCCGGATATACGCCAAAGTCCCGCATGAGCTGCATCCGGGCTTTGATGATATACGCCGCTTTTCCGTAGGCTTCCACATAGGATAGGCCGTGGTAGGACTCGTCCGGTTCCACCAGTCCGGGGAAATTCCCGTTATTCCAGTTGAAGCCGCCGCTGTCCACGATTACGCCGCCCACTTGCAAGGCGTGACCGTCCATGTACTTGGAAGTGGAGTGCACGACAATGTCCGCGCCAAAGTCAATGGGTTTGCACAGGATCGGCGTGGCAAAGGTATTGTCGATGATCAGCGGAACATTATGCTCGTGGGCGACGCGGGCATAGGTCCCGAAATCCAGTACCTGCAGCGAAGGGTTGGCCAGCGTCTCGCCGAATACCGCTTTCGTATTCGGACGAAAAGCCGCGTGAAGTTCTTCTTCGTCAGCGTCAGGTTTCACAAAGATACATTCGACGCCCATTTTTTTCAACGTATAGGAAAACAGATTGATGGAACCGCCATAGATCATCGGGGTGCTGATGAAGCTGTCGCCTGCGGAACAGATATTGAGGATGGAGAGCAAAGTAGCCGCTTGCCCCGAAGAAGTACACATGGCGCCTGCGCCGCCTTCCAGCGCGGCGATCTTGCTTTCTACCGCCATGACCGTCGGGTTGGCGAAGCGGGAATAAATCAGGCTTCTTGTCGGGTCGTCGAACACTGCCGCGATATCTTCGGTGGAATCATACACATAGGTGGTGCTTTGTACGATGGGCATGACCCGCGGTTCGGCGTTCCCCGGCGCATATCCTGCGTGCAGACATAAGGTTTCATCTTTCATTGGCATACCCTCCTACTTTTATTGAAGTATTCCACACTATACCATAAACTGAAGACAACGACAAGAAAGCGGAAAATAAATAAAGGTTAAAAAACTTTGACCATTTTTGACTTTTCTATTGACAAGCCTTTTTCAACGTGTTACATTTAGTTTGTGGATTTAGCACTCGGAATGTGAGAGTGCTAACAATCCAGATAAGAGCGCCAGTGAGAGGAGGTGAAGCGCCTTGCAACTTGAAGATCGTAAGAAAAAAGTTCTGGAAGCGATCATCATCAATTATATCGCAACCGCGGAACCGGTCGGATCAAGAACCATCACGAAAAAATACGATTTGGGCGTAAGTCCCGCCACGATACGCAATGAAATGGCGGATCTGGAAGAGATGGGCTTGATCGAACAGCCGCATACTTCCGCAGGCCGGATCCCCTCGCAGATCGGATACCGGTATTATGTAGATTACCTCATGGAGAAAGAAAACCTCACCGTAGAGATCAAAAAGTATATCCGAAAGAGCTTGCGGGAGGAGATCAAAGCCAAAGAAGACCTGGTCCTGCGGGCGGTTCGCCTGTTATCGCAGATCAGCAACCATACGGCGATGACGATTATGTCGACCTATAGCCAGAATGTGCTGACCCACATCCAGCTTTTGCCGGTCTCTGACTTCCGGCTGGTACTCATCCTTGTTTTAGACAACGGCCATGTGGAACACCAGATTATGGAATTGAAGCAAGCCTTGCCGGAGAAAGATATCAACGAGCTCACGGATATGCTGCGCCAGGCGGTGTGCGGCCGGACGGTAGAGCAATGGCGAAAGATTTCCTTAGCGAATATTCGTAGCCAATGGGAAGACCAGATCCATCTGTTAAGGGAGATACTGGACGTTATTGAAGATACGCTGACAGTGGAATTTGAGCATAAACTGTATTTGAGCGGAACCTTGAATATTATGAATCAACCGGAATTCCGGGATGTGGATAAGGTCAAACAGGTACTCTCGCTGCTGGAAGAACAAAGGATCATGGAAGAATTGATGTTGAAAACGGACGAGGGGGAACGGCAGACCATTTCCATCAAGATTGGCAAGGAAAACGAAAACGAGAGCCTGTCGGCCTGCAGTCTGGTCACCGCGACCTATCACATCAATGGCCGGATCATGGGCAAGATCGGATTGCTGGGACCGACGCGTATGGATTATTCCCGGAACACCGGTCTGCTGGATTTCATTAGCCGGTATTTGTCTGAAGGGGTGGAACTGTAGCAACCAAGTATGATTGTACTGGAGGAAGAAGAGATTGAACGCAAAGCCGCAAGACAAGGAGAGAAAGCCGATGACTGAGGAAGCCGTCGACGACGCAGAGTTCGCAGAAGATGCAGAGTTCTTTGAAGACGCAGAAACCAATGGAATGCGCAGGAAAAGCGGGACGACGGAGTCGGAAGCCACAGCAGGCGACGACCCGGATGAAGAAGCGCTCAACGGGGAAATCCTCGAGGGGGCTGAGGAAGGGGAAGCAGAGCGGGATGACAAGGAAGCTATACAAAACCGTTACCTGCGGTTGAATGCCGATTTCGACAACTTCCGAAAGAGGACGCAGAAAGAAAAAGAGGATTGGAGCCGCTATGCATCACAACGAATTGTAGAAAAACTGCTGCCTGTCATTGATAATCTGGACGCTGCCGCCATCGCGGTAGCCAATGCGGGCGAGGAAAGCAGAAATGTAGCGGATGGTTACTTGATGATTCACAAGCAGTTGACGGATATCCTGAGCCATGAAGGACTAACAGAAATACCGGCGCTGGACAAATCTTTTGATCCGAATGTCCACGAAGCGGTGATGACGGTAAGCCTGGCTGAGGGGCAGGCGGAGAATCAGGTTGTGGTGGTTTTGCGGAAAGGATATATGTTCAAAGACAAAGTATTGCGACCTGCGATGGTTCAGGTGGCAAAGAGTACGTAGCGGACTCTCTGGAAGCGCCATTTTGATGAAGGAAATGCCGGGGACTATACTGCGAACGCTACGGGGAAGCGTATCGTTCGCGAGCCGCGAGTTAATATATGCAAATGTTCTGCAAAGCGGAACAGATCATTTGATGGGAGGATGATAGATATGGCCAAGGTTATAGGAATTGACTTAGGAACAACAAATTCATGCGTTGCCTTTATGGAGGGCGGCGAGGCGGTGGTAATACCCAATTCGGAAGGGGCAAGGACCACGCCGTCGGTGGTGGCTTTTTCCAAGACGGATGAGAAGCTGGTGGGGCAGGTGGCCAAACGCCAGGCCATCACCAATTCCGAACGCACGATTCAGTCCATAAAGAGAGAGATGGGCAGCGAACTGAAAGTTAAAATTGACGACAGGACCTATACGCCCCAGGAAATCTCCGCTATGGTCCTGCAGAAACTGAAAACAGACGCGGAAGCGTATCTCGGGGAGAAGGTCACCCAGGCGGTTATCACCGTGCCGGCTTATTTTACAGACAGTCAGCGTCAGGCAACCCGCGACGCGGGACAGATCGCCGGCATGGAAGTACTCCGCATCATCAATGAACCCACGGCGGCTTCGCTGGCTTACGGGATTGATAAGGAAGGGGATCAAACCATACTGGTCTTTGATCTCGGCGGCGGTACCTTCGACGTCTCCATTCTGGATATCGGCGACGGCGTATTTGAAGTGAAGGCGACCAACGGCAATAACCG
>WRMS01000111.1 GCA_009777025.1 Clostridiales bacterium | reverse complement strand
GTGTCAATTAAAATCGGCGTGACAAGCTGGCTGGGCAGATTTATCCAAGGCTTGACGCCGACCGAGTGTTGGCCTGCTTGTGATGGGGTCTTTGACGCGATCTTCAAGGTCGACCAGGTTACAAAGCAAATCTTTTCTGAATGCTTGGAAGATTGGTATTATGAAGATGACGTAACGATGATCATGAAGCTGAAAGAGAATGTTTACTTCAGCAATGGTATGCATGCTACAGCAGAGGATCTGCTCTATAGCTATACGAGCATCATTGACCGGGGTTCAAGTCAGGTAGCAGCCATTGGGCCTATCATCTGGGAGGAATGTATAACACTCGACGAATACACGGTACAGTTTAAATTTGATCGGCCTTTCAGGCCTTTTGAAAACGTAATGGTTTATCTGCTCTGCAAGGAATGGTCCCTGTCCCTTGCGGATGGCTGGGAGGATATGGCATGGTATTACCCGGTTGGCAGCGGCCCTTATGAATGTGTGGAGTTCAAGTCTGAAGACATCATTGTTATCCGGGCGAGGGACGAGTATTGGAATACAGACGAGGTAGGACCGGTATATGTCGACGAATGGATCATCAAATTCTACAAGGATTATGCAACTATGGTGATGGACCTGGAGATAGGCGAGATTGCGTTTTGTTCTCCCGAGCCGCCGGACTACAATCGCTATATAAGAAGCGGCGCAAGCGGAGATGGTTACGAGATGTTCCCGCTATCGACAGGCTGCACCATGTATTTTGTCTTTAGCTTCTTCGATTACCCCGCATGGGAGGATAAGCGGCTGCGGGAAGCTGTGGCGGTGGGCGTCGATTGGGAATCACTGGGTTCTACTACCTATCAAGCGCTTTATACGCCTGCTGAATCCATTCTGCCGAGAAACTCCCGCTACTTTTTCGCCCCGGGAAAATATGAGTATAATCCGGATAGGGCAAGGGAACTTCTTGCTGAAGCAGGCTACGGTCCCAACAATCCGCTCAGGCTTGCGACCACAGTATCTGATGAACAACAGTACAAAAGCAACTCTGAGAACATACAATACCAGTTTAGTGAGATTGGTATTGAAGCAGACATCACTGTTTTGGATGCGGCTTCTGCCATTCAGGCGTGGAACACCGGCGGAAGTACGGATTTTATGTTCTGGTTCAGGGCTACAGGATCACCCTTAAGCGATCCCTATGAGATTATGTCCGGTGCAACCAGGGAAACGGGTACAACATGCACACGCGTACTAGATCCCAAATTCAGGGAACTCTGGTTCACGATGGTGTATAACACAGACCCGGCCATCTATGAACCGGCGATCAGAGAGATTCAGCAGTACAATTTCGATGAAATCATCTATATCCCCTTCGCAGAATACAATGTCAGCATCGCTTACCGTACAGACGTGTTTACCGAAGCGCAGCTTAGGAACTTTGTCTATGGAAGAAATATGTATCAGCTTCGCAGGCTTGGTATGCTATCTTCATGGGAGTAAACAACATCGCAGCCTAGCCAAAACCCATCATTTATCCGATTCTATTGTTGAATAGATTGCCTACCATCACAGATGCCATAAGCCGTCTATAAAGGCGGCTTATGGCGTCCAGAAAAGGGAGAGCGCAGACAATGCTGAAATACATAACCAAACGCGTTTTATGGATGATCCCGGTTCTGCTAGGCGTAATCACGCTTGTCTTTACCATCACTTACTTTAGCCCGGGAGATCCGGTGATGATCATCCTTGGCACAAACAACTATTCGCCGGAAAACTACGCAACGAAAGCCGCACAGATGGGCTTGGATAAAGGCTACTGGGAGCAACTGGGTACCTATATACTGAATCTGGCGACAAAAGCGGATCTGGGCAGATCGTATATGACGAGCATTCCCATTTCCCTTGAACTCTCCGACCGGATACCGGTTACCATGCGACTGAGCCTAATGGGAATTCTGTTAATGATGTGTGTCGGTTTGCCTTGCGGAATACTATCCGCGCTGAAGCAGTATAGCCCCATTGATATAGGTTTAACTACATTGTCCCTGATCTTGGCAGCAACGCCTAATTTTTTACTAGCGCTCTTATGCGCGCTTTTTTTTGGCGTCGTACTTAGATGGCTGCCTATCACAGGCCTCTCGACCTGGAAACACTGGATACTTCCGGTTTTTTGCTCCGCAGGAGGCGGTATCGCTGTTTTTACCAGGATGACGCGCACAGCCATGCTTGACGTGGTACGACAGGACTATATTCGCACAGCCAGGGCAAAGGGGCTGAAAGAAAACGTCGTCATTCGCAAGCACGCGCTCAAGAATTGTATGATGCCGCTCACCACGGTTATCGGCGCTTTTATCGCCACGATATTCTCCGGGTCGATCATCGTGGAAACGATTTTTAATATACCCGGCATGGGGCTGTATCTCATGTCCGGCATAACCGGCCGGGACTACCCGATTATCAACGGTACGATTTTTATCATTTCCCTGCTTGTATGCACAGTCAATCTCTGTGTGGACATTGCATATATGTTTATCGACCCGCGTGTCAAAGCGCAGTTTCTGACGCCGAAGAAAAAAGCCGATCTTGTGAATAAACTTGTACAGGCAGAAAGAGAGGCGCAATGATGCTATCCAACGCAATCGGCGGTCCTAACAAGTCGGTAGACAGCATGGAGAAACCGGCAAAGAAACGAAGCCAGTGGGGCGATATCCGGCGAAGGTTCATTCGCAACAGACTTGGCATGATAGGATTGATTATCATTGTGATTCTGGTTACGTTTATACTTTTAGCGCCGATGATTACCCCCTATAACTACGCTACGCAGGATCACTCGAGCGTACTGGTCTACCCGAATAGTAAGCATATTATGGGGACGGATGATTTCGGAAGAGATATTTTTACTCGGCTGCTCTACGGAGGCCGTATATCCCTGGTTGTGTCCCTGGTGTCCGTCGTCTTTTCCAATATTATCGGCATTGCTTTGGGATCGATTGCAGGTTATTTTGGCGGAAGAGTCGACTTATCTGTTACGAGGATATTGGATATTCTCATGGCTATCCCTTCGCTTATCCTGGCGGTTGCCATATCTTCCGCGTTGGGCAGCGGCACGTTCAATACCATATTGGCCATTTCTGTATCTGGGATACCGCATTGCATGCGCATGACAAGGTCGACCATACTATCTGTCAAAACAAGCGACTTTGTGGAAGCAGCCAGAGCGACCGGCTCAAAGAATATGCGGATTATCCTCAAGCACATTCTGCCGAACTCCCTTTCGCCCGTACTAGTCAATGCAACCCTGCTGATCGGGAGCAATATCATGGCCATATCCGGATTAAGTTTCATTGGGCTGGGCGTACAACCGCCTACGCCGGAGTGGGGTTCTATTCTGGCTGCCGGACGGGGATATATCCGGGATTTCTGGCCCTTTATCGTGTTCCCTTCTCTGTGCATCATGCTGACTGTGTTCGGATTCAACCTCTTTGGCGACGGGCTCCGGGACGCTCTCGATCCAAGATTGAAAGATTAGAATATGGACAACGATATAGAAGAAAAGGATCCATAAAATGAACATTTTAGTGTGCAATGTGGGCAGTACCTCGCTCAAGTTCAAGCTCTACGATATGCCGTCGCAAGAAGCCCTGGCAACGGCAAGGGTCGAGCGCGTAGGCGACCGGAAGGACGCCATTTTTCACTATGAGAACACCGGCACAGGCTATCGCGTCAAACTGGAGCAGCAAGATGTTCCCAGCTACAGCGCAGGTATCCGGCTCTTTGTTCAATACCTGACCGACTTATCCGCTCCGGTGCTAGACAGCATAGAACAAATCGACGCAATCGGCTTTAAAACTGTTCTGGCTAAAGATTACTATGGCGTGCATCTTCTCGACGAGGCGGTACTGGCCGGCATGGATGCTTACATGAACATAGCGCCGGTCCATAACAGTTGTTATCTGGAAGCGATCCGGCAATGCCGGCTACTGTTGCCGGACACGCCCCTGATCGGTGTTTTTGAGACGGAATTCCATAGGAGCATACCGCCGGAGCGTAAGCTGTACAGCTTACCTTACGAGTGGTTTGAACAATACGGCGTCCAACGATTCGGCTATCACGGCGCGTCTCATCGCTATATCGCCGAAAGCATCGCACAGCGATGCGGCGGCAGCGCGTTCAAACTCATTTCCTGTCACTTGGGCGGGAGTAGCTCCTTATGCGCAATTGAAAACGGTTTGAGCATCGATACCTCCTTTGGCTTTTCTCTGCAAACAGGCGTCATGCACGCGAATCGCACAGGCGATATGGACGCCTATATTATCCCGTTTCTGATGGATCAGGGCCTATCTCTGCAGGAAATCCTGCAGGGTATGGATCAGAACGGAGGAATGCTTGGCATATCCGGCGTCAGCAACGATTTGCGCTTTATCACGGAACAAGCCGGGACAAACGAAAGGGCCGCTTTGGCCATTTCAATGTTCTGCAACGACGTCATCCGCTATATTGGTTCCTACTATGTGGAATTAAGCGGCCTTGATCATCTTGTTTTTACCGGCGGCATAGGGGAAAACTCGGATTTGGTACGGGAAACTGTATGCAAAAAGCTTACTGTGCTGGGCGTCGATCTGGATGATGAGGCAAACCGGCGCCCGCCGGCTGACGGGATCATCTCCAAGCCTGACTCGGCTGTAAAGGTGCATGTGATCCCCGCCGACGAGGAATCCGTGGTCGCCCGTAAGACCTATCAGTACCTGGCGGAATCTGCCGCACAAAAATGATACTGCATCATGAAAAAGGCTGTCACACGGAATGATCCGCGGGGCAGCCTTTTCATGATGTTTACAGCGTAACCAATGCTCTTTTTCTACTTAAACAAGGCCTCGTCATAGTCGTGGAAATCGCCGTAGCCGCCGACCATGATGGTTCCTGCTTTGCCGGTGATGCATCCCGCAAACAGCATATGCTCATAGTCCTCCAGTACCAATATGCGGTCGCTGCCCGGCGGAACGCAGATAAACTCGGGAACCTGTCCTTCGACGTCCACCAGAAACATGCCTTCCTTGATTTTGACGGCTTTGGTACGATAGAAGGCGAAGGCCTCTTCTTTGGGCGAGAAAGACGCTCTGCAGCGCGCCTCTTCGAAGTAGATGCGGTCTGTGAATCTACCGACGCCGAAGACCCATCGTACGGCGGTTCCGACCATTTCCTCCGAGAAGGTATGGCGCTTGTCCGGCGCTGCCTGGCTTCCTTCGATCACGCCAAAGACATAGCCTTCCGGGAGGACCAGCGTCGCCAGCCCGTTTTCGGTATCCAAAGCAGCCACACGCATCCCGAAGCGCACGAAATAAACTTGCTTGTCAATTTTCAGGCACTCATAACCGATGGTCAGCGGCTTATCGCCTGCATCGAAGGTTAACTCCTGCTTTCCATTGAACGTTAGTCCGTACTTCTTGCCGTCGGCGGCGATGGTAAAGCGCTTATCCTTCAAGTCATAGTTATGGGCGAATCTGTACTGCCCTACGCCGTACTTCGCGCTGTCATTTGATAAGTTCATGTAAATGCTCCTTTCCTGCGGCGGCGCCGCCTTATACTGTGAAGGGATTGGGATAGCTAAGGAACGCGGGATCCAGTTCTACCGGTTGGCCGAAAGCGCCAAACAGCATATTGATGGGAAATGAACTGCCGTCCGGCCGCATCCCTGTCCCGAAGGATCGCCCTACATGGTACATACGGTCGTAGTTTTGTAAAAAGGCCATATTGTTGCTCCGGAAGTTGCCGGCGCCCCCTACCAGTCTCTCGCTGTATGCTTCCACCAGCACAAACAGAAACATATTCTCCTTGATCTTGATATACCGGGACCATTCGTCCGATCCGGGCTTCTTGCTGGTTGCGCCGCCAAATTCCATGGCGGTGCTGATCCGGGAGGGAACGGTTATCCGATAATGGTCGGAGGTATAATAATAATGCTGGGTGAAGAAGTTGGATCTCCAGTGCCATTGCACGGTGGTCCCCATGATTTCATTGGAGTAGCAATGCCGCTTGAAGGGCAAGTATTCGCCTTCCACCTGGATGGCGCCAAAGTCGAAGTGGCTGGACACGATCATCGGGAACTTGGGATTTTCGCCGAGCTTGCACCGGAGCATGGTCACCAGACGCTGCTCTCGGTCGATCACATAGGTGTGCCCGGTCCGCTGCTCGGCGCCCTTGACTTCATAATGCAGGATATAGGTTGTATCGTCGCTTTTGAGGCATCTGTAGAATTCGCGTTTCGGCGCGGATCCCTCTTTGCTCCATTCGAGATTCTCATGGTCGAGTATATTCAGTTCATAGTCATAGCCGTCGTCCATTACAAAGTAGAATCGTTCGCCTTGCAAATCAAAGCATGGGGGCTGCGTTAGTTGCTGAATGTTGTACTCTTTTCTCGGGTAATCTTTCAGATTCAAAACAATCATCTCCTTCTTTTGACTTATTTTCCGATAATTTCCGTCACCATAGTCAGATAACAGTTCGCGGTCCAGGGGCTCCAGGGCCAGGCGTCCGCCTGGATGGGCGGGCGCTGCTGGCGGGCTTTATCGCCATTATGCTTATAGTAGTTATACGGCGCATAACCCAGGATAATGCCCTCGCGGTTCACATGGTCGCAGAAGTGGCGGGCGATGATTTCCGCTTCCTTCTGTTTGCCCGCAGCCTGCAGTCCTACCGCCATGATCATATTCTGCGGCCCGACGACGCGCCCGAGCACAAAGGAAACGCCGAAAGTCGTCAGTTCGCTCTGCATACTCTCGGAGGCAAGGCCGATCTCCGTAAGCCACAGCCCTTCTTCCGTGAGTTTCTCCGCACATTTGTCGATGATATGCTGCGGAAGGCGCTTACCCAGAATGATCGGCTGATAGTTCGCCAGGCTCTGGGAAACCACCGCCTTTCCGTCCTTCTTCGCGACAAACATTTCCCCGTTCCAATACTCATTAATCAGCGTGTCCGTCAGTTTCTTCGCCCTGGCCGTCCAATTGTCCTGCATTTCTTTATAGCTGTACGACCTTTTCGCGAGTATGGCCAGACACTCCATCAGCAACACCTGGAGCGCGTTCACGCCAGGCTCCACTACAGGGAATCCGTCCTTGAACAACGACGCGTCATCCCAGCCTGAGTCACCCGGGCTATGTATAGCGATCACGTCGTCGCCGAAGCCGGCGCTACGATAGGTCGTCCAAAAGTCGGCCCATGCGGCCATTTTCGGATACATGCGTTCCGCTT
>WRMS01000110.1 GCA_009777025.1 Clostridiales bacterium | reverse complement strand
GAACCTCAGGCAAGTAATCGTCTTTGATGTACTCGCTGAACAGTTTGCCGTTTACCCTATATTGCAGATATGCGTATTTTTTACCAGAAATCGTTTTCGTGGAGATGTATCCATCCTTTAGCAAGGCAAGATTTTTTTGGGACTCTGTTTTGTCTCGAAGCATGGAAGTATATTCGTTTTGTAAGTCCTGATACTCCATTTTCAATCGCTCCTTCCTGTAAAGATAGTATACCCCATTTAACCTCATTTTTCAATCATTCTTATGATAATGAGGTTAAATTTGGTATATCCGTTCCTGATCATCCTATTTCGGCTTAGTGATTCTTACTCCGCAGGCGGACGCCCATTGACGATTGTGTAATATTCTACAATCCCGCCCTTGCCAAACCTTAGGAATGTTAGTATTATGTGTATAATATAGCATTAAAAAGGAGAAAGGAATGTGAATTTATGAAAAAGTACGTCGCAGGGGTATTAACAGGAATCATTCTCATTTGGTCAACACTGGCGTTTGCCGCGACAAACGAAACAATCAGCGTTATCTTTGATTATGCAAAGCTTGTCGTCAACGGAGAAATGACCGATACCAGTACAATGCTATATGACGGGCGGATCTACATCCAACTTAGAGGGGTCTCTGAGGTTTTCGACGCTGGACTGGAATGGGATAATGAAAGCAAAACAGCGTATTTGACAACCGCCGATTATGTTGAAGAAGAAAAGGCGCCTGTAGCCGCGGCGCAAAGTTTTCGCCATATCGTTATCTTCGACTTCAAAGAAGGCTTGAGCGAGGAAGAAAAAGATACCCTATTTAATAAAATGAAAACGGATTTGGAGGGGCTGACAGAAGTTATTGATGGCATAGCGGAAATGAACGTTGTAAAAGATTCGCGTAATCCGGGAATCAATGAAGAAGGACAATTGGTCATCAACAGCTTATTTGAAAGCGAAGCGGCCTATATGGCCTATGCCAGTAACCCGACGCATTTGGAAATTGCGGCGTATATCGGCTCCGATATCGTTCAAAACAGGCGGGCCGGCGATTATTTTGAGCCGGAAATAACGAAGATCGCCAATAAGTTCCGTCACATTGTCATCTTTGATTTTAAGGACGGTTTGAGTGACGGAGAAAAAGGCACGTTATTTAGTAAAATGAAAACAGATTTGGAAGCCCTCGTCGGCGTGATTCCCGGGCTGCTTCAGATGGATGTAGAACGCGACCATTATAATACGGATGGCAATGGCCAAATCGTAATCAATAGTTTGTTTGAAGACGAAGACGCATATGACGTCTATGCGAATGATCCCCGGCATTTGGAAGTCGCCGCTTATATTGCCTCTGATATCGTTCAGAACAGGCGGGCCGCTGATTTTAATGACTAATTCCGGAGTTCAAGCAAAATTTGTCCGCTGACGCGACTATATAACTCTATAGTAACTGACACCCTAAAGGCATCAATTTAAAACAAGAAGTCAAAAGTGTCAGTTGCTAACGCTGCGGTAACGCAGCGCCGCGAAGCGGAAGGGATGAGCGGCTTTGCCGTGAATCCCGACGGGGTTTGGGGTGGTTAACCCCATCAAAACATTTTACCAAGGGGATGCCGCTTCGCTTGGGTTGTGGGCGGCAGCCCACGTTACAAATATGCTAACACCTTAGCCCAGGGTCTGCTTGAAGTCGACCGAGACGGAACCCTTGTACTTGTATAACAGTAGATTCAGAGAATAGCCCACTTCGCATTTTGCGGCAAGTACCCATGCCGAACGGTTGAAGGTCAGTTTGCCGTTGGCGTCGAGGTGGAAGCTGATGATATCAAACTTCTTGCCCACATCGATACCGCCCTTCATCCCGCCCCGTAGCCAGGCTTCCAGTTCCAAACTGTCGCCTTGGTCGAAACGGAGTTCCCCAGCCATGCCATACTGCAGGTATCCCGACACATAGACAATACAGACCTTCGCCTCAAAGCCCATGTCATACGCGATCTTCGCCGACATGTAGGAACCGCCCTGCGCCTTCTCCGCAAACTGCAGGGTGTAGCCCACGCCCACTGTGGACCAGGCTTTGATGAAGCCCGCGTCGATATCGATCCCGGCTGTCAACAGATCGGGATAGCCTACATAGATGCCAAAGTGCTTCGGGGTTTGATCCAGCCGGATGGCGCCGGTTACCTTAAAGCCCAGCACATCCACATTCACGTCCGCGTGAATGAAGAAATGCCGGTCTGGGTGGTTGTACATGACGATCACATAGCCGATATCGGTATAGCTCGCTACGTTGTCACTGACGTCCAGCAGGGCAAGGGGATTTAAGGGTACCGCGAAATCCCCGCCGGCTTCCACGATGGGCCCGCTCTCGAAAGCGAAGTACATGTTTTTGATCTGGCCGAGTTTAGCAATGGTCATCGTGCCGTGGATAGCCGCGGCAAACTTTGTATCTCTCCCTTCGTAGACGTTCATGGTGATAATGTGTTCTCTGACTTTCTCCAATTCGTAAGGAAATAGAAAGCGGTTATAATTCGCCGGGTCGCGCTCCACTTCCATATTGTATAGGACGATGCCGGCTACATGGTCTATACTGCCTGGGCCGAAATAAAGTTCCGGGCCCGTATACATCAGTCCCATGGCAAAGTAGTGGCGCCCCAGCTCTCTGTCGTAACCCATGCGCATCTCATAGTCGAAAGGCACAGCGCCCAGGGCGTCCAGGAAACCGAAGATTCCCTCCTGTTTCGAATTTTTAAATAACTCGTATTCATTGAAGCGCTGGGGATTATCATAGACGTTGGAATGCTTTTCAGAACCAGAACCGGAGAGCGTCCTGTACCCGGCGTCCTGATCCTCCCGCTGCCCACGGTTCCCGAGGAAAGTAATCTGCCCGCTGGCGCCGCCGTAGCCACTGTTTCCGGCACTGGCGACATTGATCACCATCCCTTCGTTCACCTGAGCAGATGGCTTGATCATCGTGCCTACGGTGAACGCGTCGTCAAATGTAGTAGCCAGGACGCTGGTGGATTCGTCAAAGTTGACAGCCAAATCCCAAGGCAGGCTGGGCGTACCTAAAGGTGGCGTGACGACGACGTCGCCATCGCGCCAGGCTTCCATTACGATATAGTCGAGGCTTTCCTCGGTGAGAGGAATGTTGTCGGACAGCACCGTCGCCCCGATCAGGCTAATCCTGTTCAAGGCGGCGCCGGGCAATGCAGGCATGTTTGGTACACCCGGCTCGAGAAGTACATCCGGATTGCGCAGAATGCCTGGCCCCGGCTGTGCTTCCATGCCCGGCACAGTTTGCAGGCTCACTTCGGGCAAAACCTCAAGATTGTCATTCCGAATGAATTGGTAGCTGGGTTCGGACGCCGCATCCATACTGAGATTATTGAAAAGTGAGGTATCCCAATCCACCACACCCGGGTTTACACGGATACCGGGAAAGACGGACCGGGCTTCGACGTCCAGGATACGGGCTTCCATGGTGAAGCCCCGGAAACGCACCCTTGTGGGCTCGTCTAGTGCTATATAGCCGTAAGCCTTGCTATCGACGGTATCCGTGCGATCCTGCGGGATCCGCATGTCGGTGAAGCGCAGAGGTTCCTCCGACGACACGTCGAATTCGAAGCCTTGATTCGTAGGGGGCAAGATCAGCGCGCCGCTGATGCGCATGCCTCCTTCCTCAAACCAGCCCCCGTCGATGGCGAGGTGCATCCAAGGGGCGAAGGCGTGCTCGATCAGGGTGGGGGCCAAGGAACAAAGGAAAGTCCCCGCCTCTACTATCTTCCCGTCGATTTCCTCTGGTTCCCTGAGGGTATAGAGCTTGGCTTTTACTGTATTGCCCATGAGGAAATCCACCGAAACCGTCGCGTTAATCTCAAAGTCCACCTTGTTGTTGTACAAGTCCACCATGACGTCGTGGATCCATACGTTTTGGAAATTGCCTAGTTTATCGCCAAACGCGCCCTCCACGCCTTCTTCCGTAGGCGCGTAGAGGAAGGTTTGATAGTTGAAGCCATTGAGGTCGTAGATCATCGCCCCGGGCGCCAGGCGGAAGGTGATGGGGCGCGGCCTGCCGCTCTCATCAGGCTTGCTTTGCACATATTTCGGCGGCGCAGTGAGGGTACCGCCCCAGTAGACGACGCCCACCCAAAAGTCTTCGTAGCATTCGTCCGGCGTAAGCGGATCGGACGAACCCCCATTTGCCGCCCTGCCGCTTGACGCGGCCATGTGACGGTCACGGTCCAGGTCCACGGTGACATACGCTGGTTCGGCAAAATCCCTGACGCCATTATCCAGATGCCAGGAAATATCTGGTAATTCTGTCGCATCCCTTAGGCCGCCAACTATTGCATAGCGATCCGGATCCAAGTCAGTGCCCGGGCGTCCTGCCAAATCCACGCTGTCGCGATCCATAGTGCCGCGATCCAGATCCAGGCTGCTGAAAATACCCTCGGTTACGTCGATAATCCTTTCCGGTTGTCTGAAGATACCCCCGTAACCACCCTCCGGCTCCGGCGCACTGCGGAGGATAAAGCCCTGGTCCCTCTGAAGCTGCACATCGCTCAGCCCCCGGTCCGCGATATTCACAGCGGTGATCTCAGCCTGCGCCATGATGAAGCCGGCGCCGCTCCAGTCTGCGATATCGATGGTCGCATATGCGCAGTGGTCTTGCATCGTCGTATCCCTGGGTACAATGAGCAAGCCGCTGTTTTGCACTGTTTTCCCCCATTGAATCAGCCTGTCCTGCAACTGTTTAACGAGATGCGCCGGCAAGCCGTCGTCCATACCAAACAGGGTATGCAACAAGTCGTCCAGGTCGGTTTTCTCCTTATGCCCATTGTAATATACGCCCGGCGCCTCGACGTCCTCGGCGGTAGTAAAACCAGCCGGGTTTTCAAAGGGCAGGATCAATCTGCCCTTGAGGACGCCGTCCGGACTGACGCCTCCGTCACGGAAGGACAGGGCCGCTTGGTCAACGCGCAGCATGCTGCCGCCGGGGACCAGCAACTGCAGCGATTGATGGGAACTATGAATATCTGTTGCGATCACACCCTCCCTGACGCTGCCATCCCGGTCAAAACCGATTTCCCTGGTGATGAGGAAGGAAAGGTCCCGGTTATCCAAGGTTTCCAGGGGCGATTTCATTAAGGCGTGCGCATTGCCGCTCCCGCCAAGCAGTAGAACGGAATCCTGGCTGATGGCGCCGCCTGAAAGGTTGCTCCGCAAGGCAGGGTTGTAGATAATATACGCTGCAGTCGGACAGAAGGTAAACTGTTCATAGCGAACGATGGGTACATTATCAAATATCCAGATTTGCCCCTTCCGAAGCTCGGCGTCTGTGAATACCAGCATATCCAGATCACCGGCCAGGTTCTTCCCCTCATTCGCGCTTTCCATATATCCGCTGACTTCCGCCGTGAAGCCGCCTGCCTCCAGACGCAGGCGCAGCAGTGTCACGCCTGCGCTTTCGATGTAGAATGGCTCCGGCATATAGATTGTGCCTGCCGTCATCGTCGTCACTGTGTCAGCGGGTCCCGCGCCAGTGAATTGCGCGTTGGCTATGCCTACCGGAACCAATACGCCGGTATAACCGATATCCAGCATGGCCGTGCCTTGGTAGCGGCCAAAGGCCGAAGCCCCGATATGGCGCTTGACGTCGAGGTCGTGCAGGGTGAAGCCGCCGCCGTTGCTTGCCTGGCTCTTTTGTATAACCGCAGGTTCTGATAATGGTCCCGTCAGCCCGAATTCCAGATTGGGGATCGTTTGATTCGGCTGCTGCTGGAGTTCTGGTTGCTGGAGTCCCTGCTGCATCTGCTGCTGCATGGCAGTAGCGGCATGCGTGGATACAGACTGCGAACCAAGCTGTGAAACCGCTAATCGCGCTGCCCCCCCGCCTTCGCCTGCCCTTCCAGAGGAAGATGACGCCCGCAGCACATCGGAAGAATCTGAAAACTGCGACGTAAGACTTTGCTGCTGGACCAAACCCGGCTTTACGGGTTCAATCGGCCTTAGGGGTTCTACTGGTCTAAGGGGTTCTACTGGCCTTAAGGGTTCCACCGGTCTTAGGGGTTCCACCGGTGTGAGGGGATCAATCGGCCTGAAGATATCGAAATCCCTATCGCCGGACGTATCCGTCCGCACAACCAGCGCACAGTCCCGGACGTCGGAACCGAAGCTATTTGTCGCTTGTATCCTGAAATAGTAGGTTCCCGCCGGACCTCGAGTGGTAGCGCTCAATTCCCCGGTCTGCCCGTTGAGGGAGATAAATCCGGGCAGGGCCATCGTGTCTGAATCCAGCAGCGACCAGGTGATAGGGGTTGTGCCGGAGGCGGTGATCGTCTCGTTCAAGAATTGACCGCCAATGTACACCTCAAAGCTAAAGTTATGTCCGCCCGGGGAGATCACCGGCGGGTCGCCCGCTGTCTCCACAATCAGGGTAAAGGCAGCGCTGCTGGATCCGGCTGCGTTGGTTGCCGTGGCTGTCACGCTATAGTAGCCTGCTGCTAAGCTGCCCGGGGCGTTGACTGTGCCGCCTGTGGCGCCTGCAGTTGTGACGCTGAAGCCGGAGGCCGTCGCGCCGCTTCGCTGATTGGCTGCCGTGACCGTGACGCTGTCGGCCGCGCCCCCCGTCAGCGTGTAAGGGATCTGCAGTATCGCACCCTGTGTGGCATAGTAGGGGCCGTCCTTGATCGTGATCACGGGAGCTTCCAGCGTAGCCGTCACTTCGAGGATAAAGGAGGCGCTGCTGGATCCGGCTGCGTTGGCTGCCGTAACCGTCACGCTATAGTAGCCTGCGGCTAAGCTGCCCGGGGCGTTGACTGTGCCGCCGCTTACGCCTTCGGTTGTGACGCTAAAGCCGGCAACCGTCGCGCCGCTCCTCTCATTCATCGCTGAAACCGTGACGCTGTCCGCCGCACCCCCCGCCAGCGTGTAGGAGATCTGCAACGTCGCGCCCTGCGGGATGACGTAAGGGCCGTCCTTGATCGTGATCATGGGGGCTTCCAGCATAGCCGTCACTTCGAGGATAAAGGAGGCGCTGCTGGATCCGGCTGCGTTGGTTGCCGTAGCCGTCACAGTATAGATACCGACGGCGAGGGTATTTGGCGCATTGACTGTGCCGCTGGCTGCGTTTGCGGCAGTGACGCTAAAGCCGGAGACCGTCGCACTGCTCCTCTGATTCGTCGCTGAAACCGTGACGCTGTCGGCCGCGCCCCCGGTCAGCGTGTAGGGGATTTGCAGCGCCGCGCCCTGCGGGATGGCG
>WRMS01000109.1 GCA_009777025.1 Clostridiales bacterium | reverse complement strand
AATGTACAAAACACAAACCTTGCCGAGGAGCCCGATCATGCTTGAGAGGATCATGGACTCAATAACGATAAGAAACGCTGTTGATATCGCCATCGTTTCTTATGTATTTTACAAACTGATAACCATGGTCCGGCAGACCAGGGCCATCCAGCTTCTCAAAGGTCTCCTTGTACTGTTAATCGTGGCGTTTATTAGCAATGCCTTGCGTCTGGAGACCGTCAGTTGGCTGCTGTCTCAATTTCAAACCATGCTGATCGTTGCGCTCCCCATTATTTTCCAGCCCGAACTCAGAAAGACCTTGGAAAGGCTTGGGCAAGGCCGCTTTTTCGGTCATCAGGTCATGGATCAGGAAACCTTTCAGCGGGTGGTGGAGAAGATCATTCGCGCCGTGCAGCTTCTGAGCAAATCGCAAACCGGGGCCTTACTGGTGCTGGAGCGGGAGACGGGTCTAAACGACTATGCGGATACCGGCACCTTAATCGATGCGGAGGTCTCCAGTGAACTGCTGGAGAATCTGTTCTATCCGAAAGCCGCCCTCCACGACGGCGCGGCAATCATCCGGGGTCATCGGATCCATGCTACGGGATGCTTTTTGCCTTTATCGGAAAACCCCAACATCAGCAAGAATTTGGGTACTAGGCATCGCGCCGCTTTGGGGCTGTCAGAGGTGTCCGACGCTTTCATTATCGTAGTTTCAGAAGAAACCGGCGTAATCAGCGTGGTGGAAGAAGGCCGGATGACCCGTTACTTGAATGACGACGCTTTGCGGTCCATGCTCCTGGAACGATTTCGGCGTCCGGCTTCGGGGAACGCGTTTTCCCTGTTTTCGGACTGGCGGAAAAATATCATAAAGAAATAGGAATCGCTAATGAAGAAATTTTTCGACAGCAATCTATTTTATGGCATTCTATCGGTTGTTATGGCTATTTTTCTGCTGTTTTATGTATCGAGCACAGAGAACCCTATCAATGAACGGACATTTACAGTGAATGTCGCTGTGACCGGCCTTGCCAACACGTATTTGCTGGAAGCTTCACCGGGTACTACGGAAATACGCTTAAGCGGCAACCGGTCTACCATCAGCTTAACTGCCGCCAGGGACTTAAACGCTTATGTGGATTTGAGTAACGCAAAACCCGGTATAGAAAGCTATCCGATTTATTTTACCTTGCCCAGCGGTTTGTCTACGGTTTATGTGCGGCCGGAAACAGTTGAACTCTCCGTCGATATGTTGGGGACAAAGGAACTGCCGGTAACTTGTCATACCCTCCATACTGTAAGAGATGGCTTCAGCTATTTAGAACCGGTACTTGACCCTTCCTTCATTCTCCTTTCAGGCCCCCAACGGGTTCTGGATCAAATCACGGAAGCTTCGATCACTGTGGATTTATCCGGGAGAACGGCCAGTTATTATGCAGAGCTGCCCATTGTGTTGCTGGACAGGAACAATGTCGAGTTCCACAGCAGCCGCATCGACCTGTCAGCGGCTTCCGTTGTCGTGCATGTGGAAATCTCCGAAAGCCTTTCTTCCAAAAGTGTTTCCGTCCGTACAGCGCTTTCCGGCAACGTGGACAATCGCTACATCGTAGCCGGGATGGAAGTTGAGCCCCCCACGGTAAAAATCACCGGTTCCTATTCGGCGGTCAGCCAAATAGAATTTCTAAATACGGAAACCATCGACCTCTCCGCGATGACCGAGACTTATCATGGCCCCGTCAGGCTGGTGGCGCCGCCGGGCGTGTCGGTTCTGGAAGGAAATGAAGTCGAGATCACCATACGGATCGAGAAAAATCTCACTCGCCGGACAATGGAAGGGATACCTGTTCAAGTTCGCAACGCGCCGGAAGGCGCCTTCTTCGAAACATTCCCGGCGACGGTAGACGTCACCCTATCCGCGTATCCCGAAGCGTTCGACAGCGTGACCTCGGGAGAGGAACTGCTTATTGATATCAAAGCCTATGTAGATTTGAACGGCGAACTGCCGGGCGCGCAGGGCTACCGGCTTTTCGTGGAAGTTCCCGAAGAATTTCTGGTTACGCAAATCGATAACGAAAGCATTCAGGTTTTTTCACAATAAGGAGGGCTACTATGCAATACTTCGGAACCGACGGCTTGAGAGGCATAGCCAACAGAGATCTTTCCCCGGAACTCGCCATGCGCCTTGGGATTGCTGCGGGTACTGTATTCCGCGAGAAAGAGCTTGGCCATAGCGTACTTATCGGCAGGGATACCCGTCAATCCGGCCCCATGCTCCTAAGCGCCCTGGCTGCAGGGTTTTGTTCTGCCGGAATCCATGTTTTCGACGGCGGCGTTCTCACTACCCCGGCTGTGGCCTATCTCGCGGGACGGACGCAAGGCTGTATCGGCGCTGTGGTATCGGCCTCGCATAACCCAGCTGAGGATAATGGCATCAAGTTTTTCAGCAATGCGGGATATAAACTGGATGATCCTATACTGGAAGCGATTGAGGAATATATCGATCATCCGCCTGTCCCGGATCAACGTCCGAGCGGCCGGGAAACGGGCTGGAAGAAAGCTTTCCCGGATGGCGCTCAACCTTATGTGGATTACTTAACCGGGCAACTTGGCGTCCGATTGGATGGATTACGCGTCGTAGTGGATTGCGCCAACGGCGCCGCCAGCGAACTGGGTCCTATGGCTTTGCGCCAGGCAGGCGCACAGGTGATTAGCATACATGACCAGCCTGACGGCCGGAACATCAATTTGGAATGCGGATCCACGCATCTGGAGAGTCTCCAGTCGGCGACGCCCGAGTGGAGCGCCCAGGCAGGTCTTGCTTTCGATGGAGACGCCGATAGACTTATGGCAGTAGATCATAGGGGCAATGCGATTGACGGCGACCAGATACTCGTCATTCTGGGGCTACATATGCTGCAGCGGGGAGAACTCAAAGGTCCGGTGGTGACAACCGTCATGAGCAATCTCGGTTTAAGAAAAGCTTTTGAGGCATCCGGCGTAGAAGTGCTGGAAACCCAGGTAGGAGATCGTTTCGTATTGCAGGAGATGCTGGAGAAAGGCGCCTCTCTGGGTGGTGAACAATCCGGTCACCTCATACTTCTCCGGGATTCCACTACCGGCGACGGGATACTCAGCGCCCTTCGCCTGCTGTCGGTTATGAAAGAGACCGGCAGATCCCTGGACGATCTTGCCGGACAGATGCAGCGTCTCCCTCAAGTCCTTGTGAACGCCACAGTCGATACCAAAGAAGGCTGGGACACTGACCCGGACATCCGTAAAGCCATCGGCGAAACAGAAAACGCGCTGTCCAACCGGGGCAGGCTGCTGGTGCGCCCCTCCGGCACAGAAGCGCTGATCCGGGTTATGGCGGAGGGCCCTGACGCGGCAGAGCTGCAGACGATGGTGGAAAGGCTTGCGACGCTGATCACCGAGAAGCAGTCACAGCGCCGAACCGGCTGAGGGAAGCGCCGCTTGCGGAATAATTACCAGGACTCATGAATGATAGATTTTGGGCAACTGTATCTTGCACACTTTTCAAGTGTTTGCCATACCTGTTTCCACTTGTTTAAGGATTGGGATTTCGCGGAGGAAATCACCCAGGAAGCTTTTGTGAAGGCTTTTGAAATGCAGCGAGATTTGCGGGATCCCAGCAGCTTCTTGCGCTGGGTCACCCGCATCGCGATACGCCATGGCAATCGTCAGGCGCAGCTTAACCTGCTCCGTTACAATCCGCTCCCTGCTGAAGACCAAATGCGCAGCGTCCTATTTCCGACGTATCCGGGAACGCCTTTGTCGGATACCGAGGAGTTTGTCCGGAGCTGGCTCTATACCCTCGAGAAGGCCGACCGGCAGATGATTCAGATGAAATATGGCGATTTGATGACCCACTTTGAAATCAGCAGAAAAACCAACAGATCGATCAGTACGATCAAACGCCGGCTTACCCATATCCGATCCATGCTGAAAGAAGCGCTGCGGAAGGAATGGCATTATCCTTCCATTTGATCCAGCGTCTGACCGGAAAGCACCATGGGTAATACATTCTCTTCCGGGGCGACCTTGGTTTCCATAAGGGTCAGCCCGGGGTCGTTGAGGAAAGCCTCTAGAGCCGGCCCCAACTCCGCCTCTTGGGTTACTGGATAGTAACTGCCCCCATACGCCCGGATCAGACCGCCGAAATCCGGATTGCCGCTGAAGTTGACGGCGACATATCTTTGATCGCTGTAGTACTTCTGGAGCTGTCTGACCAGGCCAAGCGTGTCATTATTCAGAAGCAGGATCTTAATGGGCAGGTGCTGCTCTTTCGCTGTGCCTAATTCGGGCATACCCATTTGGAAACTGCCATCTCCGGTGATGACGACAACCGGGTCTCCGGGACAGGCCAGCTTGGCGCCGATGGCTGCCGGTATACCATAGCCCATGGCGCCCAGCCCTCCCGAAGACAAGAACTTCCCGGGACGCCGGTGAGGCAGTCTTTGTGCCGCCCAGAGCTGATGCTGTCCCACGTCCGTTGTGACGATTGCTTGGGATGGCAGGACTTTGGCTAAAGCCTCTATGACGACAATGGGAGAAAGCCCCCCGGTGATTTTGCTGCCGGGTATCGGCATTTCTTTCATTGCGGCGATTTCGCTCACCCATTCCGGTCGTTTGAGCGGCGTCAGTTTTTCCAATATCTGCTCCAGGACGATTTTTAGATCCCCGACCAGCGGCACATCGACCCGGATATTCTTTCCGATTTCTGCGGGATCTACATCGATATGGACGATCCTGGCGTGAGGGGCAAAGCCCGGCACGCTGCAAGTTAGCCTGTCGCTGAAGCGCGTACCTAAGCCGATAACCAGGTCGGATTTCTGTATACATGCATTCGCGCAAGCCAATCCGTGTACGCCGGCCATTCCTAATACCAGCGGATGGTCATACGGCATAGCGCCCAGGCCCATCAGGGTATGGACTACCGCCGCATCCTGGCTTTCCGCCAACGTACGAAGCCCGGCCCAACTGCGCGAGCCGATGACGCCTCCTCCGGCGACGATAACCGGGCGTTTGGATTCGCCAAGGAGCCGGATGACCTGTCTGACTTGTCCGGTATGCCCTTTCAGATTCGGCTTGTAGCCCCTGAGCTGAACCGTCTCTGCTTCCGTAACCGGGGAATTCGCGCAGGCTACATCCCTGGGAAAGTCAATCAGTACCGGCCCCGGGCGTCCGCTCGTTGCGATGTGGAACGCCTCTTTCACTGTCTGCGCGATCCTGTTGACGTCATTCAGCAGATAATTGTGTTTCGTGATTGGATGGGTAATCCCGGTTACGTCCACTTCCTGAAAGGCGTCGGTTCCTACCATCGACGCCAAAACCTGCCCGGTAATGAGGATCAGAGGCACAGAATCCATGCCGGCAGCCGCAATCCCTGTGATCAGATTCGTGGCGCCGGGACCGGAAGTGACAAGGCATACGCCTGGCTTTCCGCTTGCCCTGGCGTAACCGCTGGCTTCATGAACCGCACCCTGTTCGTGCCGGACCAGCACCGGCCGGATAGCGGATCGCCACAGACAATCCAAAATTTCCAGATTGGCGCCGCCCGGATAGACAAACGCCAGTTCAACGCCTTCTCTTTCCAATGCTTTAATCGCTATTTCCGCACCTGTCAACATACTCGTCGTCCTTTACTGGTTACTATTGCATACCCCGGATCATCGCGACTTTCCCGGTTCGTACAAGTTCGGTGATGCCAAAGGGCTTGAGGGAACGGATGACTGCCTGTACTTTGTCTTCGTCGCCCGTGGCTTCCACAATCAATGATTTGCGGCTGATATCCACCACATGACAGCGAAAAACCTCCGTGATCTGCATGATCTCCTGGCGGCTGCCCTGGTCCTCTGTCGTCACACGGATCAGGCAAAGCTGGCGCTCCACTGTCTCTTCTTCGGTGATATCGTTGACCTTAATGACGTCGATCAGCTTGTTGAGCTGTTTGCCAACCTGCTCCAGGATACGCATATCCCCTTCCACAACGATCGTCATCCGGGAGGCCGAGCTGTCTTCCGTCTCGCTGACGACCAGACTTTCAATATTATAGCCCCGGCGGGAAAAAAGCCCCGCGACTTTCGACAAAACGCCCGGCTTATTTTCCACCAGCACGGCAAATGTGCGTTTCACCATAACGCCTCCTCTCTTGATCTCCTGTGCTCAATCGCCCGGCGCTTTGAGAATGGCGCCCTGTGCAGCAGAACGCACCTGCATAGCATAACGGGCAAGGTATCCGCCGAATCCGCGGTCAGGCGGACCAGGCCATGCCTTACGTCGCTTTTCGATCTCTGCATCGTCCAGCAACAGTTCCAGTTTTTTGGCCGGAATATCGATGCTGATCATATCCCCGTCCTTGACCAAAGCCAAGAGGCCGCCCGCAGCCGCTTCCGGTGAAATATGGCCGATTGCCGCGCCCCGGGTCACACCGGAAAAGCGGCCGTCCGTGATGAGAGCAGTCGAACTCCCTAAGCCTCGCCCCATAAGCGTCGCCGTTGGCGTAAGCATTTCCTGCATACCCGGGCCTCCCTTTGGCCCTTCATAACGGATTACCACCAC
Source organism: Clostridiales bacterium (assembly GCA_009777025.1). GTDB lineage: Bacteria > Bacillota > Peptococcia > DRI-13 > UBA5745 > WRMS01. Next base: position 728 of record WRMS01000109.1, on the reverse strand, counting down.
GTCGCCCGCCTGGATTTTTCCCGCCAGGATCGCCGCCGCGCCCTCTTCTTCACTATCATATACTTTTGCCCGGCCGTGGAAAACCAGCATTTCCTGCGGAACTGCGCCCTGCTTGACCACAGCGCCTTCCGGCGCCAGATTGCCCCGAAGGACGGCAATACCCCCTTCGGGCCGGTATGGCTTTTCAAAAGGACGGATGATTCCTTCGTCCGCGCCCCTGCTCTTCTGCAGGATGCTCGCCAGGCAATCCGCGCCCACAGCTTTAACGCTGCCGTCGATCAAGCCGTGATCCGCCAATTCTTTCATCACGGCCATAATTCCGCCTACAGAAGCTAAATCTTCGAGGAATACAGGACCTGCGGGATTCAGCGCGCATAGTTGCGGCGTACTGTGGCTTATCCCGTCGATGAAGTCCAGATCCAGGTTAAGCCCCGCTTCATGGGCGATAGCCGGCAAATGCAGCGCTGTGTTGGTGGAACAACCCAGCGCCATCTCCACGCGAAGCGCATTGGTGAAGGCCGCCGGTACCAATATATCTCTTGGTCTCCGGTTTTCTTTAAGAAGATCCATCACCCTTTCGCCGGCATTTTTTGCCAGTGCTTTCCTGGCGCCGCTCACCGCCGGGATCGTCCCGTGGCCCGGAAGCCCCATACCCAGGGCTTCCGTCAGGCAGGTCATGGAATTGGCGGGATACATGCCGGAACAGGAGCCGCCGCCGGGGGAGGGCT